>CBDUZS010000069.1:0-12170 GCA_965371785.1 uncultured bacterium
TTGAGCTTGCCAGATTCTTTGTACTGCTAGAAAATACTTGAAACTCATACTGAGATGTGGCAAAGTGCTTTTGCGCAAAACGTTGGGAACAACAGGAAGCACTGATCCCATATGGGGGGAACTCAGACGATAGAGAACTTAGAACCTACTTATACGCCATGAGAGTCAACCTCTTACAGCTCTCCGACATAGAGCATTTAGAAAAGGTACCCCTGACGGGACTCGAACTTTTCATAAAGGATCAGTATGCTCCGGGAAAACAGGCTGGAGCAAAGCGATCGAGCCAAGGGAAATCAGGCTACAGGGTGGTAGAGCCATCTGAAGAAAGTGCTGTCAGGCAGCCTGTTGACGAGGCGAACCAGCAGGGATATCACAAGCCAGGTGAACAGGAGCCTGGCGAAGAACACACCGATGATGCTGGCGCCGAGGGACATCATGAGCAGTGAATCCTCGATCATGGCATGGGCAAGGCACATCATCGAAACCGCGAAGAAGACATCCTTTGGCGGGATGTCTCCCGACCTTGCGCCCTTTATTACGAGACCTCCTCCGTAGGAGATGCCGAGAACCAGGCCGATTATCGTAATCGATGCAGCGGATTCACCTATACCCATGGAGGTGAGCAGAGGTCTGAGGAGTCTGTTCATCAGTTTCGTGATTCCCAGTCTGTCGAGAAGCTTCAACAGGAAGAGCAGGAAGAGTACTATGATGAATATCGTTGCCAGGTTCCTTAGCTGGGAAACAGCCCAGCCTGCAAGGCTGCTGTTCGAAGCAGCAGCCTCCCAGAGAATCCTGCCTTCGTTCTGCAGAAAGCCTCCCAGCATGAATATCTGATTCAGGATAAAGCCCAGAACGAAGGCGCAGATGATTCTGAAAGGAATCGAGAACCGTAACCTAACCCCGGCTTTTCTGGCGACGGTTATCTCCACGGCCAGGGAATGTGCTATCAGGATCATCGAGGCAATCACGGTTATCTGTGCGACACTGAGATGAAGCGTCGGAGCCATTGCAACGAAGACGGCTATTCCCCCGTACGTGTTCGTAAGCATGGCCGTGGCCCAGACGAGCCCGAGACAGCCCGGGAGGCCCACGAGTTCCATCACCGGTGAGAAGGCACCCGCGATGTACTTAATCAGGTCCAGTTCCTGGAGGATCTTAACGATGATTATTACCGGAATCATTATCCTGAAGAGAATCAGGCTTACTTCACCGGTCTCTCTTAGAAGAATTCCAACGTTTTTCAGCAGCTTCAAGGGTTCTCTCTCCGTCAGGGAAGTGGTGTCGAATCGAACATCGGTTACTATAAACGATGCCGCAGGACTGTGCATTCGTATCCATTTGAAGCATGTATTCACCGCGGAGTGTTTTACGAAGGAGGAGCGGACATCTCAGAAATTACAGCAATGGACCTGTTCAGGCTGTTCGGATCTGCTGGGCAGGAACTATACATCGTCGGCGGTTACGTAAGGGACAGGCTGCTGGGCGAGGTCTCGAACGACGTCGATTTCGCAACGAACGCCTTACCCGAGGATACGGCAAGAATTCTCGAGGAGAACGGGCTGAAAGTCATTCCGATTGGATTGAAATTCGGAACCGTTGCGACACTGGTCGAACACCTGGGTGAAACGATTCAGGTCGAGATAACCACGTACAGATGCAGTGAGAGCTACCCTCTGAATTCCAGGCACCCGGATGTGGTGTTCGGGAACAGCCTGGAGGAGGATCTGCTGAGGAGGGATTTTACCTTCAACGCGATGGCTCTGAGCGAAGAGGGAGAGCTGATCGATCCCTTTGGAGGTCAGAAAGATCTTACAGCAAAGCTCGTAAGAACTCCCCGCAAATCGGATATCACGTTCCGGGAGGATCCGCTCCGGATGCTCAGGGCGATTCGGTTCAAGTGCAGGCTGGGCTTTGAACTGGATGCATCCGTCCGCGAGGCCATAATGGCGAACAGAAAACTCATCCTATCAATCTCCAGAGAGCGATGGAAGCAGGAATTCGATGCGATGCTAACCGAGCCCGATGGCGTGAAGGCTGTTCAGGCTCTGCAGCTGCTGAAGGATACAGGTCTTCTGGTCGAGATGATACCCGAGTTCGAACGCATGTTTCTTCTGGATGATGCTCCACATGGAATCGCCCATGCAAAAGACATCTGGAACCATACAATTGATGTTGTAGAGGTTCTTCCGCCCCTGCTCTGTCTCAGATGGGCAGCGTTTTTGCACGATGTCGGCAAGGCAGATGCGAGATCAGTCGACGAAAATGGCTTGCCGCATTACTTCGGACACGAGAACATCGGTGCAGAACTGGCCGCGGAAATCGTCGGGAATTTCAGGTTCTCCCGCAGGAACAGGAGAGCCGTCCTGTTCCTCGTCAGGAACCACATGCGGCCAGTACTCTACGATTCCGAATGGAGCGATGCTGCCGTCCGGCGGCTCGTTCGAGACTCTGGCCCGGAGCTGAATGATCTTCTCCTTCTGGCCGAGGCGGATATCAGAGCCCATACCGATGAATACACTGAGAGGGGTCTGCGCAACCTGGCAGAACTGAGGAGCAGGATCGACTCCCAGAAGTTTCCGGCAGGGCAGCGGTTGCTTCCCAGAGAACTGGGTAGAATCCTCGCGCGTCGGCTGGACACGGAAAGCGAAGGTGGAGAAAGGGTCGGGCTCCTGCTCGCCAGGCTGGAGGATCTGGTTCACGAGGGAAAATTGCCGGCTATGGCCGCTCCATCCGTATACCTGCAGTTCCTGCAGGACAACAGACTGATCGCCAGTAAATAAGTGCACCGTTGACGTGAGTGCTGTAGTTTGTATGTTCACTGACCGAACGGTCAGTCAGTTGGGAGTATAGTTATGAGCGGCAGGGACAGCATCCTCGAGGCAGCGGAAGAAATATTCGTCGAGAAGGGCTTTTCCGGCACTTCCATGAGCGCGATCGCAGAGGAGGCTGGTGTAGCGAAAAGCCTCATCTACCATCACTTCGAGTCCAAAGAGGACCTCTGGAAAGAGGTTATCCAGCATCGGTTCAGCATGGCGGACCTTATAGAGAAGCTCTACAAGACGATATCGAAGAAGTCCGCAGGAAGCCTGGTCGATATCGTTGCCGGCAGGGATGGCTTCTTCGAGTTCCTGAAGCGAAATCCCGGGATGGTAAGAATGATGACCTGGCTGAACCTGGAGGGGAGCGGCCCCGCTCCCGGCCCGAAGGATCTCCAGCGGAAGGTCATCGGAGTCATCGTCCGGATGATGGAGGAGGGAAGGCTTCGCTCCGATCTCGATCCTGCAGTCCTGCCCGTCTTCTTCATGAGCATCTGCACACACTGGTTCGCCGCGAAGTGGGACTTCAGAGGGTGGTTCGATTCATCCGTCGGTGAAGAGGAGCTGGACAGGCGATACATCGAAGGTGCGATGGACATCATCCTGAGGGGTATCCTGCCTGATGAAGACTAAACTCCTGCCGGTCGGAGTAGCTGTTATTATCATCCTCTTGACCGCCTGTGGTCCGGGAAGGGAGAGGGAAACTCCTCCCCTGCCCGTTACCGTCATGGTCGCCGCTCCCGACGTGATATCCAGGGTAGTGATGGCCCCCTGCAGGATAGAAGCAGCTCAGGAAGCCGTTGTAACGGTTTCCTTCCCGGTGAGGATAGAGGAAGTCCTGGTTGCCGAAGGGGATTCGATCCTCCAGGGTGAGGTGCTCGTTCGCCTGGCAACAGATGATATGTACAGGTCTTCAGTGAACTCGGCAGCTTCCTTGATCAGCGCGGCTCTGTCCGCCGCAGAGTACTCCGAATCGAACATGGCAAGGGCGGAAAATCTTTTCCTTTCCGGAGCCCTCAGCCCAAGCGAATACGAAGCAGCCGTATCGGCGGCCGAATCCGCCCGGGCTGCCCTGAGCTCTGCCAGGGCAGGCTACCAGCAGGCGACTGCAGCCGGCAGCTCCGGTCAGGTAACCGCACCCTTCAACGGGAGGGTGACGAGGGTCTGGGCAAAGACCGGCAACCGCGCCTCCGGCCCCCTTATCGCAATTTCTGGTGACGGAGTGCTAAGGGCTGAACTCCTGCTCTCCGAAAGGCATCTACTGTGGATCAGAGAGGGCTTGCCGGCGTTCTTTGCCACTGCACATTTCACCGGGGAGATATTCCCCGGCAGCGTGGTCTCCGCTTCGGGATCAGTCGACCCCTTGTCCGGCCTGGTTCCGGTCACCGTTCAGTTTCCAGATGATTCGGATCGTCTGGTACCGGGCATATCCGGCATGGTGACCATATCACTCGAAACCGTAGAGAATGCAATCGTTCTGCCGGGACGGGCATTGAGGCCAACAGGCAATGGCACATGGGAAGCCGTGCTGATCCGTGAGGGTATCGCACTTATCGAAAGTGTGGAAACCGGAATAAGGCAGGGAAACAGCTGGGAGATCACCTCGGGCATCGAGCCGGGTGACAGCGTCATCGTGCTGGGCAATCACCTGGTCGACGAGGGTACTGCTGTGGAGGTGGTGAACAGATGAGTCTTCCCGGATTGACCGTGAAGAGAAAAGTCACCTTCCTCATGATCTTCCTCATCATGGCAGGTGCGGGGTTCTTCGCGCTGACACAACTCGGTCTGGATTATTTTCCACAGGCCGACCTCGGTGAGGTAGTAATCGTCACCGTGCTTCCCGGTGCGGGACCTTCAGAGGTAGAGGGTCTGATCACCGAGATCATAGAGGACGCCGTCTCGGGCGTAGAGGGCGTCGAGACCATCGAGTCCACATCTAAGAACTCGACCAGCGGGGTGACCGTTGTGCTCTCGAACACCGCCGATATCGACGAGGCGGAAGACAACATCAGGATCGCGGTCGACAGGGTGAAGCCCCAGCTGCCGGAACAGGCTCTGGATCCATTCATCATGGCCCTTGAGTCCAGTCAGAAACCACTCATTATCCTGGGATTCTCGAGCGACGTGCTGAACAGCGGGGAACTCAGGCGCCTGATCGACGACGAGATCGTACCAATCCTCGGAAGGGTCAGTGGTGTGGCTTCGACACAACTGACCGGGGGTGAGGTACGCCAGATCAACGTATCGGTCGATCCCGTTCTCCTGTGGGAGAGGGGAATACCGATCTCACAGGTTTACGCCTCGCTCTCCGCAGTGAGCGGCGACCAGCCGGGTGGGGAGATCGACTCGGAAGGCACCGAGATATCGATCAGTGTTCTGTCCGGCTTCAGCGACCTGGACCAGATCCGGGAGCTGGTCGTCGGTACGCACGGTGGGGTTCCAGTCAGGCTCAGAGACGTTGCAGAGGTTGAGGACGGGCACAGGGAGAGGTCCAACAACGTTTACCTGGACGGAGAGAAAACCGTCGTCATCATCTTCCGGAAGAGCTCTGACGCGAACACCGTCAACACCTGTGCCAGGCTGGAAGAGGCTATTGCCGATGTCTCCGGTGACTATGGCGACTACTTCAGCACCGAGATCGTATACTCCCAGAAGGACTTCGTCATCGACTCCATGATGAGCCTGAGCTGGACCGGTGTGCAGGCCATCCTCCTGGCAGCCGCCGTTCTGTTCCTCTTCCTTGGGTCCGCGGTCAATGCCGGGATCGTGAGTATATCCATGCCCCTCTCCTTCATCGCGACGTTTGCCGCCATGTACATGTTCGGCGTGAACCTGAACATCATGTCACTTGCCGGCCTCAGCATCTCAATCGGGATGATAGTGGACAACTCCGTGGTCGTGCTCGAGAACATAAACAGGTTCCGGCGGGAGGGTGCAGGAAGGGTAGAGGGAGCGGACAGGGGAGCTACGCAGGTGGGTATGGCCGTGGCAGCCTCCACGATGACCACCGTCGCCGTATTCATACCCATGCTGTTCGTCAGGGGTCTGACCGGTCAGCTCTTCCGCGACCTCAGCATCACCATCGCATGTGCTCTCTTCATATCACTCTTCGTGTCGCAGACACTCATACCGCTCCTGGCATCCTTCTCGGAGAAGCTGGTCAGGCATCACAGCAGGCGCTCCTTCCTCGGAAGAATCCAGGAGGCGATCACCCGCCTTGAGATCGTCTACTCGCGAGTCGTATCCTGGGGAACCGCCCACAGGTGGAAGGTTCTGCTGCCCGTGATCGCAATCTTCCTGGTTTCAATGACCGGCTTCGGGACGATTCCCAAGTCGTTCATGCCTGACATCAAGGAAGGCATCATGCAGATAGAGATCGGTCTGGCACAGGGCACCAATCTCACGTTCACCGACAGCATGGCTCTGGCGATAGAGGACAGCGTCCTCGCCGTAATAGAACCTGGTGATCTCTCCCATTCATGGCTGGACGTCGGCAGAGCCGAGGGAATGGGAGCCTTCTTCGGATCCGATGCGACCAGCAAGATTGAGCTGAGCCTCTACTTCGCACCAGAGGGGGAGAGGAGACTCTCACTCGAGGAGTACGAAGTCCTGATCCGGGAAGTGGTAAACGGCGTTCCCGGGATCGAGTTCATCATAAAATCGAACATGCCTATTGCCGGTGAATACCCGGTGGAAGTTGTCATCTACGGCTCGGATCTCATCGAGCTGCAACTCCTCGGAGAGAGAGTGAAGAACGGGATGGAGGGGATTCCCGGCACCGTCGATGTGACTTCATCCCTCGACGAGTGGAACACTCACATCGATTTCGTGCCGGATCAGACCGTATTTACACTTCGGGGAGTCTCACGCGCGGCAATCGCATCCGAGATGACAATTGGCATACTCGGTCGCGATGCAACGTCTTACTTCGATGACAATGAGGAAATAGACGTCAACCTCAGATACTCGGAAGTTTTCAGATCATCCAGGGAGGCTGTGGCCGCGCTTCCGGCACTGGGTGCACCTCTGGAATCCTGGGGGAGCTTCGAGAACACTCTGGTTCCGCGAAGCATCGG
Organism: uncultured bacterium; assembly: GCA_965371785.1. Taxonomy (GTDB): domain Bacteria; phylum Fermentibacterota; class Fermentibacteria; order Fermentibacterales; family JCC-6; genus CBDUZS01. The sequence continues at coordinate 6,893 of CBDUZS010000069.1, forward strand.
CAGGAGGGACAGGAGCAGGATGGTTACCGTCTCCTGCAGGATAGACGGCCGTGCCCTTGGAGACGTAGGGGAAGACGTGGAAGCGATGATGGACACCCTTGATATGGGAGATCACCGCTGGGAAATCACGGGTGAGCTGATCGATCAGAAGAAGGCTTTCGGAAGCATGGCTCTTGCCATTGGTGTAGCCATCCTGTTGGTGTACATGGTCATGGCTTCGCAGTTCGAGTCGCTGATGGAGCCTTTCATCCTGATATTCGAAATACCCATGGCCATGATAGGCGTAATATGGGTACACCTGCTCATGGGGATGACCCTGGGCATTACCTCCCTGGTTGGAGTCCTGATGCTGACTGGCATTGTTGTGAACAACGGCATCGTTCTGGTGGACTACGCCAACCAGATCCGCCGATCCAGAAAGCTCGATGCCAGGGAAGCGGTGATAATCGCGGGGAAGACGAGGATGAGGCCCATACTCATGACCGCTGCAACAACGATACTCGCCCTCGTTCCGCTTTCCCTGGGCGGCAGCAGCAGCACAGCGATGTGGGCTCCCATGGCCCGGACGGTCATTGGGGGACTCATCGTGGCAACGCCTCTGACTCTGCTGGTCCTTCCCGTGCTCTACGTCATGCTTGGAGGGTGGCACCGGAGGCGCCAGCGCAGGCAGACGGAAAGAGTCCCTACTTCCTGACAATCAGATTGAGCTGACTTGCGCGGGCGAAGCCGACCTCGCGAACCCTCTGCAGGAGTTCCTTTCCCTCTCCATCCAGTTCATCTCTCTCGGGAAGATCGGCGTACTTCTTCCCGTAGGACTCGAACGCCTTTTCGAAGTGCTCGAAATGCTCCGGATCGTGTGCCGTGTCATCATCGCCGTGGTCATCGAGAATGTCGATGTTTTCTGAATAGAGGGGGGCAGCGAGTGCTCTCAGCTCGTTCCGGGTGAAGGTCTCGTTGTGACTGACCCCTTTGAGCCTGTCGACCTTCGACCACCAGTGATGGAATAGCACATGGGTCATCTGTGTCGGCCTCTGCCCGTCCCTGTACATCTCGCTTATCCAGAGACGGCCACCAGGGGCCAGCACCCTGTACATCTCCACGAGGCTTTCTTCCGGGTTTTCCAGGTGGTGCAGGGAGTTGAGTATCATCACCGCATCGAAGGTCCCGTCCGGGAAGTCCATGGAGGATGCGCTCATCTCCGAGAAACTGAACCTACCGTCTTCTGAGAAGCGTTCCAGAGCCTGTTCGAATCCTTTGTCGGAAATGTCAATCCCTGTGAAATCGGTGCAGTCGGGCCATATCTCGAGTGCTGCGGCCATGGAGTTCCCTGCTCCCGTGGCGACATCGAGCAGCTTTTTCGGCCGGATCTCACGAAGAAGTTTTTGCAGATCTTCCATGTGAACGTCCTTCCGTATGCTGGGGAGAGGAGGGGGAAGATGCCTGGAGTATACAACATCCCTCTTTCCGGGTGCCGTAAGACGAACTTGTCTTCACCTGCAGGTAAACTTATGTTTAGTATCGTCTACGTCCGGAGGTCCTGATGGGCAACAGTCTTAAAAAGCTCGAAGTCGTTGTCATAGACTGCCAGACAACCGGAGCAACCCCTGATCACGGCCATCTCATCGAACTCGCATGGGCTCTGACATCCGCAGGCTCGCCATTTCACAAGGACGGCATAACCTGCTTTCCCCTGAGGCTTCCGATTGGCGAAACGGTTTCCCGCAGAATAACATCGCTAACCGGCATCACCGAAGAAATGCTTCAGGGCGCGATTCATCCGGAAGAGGCATGGTGGCTGTTCACCGCGGCGCTCTCGGGCTTTACCGGAGATGCTGTTACTCCGGTTGCCCATTTCGCCAGGTTCGAAGAGACCTGGCTCAGGAGTCTTTCGGGAAATTCGGGTTTCAATCGCGTCTTCCCCGAAGGAATGATCTGCACCAGAGAAATTGCCCTGCGGCTCTATCCCGGTCTTCCGAGAAAGGGGCTTCACGCATTGTCCGGTTTTCTGGGCAGAACCGTTCCCGAGCTGCGGAGGGCGGAGAGCCACGTAGATGCAACAGCCTTTGTCTGGCGGAAGATGGTAGACGAGCTCGATTCGAGAGGTATCTCGACACTCGCAGGTTTGCATGAATGGCTCAAAGAACCCCCTCCGTCCGGGAAGCAGCAGCGAACGTATGCGCTTCCCCGTGAGAAAAGGCTTGGTCTCCCCGATTATCCAGGGGTATACACGTTTCTGGGCAGGGATGGAAAGATTCTCTACATCGGCAAGGCTGCTTCTCTCAGACGAAGAGTGAACAGCTATTTCACGAAGAGAAAGGCCGATGGGAAGACGCTCGAGCTAGTTACCCAGATCCACGACCTGCGCATCACACAGTGCGGCAGCCCTCTCGAGGCCGCGGTTCTCGAATGCAGACTGATCAGAGAGCACAAACCGCCGTACAACAGGTCGATGAGATCCGGTGACGAGAAACTCTGGTTCAGATCACCTGACATGCTCGAATGGAGTAACCTGCCGACCGGCAGTTGTCCTGTCGGTCCATTCATTTCTCGCGGGGGCCATGACAGGCTGCGCGAGCTGATGAATCTTCTCTCCGGAAGAACCCGGTTCGAGGAATCCAGGATGATGTCGCTATTCCAGCTCGAGCATTTTTCGATGGAGACTGATGCCCTCCAGGAAGGCCTGTCACTCCTTGAGGAAAATTTCAATCGGGAGAAACGTGTTCCGGTTTTTCGAGAAATGCTCAGGTTCGGGAGAGACCTCTGGCTGGACAGGCTCCGAAGAAAGGAAGAGGAGAAGCTCGAGGATACCGCAGATGAGACCCCTCGATCGGAAGAACCGGTCGTTCTCGATGCCGAGAACCTCTGCTCGATTCTTCAATGGTCCATTGCCGACACAGCGCTGCAGGAAAGGCGCCTTCGGTGGTTCAGGCTCATGGCATGGTCCACTCTCGCCTGGACACTATCAGCCCCGGAACCGGATCGGATGCGTTACGTGGTCGTAAGGAACGGAGGAATTGCCCTCTCCGGGGAATGCTCCGCTGACGACGGGCCGCCCGCAGACCCCGTGCCCCTCCCGCTGCAAAGGCATATTCCGGTGCTCAATCGAACGGGCTACGATATCCTTCGAGTGCTCACCTCCGAGATCAGGAGAATTTGCGGCTCCGGCAATCATGCGGCAGTTCTGCTTCCCACCGGTAGACTGCTCCATGGTGAGGCATTGGCCGGGCTTCTTGAAATGGTCTAGCGGTCCAGTGGTAAAGATTCTCTTTCTCTCCGATACGCACCTCGGATTCGACATGCCTGCCAGGCCACGTTCGACTCGGCGCAGAAGGGGACCGGATTTCTGGAGGAGTTTCGAAGCAGCCCTCCAGCCTGCCCTCCGGGGTGAGGTCGATGTCGTTCTCCATGGTGGCGACGTTTTTTACCGAAGCCGTGTGCAGGCAGGTCTTATCCAGATGGCAATTGACCGGATTCTCGAAGTCACTCGAAAAGGAATTCCATTCCTGATCGTTCCCGGTAACCACGAACGCTCTGCCATTCCCTTCCCGCTGCTCTGGAATCATCCCGGTCTTCATGTTTTCCACGAAGCGGCGACGTTCCTGCTCGACCTGAACGGCTCGAAGGTCGCGTTCGCAGGTTTTCCCTGCGTAAGAAACGGGATAAGAAGCCGCTTCTCCCGACTGCTGGAGTCGACGGGATGGACGGAAGGGAGAACCGACATCCGTCTTCTGTGCATACACCAGACGGTCGAGGGTGCGACGGTTGGTCCCTCTGGCTTCGTCTTCAGGGAAGGGGAGGACATCATCCCCCTGGAGATGATTCCACATGGGTTCGCATCGGTTCTTTCGGGCCACTTCCATCCTCACCAGATCATCGAGGGAGGCTCGTCTCCGGTCATCTACCCCGGATCGACGGAGAGGACATCTTTCGCAGAGAAGAACGAGACGAAGGGCTACATGATCCTCGAACTCGAACCTACCACCGATGGTGTCGGCAGACTATCGCGACGGGAGGTCTTTCCGCTCGACTGCAGGCCCATGGTCGACCTCGCAATACGCTTCGACGGGATTAGTTTTCTGCAAGCGGAAAGAAAGCTCGAATCGTCTCTGAGGAATCTCGACCCCGACAGCATCGTGAGGATCAGCATCGAAGGCATTGAGAACGAGCTAATACTCTCGCTCTTCCGGGCTTCCAGCCTTCAAAGGATTGCCCCCGGGATGAACATCAGCCTTCGAGGACTCCATCGAAACGTACAGAAAATCGGTTCCCGGGTATAGACGGTCAGCATAATTCTGGTATAATCCTGATGCAGGTTGTCATCAGAGATTTGTTTTCTTGACGATGACTAAATGAGAAGGAGTTTGAAATGAAAATTGCAGTAATGCTCATGCTATGTGTAGCCCTGATGGCGTTTGCCGAAGTCAGATCCGGCGCTCCGGGGCATAACTCACCTTCACTCTTCAAAGGAACCTATACGGTCGAGGATGTCATCATTATAGACCTTTCAGGTGGATACGGGATGGCTCTCCAGGACGATCTTACTGATCGAGGCTGGATCCAGAGTTGGAGTGCACTTGAAAACTACGAGTACGACTTATCCACTGGCATTGCCACCGGAAACGCTTTCCCCATTACAGATGGCATCGATCCCGATGATGAAGGATACTGCGACGAGTACAGCAGTGGCAGCCAATGGTTCTTCGGTCACTGGGGATACAGCGGAATCGGCGTCTTCGATGATGCTGGTAACTTCGTTAAGATCATCGACGGTCCCGGCGCTTGGGACAGAGTCTGCGGTGTAGGGGCCGGCAATGGGTTCATATACGGCTCCACCTTTTATCCCCCTGATGAGATCGGATGGGGAACGTACACCGGAAGCGAGACTTCCGTTTCCTGGACCACGGCGGCTTTCGCAAGCGTTTCTGGTATGGCAGTGTACGGTATGAACCTCTTCGTCTGCTGCCAGATCGTTGATGCAGACAACATCTTCATCTTCGATATCAATCCGGACGGAAGCGTTGACATGACCCCGGTATGGTCCTGTGAATTCGTGGAAGAGGACATGGATGGTGCTGGTGGTCTCGACTACGATGGCGAGTTCCTCTGGCTCTATCCCCAGAATACTGATCTCTACAAACTCAGCATCGACTGGACTCCCGGAGCACTCGACCAGTCCACCTGGGGTGAGATCAAAACCAGCTTCTAACCTCTGTGCAAATAGTGTGTTACCGCGGGGGGCGTTGCTCCCCGCGGTTTTCATTATTTACGGAAAAGCAGC
>CBDUZS010000070.1:0-12147 GCA_965371785.1 uncultured bacterium
AGCTTCTACTGTATCCTTGATGATGAAATAAGAGGTTCAGTCTGCTACAGAGACACCGGTAGCGGCTGGTATCCTAGTTCGTCTGGAGGCGCTATTGTAGACATGTTCCGCATCATCGAGGGTACTGTACCTCTCGACCGCGACACCTGGGGATCGATTAAGACTCAGCTCTGATCAGACCTTTGTTGAGTGAACCCGAAACACATTTCCTGCAGCAGCTCCCTGGCGTAGATCACAGGATTGCGAAAGGTTCTTGGCGATTATTGCGGTATCTCCCGTAAGGTGATGGAGGGCAATGTAATCGCAAGATCAGGGAGAGTTCGTTGCGAGAGGCGGTTGGCGGGTGAGACCCAAACGATCCTGGGCAGAAGAAGGAATGTCAGTGAATTTGCAGGAGCCAGGGATTAGAACAGGAAACACCTTGAAAGGATAGCAGTGAACACTACGGTTCAGGATTCGGCTGCGGACAAGTGAAGCTGGTCATGCTTCGGATTCATGACCGCCTTGCAGCAGTGCTTCCCGAAGCCCATCTGATTATGTAGGTTCACTATGAACTTGCTGTGGAGTGCCCGCCAGGACTGGCGGAAGCGGGTGAAACGGTTCTGAGGGAGGAAATGGAACGTGCCTTTCATCTGGACGTGACCCTTTCCGTTGAGATCGACCGGGGCGGGAACTGGCTCGCTGCCTGGCATTGAGGGAGGAAAGATGAAAACGGGGAAATGGTTATCACTCGTCTTGGCCCTAGGTGCACTGTCCTGCGGGTTCCAGAAGGATTCAAGGCCAAATGTGCTTCTTGTGCTGATCGATACAATAAGGGCAGACCGTCTGGGTTACATGGATTATCACAGAAACCTGACTCCAACGATTGACAGCCTTGCCCTTGAAGGCGCGCTCTTTTCTTCATGCCAGAGCCAGTCCTCATGGACTCTTCCTGCAATGGCTTCAATCCTTACGGGCAAAAATTCCCGGGAACATATGGCGGGTCTGCAGTGCGATGCTTTCTACGGAGTCTCCCGCGAAATCCCATGGATGCCGCATGTTTTCAAGGCTCAGGGGTACTCCACAGCGGCCTTCTTCAATGTCTTTTTTATGAATGCTGATTTCGGTTTTCACCGGGGCTTCGATCATTTCGACTGTTGTCCGGCTCTTGCTTCCGAGACACGCATACGCACAGCCGGTGAAACGGTGGACGCGTTTCTTGAATGGATTGAAGGGAGGAGCGCTGAGAGACCTTTCTTTGCAGCTGTACACTTTTTTGATCCCCACATTCCCTACAACCCTCCCGACCCCTGGAACACCCTTTTTACTGATCCTGGTTACCAGGGAGATTACAACAGCGACTGGGGAGGGATGTCGGAACTTAATGCGGTGAACTCCGGAACAGACACCATTCCACCCGATGGCATTGCCAACCTTATCGCACTTTACGATGGCGAGATAGCCTACTGTGACTTTGAACTGAACAGAATGCTTGATTCACTTGATGCCCAGGGACTGCTGAGTAGCACCATCGTTGTGGTTGTGGGCGACCACGGAGAGGAATTCCTTGAACATGGCGGAATTGAGCACGGAAGAACCCTGTACCAGGAAGTCTGCCATGTTCCGCTTGTTTTCGCAGGACCTGGAGTTCCCTCCGGGTTCAGGTCTGACGAAACGATCGGCCAGATTCATATTTTTCCAACAGTCCTGGCCCTTGCGGGTATTGAAACAGAAACAGCGTCTCTTTTTTCGGAAAACTTCCAGGAAGAACCTGTACCCGCAAGTAATGTCCTCTGGCATGGGGGCGACCTGGCGAGCCTGGTTGATGGAGATAGAAAAATAATATGGAGTGTTGATGATGACATTATAGAACAGTATAACCTCTCGACCGACCCGGAAGAGCAAACCCCGATTACACCTGATTCCGCAATGAAGGCCGGGGTGGAATGGTATTATGGGACACCCCCTTATGCCTCGGCTCCATACGTGGATATTGAAGGTGCAATGCAGCGGGATCTTAGGGACCTGGGCTACATCCGTTGAGTCTTCAGCTCAGCATCTCCTATTCCACCAAGACCGCCGCCGAAGAGACATTCACGCACTTTCTTTCCCGGTCCAGGAAATCACGACCGCCCCGGAAGAAATAGTTCATACCCCTGGAGAAATCCCTTCGGCTTCGTTACCGAACATCAGGGCGGTTGACGAAGGAAACACAACCCCATTCAGGGGAACCGCATTCCCTGTGTTCTCAACGAATAGCAGGCTGAAACCAGCACCTACAGCCCAGGATGACGCCTCAATGGCGGTTAGAAACCATCTTCAGGAAATCAGGGCAGGATTCCCTGGGAGATGCGCCCGACTGTTCTTTCCTCGGGCAGCACGGAAATACCACAGGGAAATACCACCGAGGGAAACACGGTTTCAGCAGTTCGAAACACCGACTGACCACATCAGGTCGGATAATGGATCGCTTCCAGGGCAGTCCAGCGATCACTGATGGGGTTGTATACATCCCTGCGATTGATGGGAACCTTTACGCTTTTGGTGCAGGTCTCAAGTACACATACCTGGACGATCTGTTTGCTCAGGTGGGAGCTAACGAGCTCATAGTGACATCCTTCAACGAGGGTTGCTGTTGCGGCAGACACCATCAACTTCACCGTTACTGGTACAGGGATCAACCTGGAGTCTTCTAACCTTCTTGGCCTGTCCACCAGCCCGAATCCCTTCTCATCCAGTCTGAGCATCAGCTACAATCTTCCCGAAACAGCGCCAGTCAGGTTGTCAGTCTACGACCTATCCGGCAGGCTGGTTGAGAATCTGGAAAGTAGTTCAATATCAGCAGGCGAAAACACTTCTGTCTGGAATCCTGATCCATCTTTGCCGAACGGCTGCTACCTGATCGTGCTGGATGCAGGTGGAGAACAAACAGTCAGAAGGTGTGTGAAGCTTGGCTGAAGCCTAGTTTATACTCTACTCACCTTGAGTAACCATTCCCAGAGCGAGTTGCAAGTATTTCCCGTCAGGGGTAGTGGAATCAGGGATCAACTGTTCTTGACATGAGGACCTTATCTTACCACAATAGAATAAGATAGCGAAAGGAGGTTAATTTATCATGAAGTCTTCTCTCGTCTGTCTGATGATCCTCGTGTCACTCATTCTTGCTGACTCATCGATGGAAGGCCGTTTCGTTGGTACCCCTTATCCTTTACCTGCTAGCGATGGGATAGTCGACACAAATGCGTACGATCCCGAGCATGCCTACAGCACTGCCTTTGCCATCTTCACAGACTACTGGTGTGCTGATGACTTCACATCTTCATGGGATGCTTACATTGAAATTCTCACATTCTGGGATCTCAGCACCGGCACGATGCCGACTTCAGTCGACGCATACTTCTGGGCAGATGCATCTCCCGGTCCAGGTACCGAACTCTGGGACGGGACCATTAACGGCTCCAATCTTATACACACCGACATCGGTGTGACGTTTGCCGGATACCCTATTTACATGACGGTTGCTGATCTTACCGATATCCCTCTCTTCTTCACAGCACTGTCTGGTGTAACCTACTGGACTACAATCCAGCGTACCGACGGCATCAACTTCTATTGCATCCTTGATGATGAAGTCAGCGACACGGAGTGCTACAGAGACATCGGCAGTGGTTGGGTACCCGGTTCAACCACGGGATACGATCCTACCGATATGTTCCGCATCATCCAGGATACATGGTATCCAGCTCTCGAACGAGATACCTGGGGTTCAATCAAGATGCAGTTCTGATCAAACCTCTGTAATCTGAGTCCGAAAAACATTTCCTTCAGGGTAACAGATCTACATTCTCGAATTCAATTCCCAACACTGGCAAGAGTTCGAAAAGTATCAACTACGGGGTACCAGACTGAAAGAAGGTCGTAGTGTTTGCACCTGAGGTCTTCATCTGTTTCCATTGGGAGTATGAAGTGTCCTCTTGAGTGGGAAGTCTACGCCTGGCCTGAACTGATAATTCATTCGATTGTGGCTGTGTATATTCAACCTCGAGCCAGGAAGTTCAACCTGAGGGAAAGGGCATCATGTGCAGTGTGCTTACGTTCTCATTGACGGTGTTACAGGCAATATCATCACAGACATCAATCAATACAGTCGATGTGTTCTACAAGGAGTTTCCACCATCGCTGGAGACCATGGAACAGACGAATGCAGTACTGGCTGAGTTTGCGGAAGAATATGATATCATCTATCATATCATCACCGATTCAGCCTCGATCGATCTGATTCAGCTCTACAACCTGCCTGATACTCATTTCCCTTTCGCAGTTGTTGTGAACGGCAAATACTCCGCAATGATAAACGGGGAGACGATTGATTTCGTGCATTTCCCTCTTTTCATGCATGGGATCGGGAGACATGAAGGCAACTGGTCATTGGTGCATCTGCGGAAGGTTCTCAGCGATACTTCGTTTCTGATGGATGAGAACACTCTTGTCGAGTTAGATGAATCAGGGGAGACCGAGTGTCTGGGAGAGGATGACAGCCCGTAGGCTTCCCCGTTTGATCAGAGCATCCTGCATTCACTCAGTTTCTGACAGTGCAAAGAGGCTGCAGCTACCGTCATCAATCTGCTATTCAAGTGTTTGACTTTCTATATATTATCATGCATGATAATAGCATGAAGGAAATGGTTTCGATTTCAGAACAGCTGAAACAACGACGTCTGGACCGCGGGCTCTCACTCTCCGAGCTTGCCCGGCGGGCGGATACATCGCCTGCAACTCTATCACGTTATGAGAACGGCTGGACACGATTCGAAACGTCAACACTGAGAAAACTGGCAATGGCTCTCGGGTGTGAACTACTAGTTGATCTGGTACCACTTGAGGCTCGTTCAACTGGAAAGATCACCAGACACGAGGCGATCAAGCGCCTGCAAAGGCTTTTCTGGGACTGTGACTTCGACGAAGGAGAGCTGAAGAATCATCCGGTCTGGGTCGTGGAACGCGTTCTCGAATACGGTCAGCTGGAGGACACTGAGATCCTAAGGGATCTTATGGGCCACCATCGTTTTCTTGAAATCGTATCCCGGTCCAGACTCTCACCAAAGACCGAGGAATTCTGGAACCAGATGCTGAAAAAAGAAGGAATGCCATGCACGAAAAGGTCCTATCGGAACGAATCCTGGAACTGCTGAACGATATTGAAGCAAATCCATCGCCGCTCCTGGAGGACTGGGTTCTGGCAGGCGACACTGCTCTGGCGCTTCGGGAGGGACACCGTGTCTCGGACGATCTGGATTTCTTTCGAACCGACGATCTGGACGTGAGGGTACTGCACGAATCACTCGGGCGGTACGGCGATTACGAAACACTGCAGGAGGCTGATCACACTCTGACCGTCCTCCTCGCGGGGATAAAACTATCGTTCTTCCGGGTGCGGGATCCATTCATCTTCGACGGAACTCCGTATCGTTTCTTCGAGATAGCCGAGCTTCGCGACATCGCTCTGATGAAACTGGTCGCTATATCCAACCGTGGCAGCCGTAAAGACTTTGTCGATCTGTATACGATTCTCCGCCACGAATATTCACTGCTTGACTACTTCGAGCTTCTTCCCCGCAAGTACGGTTCATCCCGGATGAACACATATCACATACTCAAGAGCCTGACCTATTTTTCTGATGCGGAGAACGAACCCATGCCGAGAATGCTGGAGCCATTTGACTGGAATGAATGCAAGGCCTTCTTTGCCCGCGCCGCTCACGCCATCGTGCTGCCCTGAACAAACGCCTGGTACTCTTCTCAAACCCCGCTGATCCGCTTTTCCTTCCTCTTCACAACAGCAAGGGTAACTACGCCCAGCAGCACGGCGAACCAGAGGGTTGCGAACCTCATAATAAGGGTTACCGCGGTTGCTTCCGAAACGGGTATCGCGGACGTGAGGATTCCATCGATGGTTACTTCAGTGAGTCCGAGGCCTCCGGGAATCATGGAGACAGCCCCGGCAATGGTTCCTGCGGAATGGGCCAGCAGTGCCACTCCGACCGGAAGATTGTATCCCAGTGCGCCTGCGACGACACACAGGACCAGTGCCTCTATTCCCCATGACAGCACACCAAGCGGCACCGACACCAGAAGACTTCTTACATCGAGCAAGCGGGCACAGGTCTCCTGGAAGTGATCGAAGCTCTCCCGGTGTTTCCCCAGGCGTGGAATCCTGCAAAGAAAGCCGCTCACCACCCTGAACGCTCTTCCGTGAAGAAGCACGTACATCACGGCGGCGGTGAGCATGATTCCCGCAGTTACGGCGATGAGCCCTGCCCTGCCTCCGACGAGGAGTATACCCGCAAAGGCAATGAGTATCATGCTGATCAGGTCCGTGATTCTCTCGGCGACTACGACGGGCGAGGTTCGCGAGACCGGGAGCCCTTCCCTGTCTCGAAGGAGATAGCATTTTAGGAGTTCTCCCAGCTTGCCGGGAGACACCGTCATGGCGAAGCCTGACACGAAAACCTGCAGGCTTCTTCCAAACGAGAGATCGACGTCAATTCGATGAAGAAAGTAATGCCATTTCAGAAAACGGAGGAAGTAGTTGACCAGAGGGATCAGGAAGAACAGCGGAATCCAGCGGAGATCGATCATCGAAACCGCTTGCCCCACGTGACGGGCATCGGAGAAGAGAACCATCGCGGTGTAGACGGCAACTGCAAGAACGACCGACCAGAATGCCTTCTTCAACGGAATGCCTCCCAGGGGTGGTTACTCAGGGGTTTCGGACAGATGCCGCAATTCTTCGGCGAGTTTGTCGGTTCCCGGAAGACCTTCCAGGAGTTTTATTGCCTTGCCCGCCATCTTCGCGGCTTCGGAAGTGTCTCCCAGTGATCGATAAGCCCTGGCGGCGACTGCAAGAGCCTGAGCACGGCTCAGCTTTGTAAAACCGGCTCCGGGCATCAGTTCGTATCCTGTAAGCGCCTGTACAAGAGCCTCCCTGGGTTCATTCCTCTTCATGTGGAGAAGCGCGAGGTTAACGTGGACTCCGCTCTTTGCATTGCCCTCCCGATGCTCGAGGGCTTCCCGCAGAAGCTCTTCGGCTTCGTCCAGCCGTTCTCCCGATTCAATCAACAGGGCGGCAAGGTTCACGTTAAGCGTGCTCTTGAGGGAATCGTCCTTCCTGATGGCCCTGCGATAGTACTCCTCTGCGGCTCCCTTTTCACCGCGGTCAGCGGATACGTAACCGAGCTGGGCAATGGCGATGCCGCTGGAATCCCCCTTCTCTATCGCATCCAGTATCACTGATTCTGCCTCGTCCAGTCTCCCGGCTCTGATCAGGAAGTAGATAAGTGCGTTCGACAGAGGACAGGAAACGGATCGCGTGTTCCGATTCTTTTCGAGGTATCCGATCATTCCATCGATATCGCCGCGTGCAGCCATCACCGAAGCTTTTTTCAGCTGGCGCTGTTTCCAGTAGGGAGACCGGATGAGTCTCCAGGCAAGGTAGAAGACTATTGCGAGAAGGACGAAGAGCACGACGTGAACAAAACCCATCAGAAGACATTCCCTCCCGTTCTGAAGTCCCTGTCGAACTCCGTGAAATCAGGAATCGTCGAATCCGAGGCAAAGAATGATGAGTCGGTATGGATCATGCAGTTCGCTGTCGGCATCGTGCCGTGCCAGAAAAGCTCGTTCACCGCTCTCTCGGCACAGGCAGCATTGGCAAGAAGCCCGGATACCGAGCAGATAACCGTGTTATCGATCGTGTTCTCCTCCGGCCCGGGGAATTCGGGAGCATCTGATGGATCTGCTTCGGCAAAGGCTCTTCTCATGAAACCGTTCCAGATCGGCAGCGCAATACTCGAACCGGATTGCCCCCTTCCGTTCTGAAGCCTCATATGGACGATATGATTGTCGTAGCCCACCCAGACGGCAGTAACAAGATCGGGCGTGAATCCGACGAACCATGCATCCGCGTAATCGCTCGTAGTGCCGGTCTTTCCGCCGGCCTCCCTGCCGGCGTACGGTCCACCCCAGTACCAGTGTGCGGAGACGGCCGTTCCCGCTCGAAAAACACTCTGAAGCATCGAATTCATGAGGTAAGCACCCGTAAGGCTGAGAACCCTGCGCCCGGGATCGGGTTGTTCGTTGCTCTCGAGCAGATTCCCGTATCTGTCCTCAACCCTGAGAATCGCAGTGGTTCTTCTCGCAATGCCGCCGGTTGCGAAAGGAATGAATGCCCTTGCCATTTCGAGTGGATTCACCATGCTGCTGCCCAGTGGAAGTGAATTCACGATAGGCAGCCAGGAGTCGATTCCCATCGCAGAAGCTCTGGCGGCAACGGCCTCGATACCGACAGCCATTCCGAGTCTGACCGCCGACACGTTGAACGACCTTGCCAGTGCAATCCTGAGTGTGACCATGCCGTGAAACGTCCTGTCGTAGTTCCGGGGACGCCACGTGCCGGGATCCAGGTCGACTACAACCGGCTGATCGAGAATCACGCTTCCAGGCGACCAGCCCTGCTCGATCGCTTCCGCGTAGACAAATGGTTTGAACGAGCTCCCTGGCTGTCTCTGACTCTGGACAGCCCGGTTGAACTCACTGTCGGAGAAATCGCGCCCGCCGACCATTGCCAGAATGTATCCTGTGTTCGGATCAACGGCTACAACGGCTCCCTGTATGTAATCCGGCGTTCCCGAAATCGTATCCTCCACGGCCTGCCAGTACGCGTAGGAACTCTCGAACCGCAGCCGCTCGGGATCGGCTTCCCAGGTATCAGTGATCGGATCCCAGACGGGCTCTTTCAGTGTCAGAATACTGTCCAGCGCGATGTGGGCATACTCCTGAAGATCGGGGTCCATCGTGGTGTACACGACGAGTCCCTGTTCGTACACCGCAGACCAGCCGTACCTGGCAACGAGATACTGTCTCACGTGCTCGGTGAAGTAGTCCCAGTCCTGTTCGATCTCGGGGCGATGCACATCGACCGCAAGCGGCATGCTCATCGCATCGGAAGCCTGAGCCTGTGTGATGTAGCCTTCTTCACGCAGCATGGATATCGCAATGTTCCTCTGGATTCTGCAACGTTCGGGATTCCTCAAGGGGTTGAAACCACTGGGATTCTTGGGCATCCGGATCAGCATCGCAGCCTGAGTCAGTGTCAGTTCCGCAGCGGAGATCCCGCCGAAATACGTTCGTGCGGCCGCTTCGATTCCACGGGCTCCGGAACCGAAATTGACCAGGTTCAGGTACATTTCCAGGATCTCTTCCTTCGAGAACTGCCGTTCGATCTCCATGGCAATGAAGGCTTCCTGTATCTTGCGCTGAACCGTCTGGTCCGGAACGAGGAAGAGACCCTTTGCGAGCTGTTGTGTTAACGTGCTGCCGCCATGTCTTTCCCCGGTTCGGATATCATGCCATGCAGCACGGAGAATACCCCGGATGCTTACACCGCTGTGCTCGAAGAAGGTCTTGTCTTCGCTGGCAACCAGGGCTCTGATCACCCACGGTGAGACTTCATCGAGAGTTACGGGATACCGGTTCTCGACGAATGCTATCGCCAGCTGTTCACCATTGCAATCGTAGATAGTCGTAGCACAGGCAGGTTCATGACCCCGAAGGCTTGCGACGAGTAGATCGCCTCTTGATTCGCGGAACGCAGTGCTGCTGTCGTACCAGACACGCCAGAAGAATCCCACAGCGAAAAAGGAGCCCGTTATCAGTGCGACCAGACTCCAGTAGAGTATTCTTCTGACCATTCTCATCATACTTTGCTGTCTGCTGCCTGCCCGCTCCCGGAGCTAAAGGCCTGCCTGCGGAACCACGCCGGGGACAGCCTCCTCCTCTTCACTGGTAAGCTCCGTTCTCGTGAACACGGGAGTACCCTCGGAACCGTAACCCAGCGAGTACTCGTAGGAGCCGGAGTTACCGATCAGAGAAACGTCACGACAGCCCGGCAGAGATGGAGATGACTGTGTGCCGAATTCAGCGTGGAAGTCGCTGTCGAAATCTTCGTAGGTTCTCCATACAAGCCTGTAGCCGGTTGGAGTTCCTTCGAAGAGGAACAGATTGCCGCTGCTGTAGACGACCCTTTCTGGATCCATGTCGCCGTTCATCTCGACGCCGAGCGCCCTGAGCACGGTGATACCGATATCGTTCTCGACCCGCTGTTCGAGAAGATGTGGATCGAGGTCTACCTGGCAGACCATCAGCGGTTCTTCGGTACCGGATGTAAGGAGGACGGTGTAAGTTCTTGAAAGACTGTCTCTTGCTTCGACAATATCGCTAACTGCAAGGAAATATCGCTTCAGCCCTGCAAGTCTCTCGACCTCATCGCCGATACCTGGGTCCATCCAGATTCCAGTCTGTCTCAGGTTCTGCATTGCCTCATGTCTTGCTCTCAGAACTGCCTTGTCCAGGTAGGCCATTTCCCTCCAGGCGGCGACGAGGCTGTTCAGATCGAGAGGGACGTTCGAGACTCTGTAGGTCGCCCTGTCCTGAATGAGCTGAAACTTGCCAGAACGTCTGATGTTACACATTGCCAGAGCGTTGTAGCTGTCTGGAAGCAGTTCCAGAATGTAAGCGGGGAAACCCGAACCTGCTTCGCTGGCAGCATGCCAGGATGCGTAAGCAAGGATCGAGTCAATCCTGCAGTCGTCCATGAGGAGCCTGGCAAGCCTGAACTCGAGCCTGAGATCAGGATCTGCCAGAATCAGTTCCGCCATGAGCTCGGTGGTCAGCGAATCTGCTGTTTCCCTGGGTATCTCTTCCCCGAATCCTTCGATCAGCCATCCGCCACCGTAGAGAAGGAAGTCGATTCTGACAACGGCGGGAAGCTCGTCCATCCTGGCAATGGAGCAGTAATAACTGGTTCTGGTCCCGGTGCTGTCCGCATAGACTTCAGTCAGTCTGCCTCCTACATCGAAGGCTCTCCATCTGCCGAAAATCTCCCACGGGGATAGAGTGTCCGGAAACGTGTTCAGGAACTGCGGCACGAGCAGCTCGAAGCATGACGGATCATTCATTCCAAGCCTGTTGCTGAATTCGAGGCCAACCTCGAGCGGAGATGCGGGAATTACGATAATCGAATCCGGTTCGGTTCCCGTGTCCACATTGCCTGGAGGTTCGCCTGTTCCGCATCCCGCGGCAAGAAGAATGGCAGCGGATACGGAGAGTACGAGTTTTTTCATTCCCCACCAATCGTTATTCCGAGCATCTCTTCGGGTGTGGTGACTCCCGAAAGAACGAGTGATAGAGCATTCTCTCTGAGAAACGCCATTCCGCATTTCCTTGCCAGGACTCGGATCTCGTCAGCCGTGACCGAGGCTGCTATACCGGATCTGACTTCCTCGTTGAGGGACATCACTTCGAAAACTGCAATACGACCCTTGTAGCCGGTGTTCCTGCATGCTCTGCAGCCGCCGCCCCTTTTTAGCAGTGTCTTCCTGTCGACCGGAAGCCCGATCGCCTGAAGCAATTCCTTTGCAGGTTCGTAGGACTCACTGCATTCGAGGCAGATTTTTCTAACGAGTCTCTGTGATACGACTCCCAGGAGAGTATTCGAGATGATGTAGGGCTCTATTCCCATGTCCAGCAGTCTCGCGATGGTCGATGCCGAATCGTTTGTATGAAGCGTGCTCAGTACGAGATGTCCTGTAAGTGCGCACCGAATGGCACTCACAGCGGTTTCCTCATCCCTGATCTCACCGATCATGATGATATCGGGGTCCTGTCTGAGAATGTGTCTGAGGGCGGTAATGAAAGTGACATTGATTGCAGGCTGGACGGCAATCTGGTTGAATTCATCGGTAACGAACTCGATCGGGTCTTCGATGGTCATGATGTTCTTCTCAGGAGTGGCAAGAGTCGTGAGAGTCGAATAGAGGGTTGTTGTCTTACCGCTACCAGTGGGTCCTGTGACCAGGATCAGTCCGTGTGGATTCCTTATGAGTTTATCGAACCTGTCTCCATCGATCTGAGTGAACCCGAGATGGGTCATGTCCTGCATCAGTATGGATGGATCCAGAATCCGGAGTACGGTTTTCTCACCGAAAGCGGTCGGGACGCACGAGCATCTGATCTCCACAGGTTTTCCCTCGAATTGTGTTCTGATCCTCCCGTCCTGTGGTCTGCGTTTCTCGGCGATGTTCATCCCGGCGCTCATCTTGATCCGGGAGA
>CBDUZS010000071.1:0-11740 GCA_965371785.1 uncultured bacterium
ACGGACTCGAGAAGCCTCACTCACTGGTACCTCACGCCGAGCCCCACCACGGGAGAGTATTTTAGAGAATAGAGAATGCCGCCCCCACCGGGGCGGCATTCTTTCGGATGTATCAGTCCAGGGAACAGAAGGCCGTAGCGCCTCCCCAGCCTCCACCCAGTTCGGCAAAGTCGCCGGTGAAGGGATCGGTGACCCAGAGGGAGCCTTCCCATATGCAGTAGACGTAGCCGTCTGCTTCCGCGAGAAGCCATGAGCCGGAGTAACCTCCGCCGAGGTTCGAGTAGTCACCCGAGCGTGGGTCAACCTCGTAGAGATTGTCGCCCTGAATCACGTAGAGCCACTCTTCGGAACCCGCAACTGCAGTGGTCCCCGCATAGGAGGATGGAAGCGTGTCGTAGCTTCCCGTTGCAGGATTGACTCTGTAGAGGACATCGTCCTGGATGACCATGAGGGCTCCGTCTGCCCATGCAATGAACTGGACGCCGGTGTAGTCGCCGGGGATCGCCAGCCATTCTCCGTCGTCAGGGTCGGCCAGGTAGATAACATCGCTCTGTGCAACGTAGATTGCCCTGGAAGAAGCGGTGATGGAGTGGCTGCCTTCCCAGGAGGATGTAAGAGCATCCCACGATCCGTCGTAGGGGTCGGCAACGTAGAGAAGGTCGCCCTGCACGGCGTAAAGGCTGCCGTCGCACCCGGTAATGAGGTAGGTGCCGTCCCACGAGTCCGAGAGCGCTGCATAGCTGCCGTCGTCCGGGTCAACCCCGTAGAGTACGTCTCCGTCTATTCCGTAGAGCATATCTGCCGAGGCTGCACCTGTGCAAAACAGGAACATGGCTGCAAATGTCAGGATAATCTTCAAAATCAGCCCCCTTTCGGTACAGGATGTGGTTCATTTTGCCGAATGGAAACAATATCTAAAGAGAGTGGAAAAGCCAAGCATGTCGTGTCAGGGGGAGTCGAGCACAACCGCCCTGACGGAAGCGTTGCCCGATGGCATGACCAGGAGGAAGTGGTAAAGACCGGAGGGAAGGCCTGAAACGGTTGCAGAAATGGACTCAGAGGATGGAATACCCAATAGGGGTACTGCCATCAGCCTTCCGGTGGAATCGTACAGTCGCAGTTCGACCGGACCTGGAACGTTTACGCACACTGTAACGCTCATCTCACCATCGAAGGAGGGGTTGGGGCTGACCAGCAAAGGCTGCTCCGGGGAGAGGGAAGATGATTCGGAAGCAATCGATCCGGGATACATGCCCTCTATGGTCACCACGTCGAGAACCGGTGTCACCAAAGGGTTGGATGTTGTGAGAATGGCCCTGTACTGGAGGTAAAAGACATCGTTAGGCAGGAGTGGATCGAGCGGTGTGCCGGATACGAAGATGGTGTCTCCCCACGCGAGCATGTTCTCCCAGTCGTACCCGACCCGGAGCTGAAAACAGATAGAGGTGTTATCGGGCTCGTAAGACTCCCAGTAAATGTCGCCCCAGTCTACTTCCCAGTCGGTTCCCATGGCTATTTCCAGTATTGACGATGTAAGGCAGCCTGATTCGACGAAGTCAATCTGCGGGGAATCGACGGCATCATTGAGGTAGATGAACCCCGGGCTGTCAGACCAGTCGATGTCTTCACACGAGTCGAATGTATCGTCGAACCAGTAAACCGGACCAGTGACCCCCGGGCCGCCGGACCAGTCCCACTGATCATTGGGAAGTGTGGCATTTCCCACACCAGTGAGCGTAACTGCAGTAATTATCAACATCTTCAACATTCCCGCACCTCCAGTGTTTCAATAACCATATACTCGCCTGACCGGTAGTGCCGTGCCGTCTATATTCACACGGTGGGCTGAAGAATCCACGAGAGAAGGAGGTTCCCGGTGAAAGCCATCATCGCATCGATTCTGGTTCTCGTACCGGCTGTGTACGCCGGAATCCTCTTCTCCGACGACTTCAACGACGGTGACGATGAAGGCTGGTCACACTTCGGAGGTGCCGGATTCGATGTGTCGTCCGGCGTCTACTACATCTACAGCAACGGAACCGGCACCAGGGGTATCTCTTATTCAGGCGATGCAGGGGGGCAGATGTCACTTCCCGATTACTCGATGACTGCGAAGGTGAACTTCGACACGGGCAATACGGCAGGGATTGCGGTCAGGTACAGCGATTCGGGTGAGTGGTTCTACGTGCTGCTCCTCAACTCGCTTACCGACGAGGTCGTCCTGGGCAGGGGAAAGGCAACCGGTGCGGTAATTCCGCTCGATGCAGTGCCCATGAGTATACATCCGGAATTCCATTGCTGGATGAGGCTGGAGATCAGCGGCACCAGCCTGGGTGGAAAGGTCTGGATCGGTTCTCCGGAGGACGAACCGGACGAATGGCTGGTGCTCGCGGATGACTCCACCCAGCCCGGTCCGGGATCCGTCGCCCTCTTCATCACTGGTCCTTACGCTGCCGGTGACGTCATATGGACCTGCGGTTTCGACGACGTGGAGGTCAGTGACGAACTCACACTGATCATGGCCTCCAGCAGCTGGGGCGCGATCAAATCCCTGCAGCCGCTGCCCTGAGAGAGGCGCGCTCGGCAGTGTAACCACTCTGACCATTCCACGTCATTTAAAAGTCTGCAGCTGAGAATGGAGTAGCCGAGCCTCCGGCTTGTCGGGGGGAACCGCCGGTTATAGGTTGCGGCATGCATACGGACTGGCAAAGCATTCTCAAGGAAGATCTCGAAAAACTCTCCAGAGCGGTAGAAGTCCGTTCAACGGATATCCATCGTCTCAGACGGGGTGAAAGGCGCGAGGTCGGAGTACTGTTCCTAGATCTCAAGGATTTTACATCCATGGCCGAGACAATGGATCATGAGACCCTTCACGATCTGGTCGGCGGCGTGATGAGCGCTCTCAGCAGCGTAGTGGAAGCCTACGGCGGCTACGTGGACAAGATCCAGGGAGACCAGATAATGGCTCTCTTCGGAGCCAGAACGGCAAGCGAGAACGACAGCGTGCGTGCGGTTGCCTGTGGTCTCCGAATGCTCGACACAATCCGTGAAATAAACGAATCCCTCGGGAACGCAGGCATAGAGCTGGCGGTAAGAATCGGAGTCAGTGCAGGGCAGGCAACGGTTGCTCCCGATGCCCTGGGACATCTCACTGCAATGGGTGATGCCGTAAACGTTGCTTCTCGAATGGAATCCACAGCCGAAGTGAACACCTTACAGGTTCCGGAGCATGTAAGGCATTCGTGCGGAGAACTCTTCGAATGGAAAGATCTCGGAACCGTACCCATCAAGGGGAAGTCAAAGGAGATGCATGTATTCAGCGCTCTCGGCCCCGGATCGGTGCAGAAAGCCAGGTGGGAGCGGGCCAGCAGGATAGCGAGGGGGCTTCTGGTAGGAAGGGAAAGCGAACTCGTTCTGCTCGAAGAACTGTGGTCTAAGCAGGAATCGGGAGCAACGGGAACCAGCCGTCTTGGCGGAAGCAGACATATCATCCTGAAGGTCGCGGGAGAGGCTGGAATCGGCAAATCGAGACTAGCTCACGATTTCCTGCTCGGTAAGCAGAAAGATTCCGGAAAATTCACCATTCTTCGGGGCCAGACGATGACTTATGCACAGCCACCCTTCTGGCTCTGGATATCGCTCATCAGGGATTACCTGGATATCGACCTCGGTGATTCCGAAGCTTCGGAAAAGCTGGTGCAGTGTATAGACCGGATTGCAGGTCAACTGGACGATGAATCCGCAGAGAAGGAGCTGAGAAGCTCAACTCCCTTTCTTGCAGAGCTTCTCTCCATTCCAGCGGAACATTCCCTCGATGCCATTGATGACGGGATGAGATACCGTGAGAAGATAATAGCGGTAAGGAACCTGGTGAGGGCAACCGGTCTCCTCCACAGAACGGTGCTCCTTCTCGACGACCTTCACTGCATCGACAGCGCATCTCTGGAGCTTCTCGAGTTCATTGCTTCGAATTGTGACACCAGGGTCCCCCTCCTGTTCATGCTTCTGCACAGGCCTTTTTGCGACTCCTCTCCGTTTCCCGACTTTCCGGATGGTTACGCCGAGACGGTTGAACTGACGATCCCTCCCATACCGGATGACAGCTGTCGACAGCTGATGGGATACATGCTCGGATCCACGGTATCGTCCTTTGCCATGGACTTCCTGCTGCAGCGCTCTGCCGGTAATCCCTTCTTCCTGGAGGAACTGGTTCTCGATCTGATCGAGTCCGGCAAGATGATTGAGAAGGAAGGCGTATGGGAGCTTGCCGGCCTTCCGGACGAGATATACGTTCCATCCTCACTGAACGGGCTCATCCGCTCCAGAATCGACAGGCTTCCCCCCGATCGCAAAGAGGGCCTGCAGTACTGCTCCGTGCTCGGAATGGAATTCCTGATGCTCCTCTACAGGAGACTCCACGAAAAACTCATTCACCGGGGTGACGCCGAGGGGATTCTTTCCGAGCTGGTGCGAAAGGATTTTCTCAACAGCGTGCAGGAAACGACGGGTCTGAAGTACGTCTTCAGGCACATCCTGATACACGATTCGGCTTACGATTCACTTCTCTTCCACAACAGGAGGTCACTGCACAGGTGTGTGGCCGAAGCGATTGAGGAATTGTTCAGTGATGAAGCAGACAGCCTGTCCCCCGTTATCGCATGGCACTGGGAGCGCAGCGGGGAGCGTAGAAGGGCGATAGAATGGGGGATAAGGGCACTCCACAACTGTACGAGAACCTTCGAAAACGAAGAAGGGCTCGAGTGGGCAGCGAGACTGACTGGCTGGCTCGAAGGCGGGATCGATGAAAACGAATGCATCGGGCAGCAGCTCTCAGTCTGGCAGGACCAGTCACGCATCCTCATCGTACAGAGCCGATACGAGAAAGTGCTCGAATTACTTGACGGGATGGAGGAGCTTGCCGGGGGCAGCACCGCCACGAGTGAATGGATGCTGAAGATTCGAAGCACGAGGGGAGAGGCGCTCAGACTGCTGGGGAAACCGGAGGAGGCGAGAAGGGAATTCGAACTTGCGCTGGAACTCGTCACAGTCGTTGGAGATGAACTGCGTGAGAGCGTTATTCTCGGTAACCTGGGCCTGGTTATGAACGACAGGGGAGAACCGGCCAGGGCACAGAAGTATTTCGACAGGGCATTGCGGATCGCAAGGGAATCGGGCAACCTGGCGGAGGAAGGGTGCGCGCTCAACTACCTGGGCAATCACTACTACCATCAGGGATTCACCGATAAGGCGATCAGCTGTTTCGAGCAGGCTCTGGATCTCGCGAGATGTGCCGGTGAACGAAGGAGCGAGGGTATAGACCTCAGCAATCTCGGTAACCTCTTTCGCATAAAGGGCAGGATGGAAGGGGCTATGGAGCACTTCCAGTCAGCTCTCGGAATAGCGAGAGAGGTTGGTGACAGACACAGTGAGGGAGTCATTCTGACGAGTATTTCCCTTCTACATACCAGCAGCGGACGGATAGACGAAGCCCGGAGATGCAACCTGGAAGCTCTTGACATCGCCAGGGAGACGGGAATCCGTCATTTCGAGGCTTCGGTCCTGGGAACCCTCGGCTCGCAGCATCACGTGCAGGGCAGCCTCGACAAGGCACTGGAGTATTTCGAGGAAGCTCTTCGCATACACAGAGAGATCGGAAGCCCGGATGGCGAGGGCATTCAGCTGCGTTACATCGGTCTTCTCCTCATCGACCTCGACAGGATTGGCGAAGCGGACGAGTACTGCCGGGGGGCACTCAAAATACACCGTAACACCGATAACCAGAGGGACATCGGTCGCGATCTCGCGGGAATGGGACGGATATCGTGGAAGAACGGCAGGATTCCCGAGGCTGCGGAATTTTTCCTGCAGGCTCTGGAGATATCAGAGAAGGTCGGTGACAGGGTCGCAGAGGGAACCACGCTGGCAATGATGGCAGACCTGTGCCTCGAGCAGCGGGAGGAGAAGCTTGCCGGAAATTACTACAACAGAGCGATATCCATAATAGAGGATCTCTCGATGGCAGAATTGCAGTTCACAGATGTCTACGGGCTCCGAAGGCGGCTTCTGGAAGCCGGTGTAAGCGAAGAGAACGTTCCGTTACCGTCGAACTGGAACGCTGGAGAGGAATAGAAGGAGAATCATGGCAAAGACATTGTCTTGTCCATCCTGCGGCGCGAGTGTGAAGGTAAGACGGGGCAGGGACTCGATTGTCTGCAAGTACTGCGGCAGTACGGTCATCTTACCGCAAGAGTACCAGCAGCAGAAGGTTATCGTATCGGGAAAGTCGAGTCCGGGATGCTCGGTCGCAATTGTCGTCGTTATTGCCGTAATGCTTGCGATCGGCGGAGCAGCATTCGTCTTCTTCCTGAACGTTGCCGATAAGGCAACAACGGATGGTTTGACTGAACTGGTGTCGGGAATCGGGCGCGATCGTAACACCGTACTGGAATTCGGCGGCGAAGGTATCGGTCCGGGAAGGTTCGATGACCCCAGATTGATCGCGGTTGACGCGGACGGAACGATCTACGTGGGGGAGTACGGCACCGGCAGGATCCAGGTCTTTGACCCTGAAGGTGAGTTCGTCACCCAGTGGAACCTGAAAAGTGATCGTGATGTCTACATCACTGGAATGGACGGCACGAGGGACGGCAGACTCTACATCGCCTACAGCGGTAATCTGCTGATACATGACGGCATGACCGGCGATCTGCTGGGCAAGGTGGATTACGTGGAAGATCACGGATTCGAGGATGTTGCGATTGCAGCGAACGGCAGTGTTATCGCTGCCTGGAGCGTTTTCACTGATGACATCATGAGATTCAGCAGCGACGGAGACCTCGAGCTGCACATCCCCGGAGCGATAAGCAGCAGGACGGGAGATTCGGAACTGCACATGAACGTTGCGGTGGACGGACATGGCAACATCTACATCCTGGGTTCTTTCAACAATGCTGTTTTCAAGTACGCTTCCGACGGCACATTTCTGAACAGGTTCGGGTCAGGCGGAGATGCTCCCGGCAGCTTCAATGCTCCCTCGGCAATCGCTGTCGATGCCACGGGAAACGTCCTGATCAGCGATTTCGATGGAATTCTGGTGTTCGACGAGAACGGCCTCTACCTGGAAACGATCGGAGTCGACGGTTTCGTATTCGGAATGACAGTGGACGATGACAACCTGCTCTATGCCGTTTCCAACTCATGCATGGTCTACGTCTACGATCTGGATGACATCCTGTAGCCGTCTACCTTCGTCAGGGCTCCCATACGACTGCGATAGTGGAGGGAATCACGGGGTACTCCAGCTTGACCCTGTAGAGGTCGTATTTCGTGTCATCTAGGTTTCTCCTGGAGAATGCGTCTCTCAGCATCTCCTCGTAGCGGCGGACCTCGTGCAGATAGGATGCGGAGATGCCGCTTCCCATGAATTTGACTGATGAATCGGTGGGAAGACGCTCCCTTTGCGAACGCAGGTACCCGGGAACGTGGGGGCAGCCCCTGTAATCGACATCGGTGAACACCCTCAGCTGGAGTTCCGGCCTGTTCAGCAGATCACGGTCGATGAACATGTCCATGACCAGTGTCTCGACTGGAGTGGAGATCTTCAGGCTCGTGCCGTCGCCCTCATCGAAGCCCAGCTGGTTCTCGGTCCGGTAGTGGTTTGCGAAGACCAGGGTCATCAGAGCGGTCTTACCGGTGGAATCCGGAAAGATCTCCTGCAGGTAGTCGATACTGTCCAGATGCTTCTCGACGTCCGGAAACTCACATGAGCAGAACTCGGGGTACCATGGAATAGAGCCGTCTCCCGGGAGCTCATCCGGGCTGACAAGAGGTCTGTCGAAATCCGGGGGCTCTATCGTTCCGCTCCTCTTGCGTGTCAGTGGGTGCTCGTAGCACCATGACACATTGGGTCTGTTCCTGCGCATGTCCGCGAAACCCTTGATGTGTGTTATGTCAAGAAGCCGTCTGTCAGAAGAGGGTGATACGAACTGTGTGAAGAACTCGACCCTTGCCTCGAGACCGTAGATGAACCTGTTGGCATGGAATGCCGCTTTCTGCTGCTCACGGTAAACCTGGATGAGACCGTCCTGGGAGAAAGCGAGCAGCATGAGTTCGAGACTCGAACGATCTCCTGCATGAACATCGACAAGGGCCGTGAATTCATCGAAAGCCTGTCGGGCTTCATCGAGCAGGAGGGGGGAAATGCCTTTGGCGGCTGAGGCTTTCAGGAAACTCCCGAATGCCGCCTTGCGTGGAATGTACTGGGCAGCAAGGAAGATGTCTTCGAGCTCGTATATCTTGAAGAGCTTCCAGCCCAGCATCCTGTCGATGGCAAGGGTCCGGTACACGTTGCAGGGCTGCTCGATGGAGACGGGGAGCTCCCTCAGGATAGACGATATGGCGTTTCTCAACCGGACAAGTCTCTTGCTTGCCTGTCTGTGAAGTCCCTTCAAATCAACCTCCATGCACAACAGGTAGAATATATCTCCCGTGGGAACAATGCAATGAGTTGAGGATACAGGTTCCTGGCAACGTATATATATATTGACATGGATATCTCTTCATAGCATTGTTAGTAAGTGTTTGATAGCCATGTTGAGATGGATTGACTGCTGTAAGGAGTACCGGAAGCAGGAGATCAGGAATCAACGGTTGTCATCGCAAAAGAAAAACGACTCACAGGGGTCATTCGAATTTTCCACTGCGTTGGCCTAGAGCTGATGTCAGCCCCCTGGGAAAGCTTGAATGACCCCTGTCTTCAATTATCGAGAACCGTTAACCAGTAACTGAATTCAGGTTGACATAACGCGACCCCGGCTTATAATCAATTCTTGCATTCCAACGTGTATTATCGTTGTTCCGGCTTTCTTGGTGGAGTGTCTGAATGAACGAGATCACCAGTCACATACTGGAACTTCTCAGACGGGAAGAGACTCACCTCTCGGGACAGCAGATATCCGAAGAACTGGCTATTTCGAGGACTGCGGTATGGAAGCATATCAGACAGCTCCGCAATGCAGGATACTACATCGAGGCTTCACCCAGGTGCGGATATCGTCTGAGGTTCTCTCCCGATCTGCCTTCCGGGATGGAAATCCGTCCGTTTCTTCACACCGATATAATAGGCAGGAAGATCATCTTCCACACTGAGGTCGATTCCACGAACGAGGTAGCTGGCGAACTCGCTCAGGATGGAGAACCCGAAGGCACTGTGGTAATTGCCGACTACCAGTCAGCAGGCAGGGGGAGACTCGACAGGAGCTGGCACTCTCCATCCGGGATGAACCTCTACGTTTCCGTGATACTTCGCCCCCCGGTTACTCCCTTCGATGCCCCGCAGATGTCGATCGTGACGGTTGTGGCCGCCGTCCGCGCCATAATGAGAGTTGTTCCCGGGATCGATATCGGCATCAAGTGGCCCAACGATATAATAACCGGCGGCAAGAAGCTCTCGGGGACACTCTTCGACATGAAAACCGACATGGATCGTGTTGATTACCTCGTTGCAGGCATCGGTATCAACGTCAACATGGTTGAAATGGATGATTCCATAGATCAGAAGGCGACCTCTCTCAAGCTCGAGACCGGCAAGGAAACATCCCGGCCGCAACTTGCAGCCGCACTTCTGGAGGAGCTGGAGAACGCGTACATGCAATGGCTCGCAAAAGGGCTGAGTGTTTTTAAAACGTTCTGGGAAGAGAAGTCCATTCTCATCGGCAGGACGGTAGAAGTTGATACGCCTGCGGGCAGCCTGCGCGGTCGAGTCAAAGGGCTTTCGAAAACGGGTGGATTGAACCTGGAACTCGATGATGGACAGTCAATGGAAGTGCTTGCAGGGAATGTTCACATCACGTCCCTATCCTGAGCAAAGGAATACGGCTGTATGAAGGGCATATTCGTTGTCGGAACCGGAATCGGTGTTGGCAAGACGATAGTCACCGCGGGAATAGTCAGAGCCCTGCGTAACTCTGGAATCGATGCGGTTCCGGCCAAACCAATACAGACCGGCTGCATACAGACCGGAACGGAGCTGATGGCTCCGGACCTCGAGTACTGCCTTGCGGTGGCAGGAGTGAAACCTCTGGACGGTGAGAGGGAGCTCATGTGTCCTTACCGTTACAGACCGGCATGCTCGCCTCACCTTGCGGGGCGTCTGTCAGGTGTTTACGCCGCCGGCAACCGGATAACCACCTGCCTTGATGCTCTTGCCTCATCACATGATATGGTGGTTGCCGAATCGATCGGCGGTGTACTCACTCCCATGAACGAATCCAGAACGATGCTGGATCTGGTGCGGGAAATCGGGTGGCCGATCCTGCTCGTTGCCTCGGGATCTTCCGGCACGATCAATCACACTCTTCTTTCACTGGCAGTTCTCCGAAACAGCGGTCTTCAGCCCGAGGGAGTTGTTGTGAATCACTGGTACAGTGAGCCGGACATGACCGGAAGAGACAACCGCGCAGCGATCGAGAGGTTCGGGAATGTAACAGTTCTTGCAGAGGTCCCTTTCGTCGATAATTTCGAATCGGATGATATTCGCCACAGGCACCATGAAACATTCAAGTCACTGATTGCCGGTCTTGGTATCTCACCTGTTTCAGAAGCACTGGGAAGAACCTCTTCCCGATAACGGCCGCCAGTCCCTGACCGCTGACTTCGCTTTTGCTCGGCCAAGATGGACACGGATATGAACCACAGAATCATATTTGCCTTACTCGCTTCAGTTATCGCTACGGGCATGTCGGATCACGAAGACGGCTCTATCGGCGGCTTCTTCGGGCGCTATCCATACCTCGAACGGCTTGTCCGGCATGGAGAGCTCACCTGGGCGAAGCCCATAGAAACCGTTGACATGGACCTGATCATGTCCCTGATTGACAGCGGATTCCTGTCCTCAAAGGAAGCCGAGTGGTACGTCCGGGTCGAGGAAGACCAGGATGATTAGCGGTTCCGTACAGTGTATCCTCTGTCCCTTCGCCTGCACACTCGCTCCCGGAGAAAGGGGAAGATGCGGCGTCAGGCTCAACCGCGGGGGGGAGCTCATCAGCCTTGTTTACGGAAAGCCGGTCGCGGTACATGTAGATCCCGTCGAGAAGAAACCACTGTACCATTTCCATCCAGGAGAGAGTGTTCTATCGATTGCCACCGCAGGATGCAACCTGAGATGCCTGAACTGCCAGAACTGGGAGATATCACAGGCCCTTCCGGAGGATGTGCCGCCTTACGATCTCATGCCCGAAGCAGTGGTCGAAATGGCAATCGAACAGGGATGCGGGGCTATTGCATATACTTACACTGAACCAGTTGTTTTCTACGAGTACGTGCAGGACACCGCGCGAGTGGCCAGGGAAAGAGGGTTGAGCAACATCCTGGTTACCGCGGGATACATAAACGAAGGTCCGCTCCGGGAACTCGCGGAGCTCATCGATGCCGCGAACATCGATCTCAAGTCGATGTCGGAAAGTTTCTACAACGAGGTATGCGGAGCCACGCTCGGACCGGTGCAGAAATGCGTATCCGTGCTTCATGAAATGGGTGTATGGATCGAGGTAACGAACCTGATAATCCCGACTCTGAACGATTCCGAAGAGCAGACGGAGCTGCTGTACAACTGGGTTCTCGATACGGTTGGCCCGAACGTACCACTCCATTTCTCTCGGTTCTTTCCCATGTACAGAATGATCGACCTCCCGCCCACGCCTGCGGGAACACTTGCATCGGCAAGGTCGAGGGCTCTCGAAGC
>CBDUZS010000072.1:0-11659 GCA_965371785.1 uncultured bacterium
TCCCATGGGAGCACTTACGAGCGAAAAGGGAAACAGTAGTTTCTGCGGAAGCGTTGTAACACCGGTTGCCAGAATGCTGTAGGGAGCACAGGACAGGTCGGCAGGAAACTTTATCGAGCAGCCCAGCCCGAAGAATGTTCCCTCTCCGCACACGATCTCCTGATCCGGCATCCTGGACGTATGGTTACTGCCCACGTTCGCACCGTAGCCGATGTTACCCTTGCCTTCAGGCCATCTGGCAGCTATCAGGAGAGACTGGTGGTGCATCGAGGTCAATGGTCCCACCAGGCAGGCGGTCATCTCCCCTCCTCCCAGTACGCTGTCCGGTCCGAGGAAGGATGAAGTCAGTTTGCCATGCTTCTCCACGACGGCGCATTCGCCCACTACCGAATCGGTGACAACGGCCATCGAATCCACGCACGAATTCCATTTGATAATCGAGTTCTTCACGAGACAGCCATCGGTCAGCCGCGCACCGGCATTCTCCCCGCCGAGAACGGTTGAATTCCTCACCGCGAGGCAATTATCTATCCTCACGGATCTGCCCAGCCAGGAGTCCTCTATCAACGGTGTAGCCCTTATCACCACATCCCTGCAGATGTCACCGGAATGACGGTCTGTTACCGATGCAACGAATCGGTCGAGACTGCTGTTGTATGGATCGAAGAGTTCTCCACGGGTTGTTCCGTTCGACATTGCTGCCGCGAGCTCGACATCGAGACAGGGGAAACTGCGGACACTTCGCTCACCGGTCTCGATACCGAGTTCGAGAGATGTTCCACTGCCGCATGGTGTACCTGAACCGTAAGAGATAGTCCCCGAACACTCTATCAGGACACCATCGTGAATCCTGTAACCCTCGATAAGCTGGACACCCGAAAGACAGGCTCTTCCAGTGATCTCAACGTTCCTCAGGTGCACGTTCTCGATCAGGCTCTGCCGGGAGCCAAGGAGAGTGGAAAACCCGCCGGACCTGATATCGAGCAGAACGTCTCCCTCGAATCCTGAAGCGCTAACCAGTTCAAGCGTTGCTCTGTCCGTGGTCAGTACCCTTGTCCAGTCCCTGCAGGAGTTGCCGTTCCTCTCGAGCAAAGCAATCTCGGATGAGTCGAGCGGACGGGTTTCTCTTCGGAGACGGGATCGTGAAATTTCTTTTCTAGCAGCAGAAAACAGCCTGTTGATTTTCCTTTTCATGTCCTCTCCCGACGACTGCTCAGTCGAGTCGCTCGAGCAGCTTTGTGAGGAACTTCCAGAACCTGGCGACCGAAGGTATGGAGACCCTCTCGCCCGGTACGTGTACATCCCTGATATCGGGACCCAGAGAGATCATGTCGATCTCACCGATCCTGTCACCGATTATTCCACATTCCAGCCCTGCGTGAATAGCCCCTACTGCCGGATCCGATCCGTTGAGCTCTCTGTACACAACCTTGCATTCGGCCGTGAGCACTGAATCCGGATCCGGTGTCCAGCCCGGATATCCTCCCGACAGCTCACAGGAGTAGCCTGCAAGTGCAGCAACGGCACACACCCGTTCGGCAAGCGCGTTCTTTGCTGACTCGAGTGAACTCCTGACACTGACTGCAAGCATTGCTTCGTCACCATCCAGAGACAGAACCGCAAGATTGTTCGAAGTCTCGACAAGCCCGTGTACCGTTCCGCTCATCTTTTCCACTCCGTGTGGAAGCGCCATGAGGAGGAGAGTGAGTTTACGCGAATGAGAAGAAGTCAGGGGGGGTTGATCCGATTCACAACTGGAAAGACCTATTGAGATGTTCTCCTCTATCCCGCCGTACTCCCGCGTGAATTGACTCTCCAGCTCGTCCATCATCGCGAGTGCTCTTCTCTCCACCATTACTGGAATGGTGAGCACAGCATCGGCAGACCGGGGAATGGCATTCCTCTTGGATCCGCCATGTAGTGAGACGATTCTAACGTCCTCCAGTCGCATCAGAGAGTTGAGGCAGCGTCCGAGCAGTCTGATAGCGTTTGCGCGGTTCATACCGATCTCTATTCCGGAGTGTCCCCCCCTCAGACCGCTGACGGTAAGTCCGTACGTACTCTCGGGGGAAACGGGTTCCCTCTCCAGTTTCCCCTCTATCCGGATGTCCACTCCTCCTGCGCAGCCGATACAGAAGCTCGAGTCGCTCTCGCTGTCCAGGTTGATCAGCCTGGAAAACGTGATCCAGTCGGTGGGGAAACTGGATGCTCCGACAAGCCCCCGCTCCTCGTCGACCGTGAAAAGGCATTCGAGTGGCGGCAGGTCCAGATCATCAGAGTCCAGGAGGGCGAGCATGAGCGCGACACCCATCCCGTTGTCGGCACCGAGAGTGGTGTTCACCGCTCTCACCCAGTCGCCTTCTATCTCGGGCTCTATCGGATCAGTAAGGAAATCGTGAAGGCTGCCCTCACTTTTCTCGGCCACGATATCGACGTGTGCCTGGAGAACGATTCCCGGGTGTGATGCAGATTCACCGGTTCCACTTCTTCTGATACAGACGTTGTTCAGTTCATCGCGGCTCACACGGAGAGATCGCCGGGCCGCAAAGGATTCCAGGAAATCGGCAATTCCCTCCTCATGACCGGAGGATCTCGGTATTCCGAGTACCTCCTCGAACCAGCGCCATACGGATGCCGGTTCGAGTGTGCTTAGTATCGGTCTCATTTCAGTCACCCCTTCTGAAGTAGTCGAGGAAGAATCCTATGAAGACTCGACCGGCATCAACGGTCGGTCCTGAGGATGTGATAAGGTCTGCATCGTAACCGTTGACTTCAAGCAGCTCCCTGTCATGCTGGAACTGAAGATTGCCGTCATCCCTGTCGAATTCGGGATGGAATTGAGTTCCGAACAGCAGGAGGCTATCGTTCATGAACGCCTGAATCCTGCTGTGTTCACTCGTTGCGACGATAATCGAGCCGGAAGGAAGAATGGCAACTTCGTCAAAATGGGATTGCCAGACAATTTCCGAAGATCCTGTTCCGGGAATGGGAGGAGCTTCCCCTTTAAACGAAATGCTTCTCCAGCCCGCTTCAAGGCCTTCCGGTGAGCGTTGAACGGAGTCACTCCCGCAGAAAGCCCTGCATATGAGCTGATGCCCATAGCAGATCCCCATCTGTGCAATCCCGATCCCCGCGCAGAACCGGATCACCTCTTCTGCTCTTTCCGAGAAGGATGCTGCTTCCATGATGGAGAGGGAGGATCCTGTATGTATCACGTGAGAGAACGCTGCGATTTCGCTGTTCCGAGGAATTGATTCAGCGGAGTCGATGAAAAGGGAGCTCACCGAATCGTTGGGACCGGTATACTTCCTGACGAGTGCAGTTTCGCTTCTATCCACCGAGTAATCGAGAATCAGCACCCTCCTGCGAGGACCGCAGAATCCCGTCATCTGAGAAGTTGCAGACATACACCGTTTCTCCTATCATCTGGCTCGGGAGCACGGAATAATATTATGGTGAAACAGGTCTGCCGGTACCACGGGAAGAGGTAAATGGGTTTACGGAGAGTTCTATCGAGATACGTCAGACGTTCCGTCAGGTTTCCGGGTTACAGGTTCCGGAGCAGAAAGCGGTTCCTCACGGTCAGAATGGACACTACGAACGTCTGTAACCTCAGGTGCGGTATGTGCCCCATGACACTTTCCGACAGGGATCCGGACAGAAGATGGCATCACATGGATCCGAAGCTGTTCGACCGCCTCGAGCGGGAGATATTCCCGATTGCCCACACGGTTGGTCTGTCCTGCGGGGCTGAACCTTTCTGTAACCCCGATTTCGCCTACTTCCTTGAACGCCTGTGGAAGTCTGATGTGCCGGTTCGAGAAGTTGTAACGAACGGCACTCTCCTCCAGGAAAAGAACATCGCCCTCCTGCTCGAGACACCTCCGACATCCCTCTTCGTCTCGATAGACGGAGCAACACCTGAAACCCATGCAATAATACGTGGAGGAGCGGATCTCGATTCGATAATCGAGAGCCTCGGGCTGATGATGAAAGCAAGGAGTGCGTCCGGAGCAGTCTTCCCCATGCTGTCGTTCAGCACAACTCTGCAGAAGAGGAACTGCAGTGAGCTGACCGACATCGTACGGCTCGCAGCATCGGTGGGAGCAGCATCAGTGGGAGTCGTTCCACTCGTTCCCTACGAAGGCCTCGCGACCGGCGGTGAGGTCGTGGACCTGACGGAGAGCTCGGTAAGGTTGTCAGTCGAATCTGCGGAGACGCTTGCGTCGGAACTGGGCATCCTGTTCAACGTCTCTCGCGGTCCGGAGAAGAAACCGGGGAAGGCCTGCGCTTACCTAGACGACTGGGTGTACATCGACCCGGACGGAAGAGTCAACCCCTGCCCGTACTGGAATACAGCTGCCCCGATGGGCAATCTCAACGAATCGAGCTTCGTAGACATCTGGAACGGCATGGAATACGGTGAACTCCGGATGCGCCTCGGATCGGGGCAGTTAACCGGCAACTGCTCGCTATGCCCGGAAATGGATGGTGCGGTCTCTGCGGACATCCCAAAAATATAGTGCCGTGTCAAGCACCAACTGACGCATCTTGCTCGCTCTTTGGCCCTCCTGCGGCGTTGCGGATTCAGTTGCATAACTCTGCTATGCGCCTTCTCAGCGCCTTGCAGGAACACCAAATTACTTCGCAATTTTACGCCATCCGGCACTTGACATGACACTAGCAGTGCTCTCCCCATACTTTCAGAGTTTCCATAAGAGTATCGGCAGCCAGTTTCAGACCTTCCTCAGCTATCCACTCCGTCCTCGAATGGAACATCTCCCCGCCCGTTGGCAGGTTCACCGTGGGAAGGCCCATATAGGAAAGCCTCGAACCATCGGTTCCACCCCTGATCGAGCCCTCCCGGGGTTCAACTCCTGCCCTCCTGGAACCTTCCATGGCGTACTCCACAAGACGCCTGTCACTTTTGATAATGTCCGAGGGATTACGGTAATGCTCCTTGAGCTCCAGGGAAATCACGGCTCCCTCGTACCTCGATGCAAGAAAGTCTCTGATGGTCTCGAGGTCGTGGATTCTTCTCTTCATCCCCTGCTCTCTGAAATCTCTGAGTATCATTCTAACCTTTGCTCTGCCCGTCGTGCCATCTATCGAAAGGGGATAGATGTAACCCTCCTTTCCCTCGCTGCTCTCAGGCATCTCATCCTTCCGGAGAAGTGACACCAGTTCGGCTGCGAGCCGGACAGCATTGATCATCACACCCTTTGCGCTTCCCGGATGGACTTCTCTTCCCTCGATGGTCCAGGTTGCGCCGTAGGCGTTGAAGGTCTCCGAATCGATGTATCCCAGGCACCCACCGTCCACGGTGTAGGCGAGAGCTGCCCCGAATCGCTCGAGTTCGAAGTTGAGAACCCCTCTCCCGACCTCCTCATCGGGTGTAAATGCAATTCTGACCTGCGGTCTGACAAAGGAGGGCTCGGACATCAGCCTTCTGCACGTATCCATGATAATGGCCACTCCTGCCTTGTCGTCTGCACCGAGAAGAGTCGTACCGTCACTTGTAACGATGTTCCCCCCGATGAACCTGTTCATGTCCTTTGACTGATCGGGATCGACTACCACTCCCCCACCCAGTTCGATGGGTTTCCCGTCCCAGTCCTGATGCAGAACAGGCTTGACACCATTTCCAGGAGCTTCGGGAGATGTATCGACGTGCGCGATCAGCCCGAGAATATCGTTGCCGGTCCCACCCGGAAGACTGGCGTAGAGAACTCCCTGTTCACTGAGATGAATGTCGTGAGCACCGATCTCACTCAATTCTTCAAGCAGAATCTGCTGGAGGTCGAGCTGCATGAGTGTCGATGGGCTGGATTCGGAATCCTCGCTTGAAGTCGTGTCTACTCTGACGTAATCAAGAAATCTTTCGAGCAGTGTTCTCATGCATTCTCCTTTCAGAGGTTACAGTTTTATAGTATATACGCTGGAAAACAGCGGTGCCATAACCCGATCTGGAGCCGAATGCTAAACTATCTGACAATCGTCGATGTAGCCGGTTGCCTTGGGATATCCGCCTCCGAGGCAGAGAAGATACTCAGATCGAGTAATCTACGCTCCAGACGGGTTTCTGGTGAGACCAGGTATGAGAGGATAGAGCTTCTCAACTGGCTCGGGCTCCGGTTCGGAACCCTGGCCCTGGACAAACTGAGAGATGCGGACCTGTCCGGCGGCAACGACACCGGACTGGATCCCGCAACCCCGTTCGTAAGGGAATTTCTCGAACAAGGTGGTGTTCATGCCTGGGTCAGCGCAAACACCTCGGCATCCCTGATTCGGAAGCTTGCATCGCTTGCCTGCAAAACAGGCAAGGTCTTCGATTCGCTTCTTCTGACGGAGTTGCTCAGTGAAAGGGAAAAGGTCTCGTCAACAGCACTTCCCGCGGGGGTCGCTTTCCCTCATCCTATCGATTCGCGAAAGCTGTACATAGAGGACAATCTGCTGCTGCTTGCCAGAACGTACCATCCCATCCCATTCGGTGAACCATCGGGCCGCCTGACGTCACTCTTCTTTCTCATGCTCTTCGACCATCCCGGGATGCATCTCCACGTTCTTGCAAGGTTGAACAGAATTGTCAGGACCAGAGGGCTTGTGGATAGCCTGACACGGGTAGATGATTCCGGGCAGATGCTCGAACTCCTGTCCGAAGTGGAAGAAACGCTTCTGTCCGCATAAGGCTGACAGGCGCGAGAAAGTGAGGGGATTTCTGCAGTGGGAGCATTCCTTAACAGAAGCATTGTATCGTTGAGAGACATGTCGACTGATGATCTCTGGGAGATCGTCAGAACAACAGACAAGGTCAAAAAGGGTGAGTACACCGGGTTCCTGGAGGGTATCATGGTAGCTTCACTCTTCTTCGAACCGTCAACCAGAACGAGACTCTCCTTCGAGTCAGCCATCCTCAAATCCGGTGGGTCGGTATTCGGGTTTGCCAATCCCAGCGCTTCATCCCAGAGCAAGGGCGAGTCCTTCGCAGACTCCGTGAGAACGGTTGCCGGATACTGTGACGTGATGGTGATAAGACATCCAGTCGAGGGCGCTTCCAGACTGGCTTCCGAGCTGGTCAGCATTCCGGTCATCAATGCCGGGGATGGAGCCAACCAGCATCCGACACAGACCTTCCTCGATCTGTTCACCATAAACGAATCTTTCGGCAGACTGGACAACCTCAGGATCGGAATGATGGGAGATCTCAAATACGGCAGAACAGTCCACTCACTTACTCATGCATTGGCCATGTTCGGAGCCGAATTGACGTTCATCTCCCCCCCGTCACTCAGAATGCCGGCGCAGATCAAGACGGATCTTCGAGAAAGCGGCATCAGCTTCATCGAAGTGCTCGAACCCGAAGATGCGTCCGAACGCAGACTCGATATCCTCTACGTAACCAGAATTCAGAAGGAGAGGTTCGGAGATCCGCAGGAGTACGAGAGTGTGGCACACGGCTTCAGGATTACGCAGGAGACGATTCAGGCTCTCGGCGGTGACGTAAAAATCATGCACCCGCTCCCCAGGGTCGATGAAATCGCCGAGGAAGTCGACGAGCTCCCCAACGCTATCTACTTCTCCCAGGCTCATAACGGAATTCCCACCAGACAGGCGCTCCTGGGACTCGTGACTGGAGGTCTCGAATGATGGACAGAGCTTACAAGGTCTACGCAATCGACAACGGGACCGTTATCGATCACATCCCTACACCACTGGCACTCAAGGTTGTAGAAATACTGGGCATCGGAAACGACGGTATCTTCACGATCGGCGTCGGCTTCCACTCGAAAAGGCTTCCCGAGGGCAAGGATATCGTCAAGATCGAGAACAGGATTCTCTCCAGAAATGAAACGGATATGATCGCTCTCATCGCTCCCGAGGCAACGATCAACATAATCGGGAACGGGAAGGTGACTGAAAAGAGGAGAATTTCCCTCCCATCGACGATAACAGCTATTCTCAGATGCCCGAATCCCAACTGCGCCACGAATATACTGGGAGCTCAGACAACGTTCAAACTGGAGGACAAGGTTTCGGTGACGTACAGGTGCCGCTACTGTGAGAGAGCGATGCAGGTCAGTGCTGACCAGCTGGTTGCCCCTCCACTCTAGCAGGGCTAAGGACCGGGATTGAGGATCTGCCTTCTCTACCCTCCCAGACCGGGAGGAGCGGGTACAAACCTCGTTCCTCCGATAGGACTCCTCTACCTGGGAGCCATTCTGGAGCGGGACGGTCATGAAGTCACACTCGTTGACTGCGCCCTCTCCGGAGCCACGGGAGCCGACCTGGTCAGAAACGTTGTCGACACCGATCCCGAAATTCTGATGGTCTCCGCTTTCACATCCGATGTGGCCATTCTGCAGCCCTCCCTCAACGATCTGAGATCTCAGCTGCCCGATACCAGATTCTGGCTTGGAGGACCGCATGCATCCTGCGTAGGCATCCACGCCCTGGATGACTTTCCAGAGATCGATGCGGTTTTCCTCGGTGAAGCCGAGGAGTCCGTACCCGAAGCTATCTCATCCCCGGACGGAGCTACTGAAGGAGTGATCTTCAGACGTTCGCGGAACCTCTCAGAACCACGTCATGTCGAAGATCTGTCATCTCTCCCCCTTCCCGCATGGCATCTCGCGCCACCATCCCTGTACAGGGGGCTGCCTAACGGAGTAGTCTTCAAAAGACTGCCATACGCTCCCATTCTCACGAC
The DNA here is from genome assembly GCA_965371785.1 of uncultured bacterium. Taxonomy (GTDB): domain Bacteria; phylum Fermentibacterota; class Fermentibacteria; order Fermentibacterales; family JCC-6; genus CBDUZS01. Next base: position 8,708 of record CBDUZS010000072.1, read on the forward strand.
CCGGGGATGCCCGTACAAGTGTACTTTCTGTGCGGGATTCAGGATTACTGGCAGGAGAATCCGTCACCGTCCGCTGGATTCTGTCTGGTCTGAAATCGAATTGCTGGTAAGCGACTTCGGAGTAAGAGAAATTCACATAGAGGACGACAACTTCACCTTTGATTCCGACTACGCGAAGGAATTCTGCAGGCAGGCCATCTCCAGGAAGTACCCGGTTCTCTTCTCCACGCCGAATGGAGTCAGACTCGATTCGCTCGATGACGAATTGCTGGATCTGATGAAGAGTGCGGGTTGGTACGTTATTCACTGCGGCATCGAATCAGGTTCTGACAAAGTGCTCAGGAGGACTCGCAAGGCAACGAACACCGGGATGATACGCGAGACCATCCGACGGATACACGATCACGATCTCCACGCAGCCGGTTACTTCATCATCGGGCTTCCGGGTGAGACGAAAGAGGATATCGAGCAGACGATCAGGTTCGCCCGTTCGATCGGGCTGGAATGGGCTCATTTCGCCTCCTTTCTTCCAATCCCGGGCTCAGAGGACGGAGATCGTTACCTCGAGAACCATGATCTGTCTGCAGATGGCTGGGCAGCCTTCCACAACACGAGCTGCATGGCTCCACCTGAATCGATCACCCGGCGTGAACTGAAGAGACTCCAGAGGATGGCTTTCTCCAGCTTCTACCTGAGACCCGGGCCCGCCTTTAGAACTGCAAAGCTTTTCCTGCGCAGCGGCTCTGCATTCAGGCTCATCAGAAGGGCATCTGCATACCTGCTCGGCAGCAAAGACCATTGACCGCTTCGGGAAACGTTGCGTAGTATCTTCGCGCAACCGGAAAGTGGAGAGGTATGATACAGGGACGAACACTGGGATTGGTAATACCTGCCCACAACGAGGAAGCAGGGCTTCCGCGAGTTTTAGAAAACATTCCGTCAGAAGTTGATTCGGTTCTGGTCGTGGACAACTGTTCAACGGACGGGACCGCGCAGGTGGCAAGGGGATTCGGTGCCCGCGTGGTCGCACAGCCCCTGAAGGGCTACGGGAGTGCATACAAGGCAGGCTTCGAGGCGATAACAACAGATATCGTGTCGACTCTGGATGCGGATGGAACCTATCCTGTCGAAAGAATCCCCGGGCTGGCCGAGGCTCTTCTGAATCGTGATCTCGACTTCATCTCCGCCAGAAGGATTCCTGACGACCATGCCGGCACGCTGAACAATGCGATGCGATTCTCCGGCAACTGGATTCTTACGGGGTTCACCATGCTGCTGTTCTGGAATAAGATAATGGACAGTCAGTCGGGGATGTGGGTTTTCAGAAGGAGCATACTCCCATCTCTCGAACTCACCAGCAACGGCATGGCTTTCTCGGAAGAGCTGAAGATCGAAGCCTGGAAGTGCAGAGGGCTGAGATGTGCTGAGATCAGCGTGCCATTCAGCTACTCGGACAGGATAGGAACTCCGAAGATCAACCTGTGGAGAGATGGTTTCAGGAACCTCATCTTCCTCTTTGCGAAGAGATTTGGCATTCCCATGACAAAAGCATGAGGGGTGGCCGAAGCCACCCCTCGAGTTTTCACTGTGTGGGGGTCAGGGAAGTACGACCAGTCTCTCTATCGCCCAGTAACCGGGAGCCTGAAGACCACAGGCGTACGTACCGGCAGGCAGTTCCGGCACGGAGGCGGTGTAGCTTCCGGATTCCATATCACCGGAGACAAGCTGGCTGACGGTTCTTCCCGACATATCGTATATGACCAGCTCAACGGGACCTGGTTCGGTAACGGTGTAGGAGATGGTAAACGCCCCGTTAACAGGATTTCCACCGACCACCTGGATCATCCTGGTGTCATCTATCGGGCTGGTAGCATCTCCGATGTCGTCGATGGACCAGTAGATCAAGATGTCCTCGAGTTCCGGCGTGGAAACGGAGTTGGTTGTTTCGAGTACGGCTCTGTACTGCATGTAGCGGTCGTTGTTCGTGAGCATTCCGACAATCGATCCCGGGTTGGTTATCCAGGTCAGGGACCAGGATCCCATGTTGGTCCAGTCGTTGGAAGAGCGCAACTTGAATTTGACCGAAGTGCCGTAGGGCTGAGTGTAGGTGAACAGGATGTACTCCCAGTAGTTATCTTCAACTCCGTTGTCATGGATGGAAGAGGTGCAGTAACCGGGAGTCGTGAAGCCGGTGATGTTCCACCAGCTGACCTTGCTGGCGTATTCTGCACATGCCACGATGTCGACGGCTCCGTTGCCGTCGATATCTGCACTGGTCACAGCCCTTGCTCCATCGAATTGACCCTCGACGAGGACTTTATTGTAGTTGAACCCGGTGCCATCGAGGTTCTTGTACCATGCCACGTCATCTGATACGCGAGCACAGGCAATGATGTCGTTGTAACCGTCGTTGTCGACATCGGCTATGTTGGCACTTATCGCGCCGTTGAAATTCGCATCTATTGTGTACTTTGTCCAGACACCTGCAGATTCGAATTTGTACATTACGACGTCGTCGGCCGTGTAGCCCATGGCAACGACTTCAGGCCTGCTGTTGGAATCGAGATTACCCGATGTGACTGAGATTGCACCTGAGAGGCTAGAGTCCATCAGGTTCTTCTGCCATCCGGTACCCGTATTCTGGTAGTAGTAGACACTGCCCGTAGTGTAGCTGGTAGCAATTACATCAGCTCTACCGTCGAGATTGAAATCGTCCGAGCACACGGCGTAGGCGCCCATCAGGCCACCATCGATGTAGTTCTGAACCCAGAGCTGGCCCGATCCGAGCCTGTTCTTCCACCAGCACACATCTCCCGTAGCGGATGAGACTGCCACGATATCGGGATAGGCATCGGTGTCAATGAAGGCACAGATGACCTGTCTGGCGTCGAAGCCGCTGGTGAGGGTGTTCTTGACCCAGGAGGTACCGCCACCATTGTTTGCGAACCAGTA
>CBDUZS010000073.1:0-11598 GCA_965371785.1 uncultured bacterium
CCATGCTTCCGGCTCCGGAGGCCGACGCTCTATCCAGCTGAGCTACGGGGGCACCATTGATAGTATACCCTCAAGTGGGTCTGGATAATACTCCTGCTGATTCGATTCAGCAAGGATGTGGAGATGGGGAGCCTGTGTAAGGCAACCCATTCTCCATTGTTCCTAATCCGTGGTATAGATGAGTTTGATGCAGGGCTGGTTCGATTCGTCCCAGTATCCTTCGCAGAGGATGTGCTTCTCACCCTGGGTAAGGGGGATGTTGAAGTCGAAGTCCGAGAGCATGCAGTCCCAGTTGTCTTCGTCAGTTACTTCCCATCCGGGGATGTCATCCCTGAAGAAATACCCCAGGTCCCAGAAGGAGGGACGTTCGACGTCCTCGGGGATCCTGGCTTCGAGAACCTGTGATCCGTCATCTATTATTTCATTTGACTGGATCTCGTAGTAGGGAAGAATCGGAAAGTCTGCAGGCCAGGGCTCAGGCAGGGTTGTGAGAGTAAGGACGTTTTCTGAAGACTCATCCGCCACCTCGATGTCTGCTGGAGACTGTGTTGCCGCCTCTGCGACTTCATCAGTTTCGGTGCTTTCGTCGGAGGTGTAGGGGTCTCCCTGCCCGGCTTCGCCACATGCCAGGAGTAAGAGACCTGATGCGAGCGTGAGTATCGTCAGGAATGTTCTCATGTGTGTCTCCTGTTGTCTAGAATAGAATCTGCTCGATCACCGGTTCCTTACCGTTCTCGAGGGTCAGGATTGCCATGGATCTATGTCCGCTTCGACCGGCAACGGCACCGGGGTTGAGAATCGTTGTGTTTCCGAAAGAAGTGTGCAGAAAATTGTGCGAATGGCCGAAGACGATCAGATCGGGCTGCTCGTCCGCGAATTGCCGAAACACTCTCCTGGCAAGTCCCAGGGGAGCCCCAGTGCCATGCGTCATACAGACCTTGAAACCCTCCAGGTTCATTACGATCCTTTCGGGAAGTATCCTGCTCAATTCAAGGCAGTCCATGTTGCCCAGGACCGCTTTGAGTGGAGCAAAGCGCTCGAGGTCTCTTATTACATCGGTATCGGTGAAATCGCCTGAATGGAGAACGAGGTCTGCTTCGGAGCAGACCTCGTATACTTTGCCAGGTAGTGCGGACGTGCGAGCTGGGATATGCGTATCCGAGAGGACGGCAATTCTCAACTAGCGCAGCTTCTTCTTGTGCCTGTTAGCGCGACGGCGCTTCTTCCTCTTGTGTGTGGCAATCTTCTTGCGCTTGCGCTTTCTTCCATTCGGCACTTATCTGGCGACCTTGTCCTTTATCGCTCTTGAAGGCTTGAACACAGGAACATGACGTCTGGGTACGAGTACCGCTTCGCCGGTATGAGGATTACGTGCCTTGCGGGCGTTTCTCTCGACGACCTTGAACGTGCCAAAGCCGCGAATCTCAATGTGCTTATGACTGATGAGCGAGTCCTTCACTTCCGTGAAGAACTGGTTGACGACCGAGGCGACTTCCTTCTTCGTAAGGCCGGTCTTGTCGGCGATGCTGGCTACGATATCAGCCTTCGTCATTTCTTCCCCCTTCGGGATATTGATAGTTCTGCCAGTTCTTACCTTTTAAACTGGCGTTGTCGGGAACGGTCCATCTACAAACTACAGTACTTTCAAATTCAAGAGCGATAAGATAGCCAAAGGCAATCAGTTCCGCAAGCCCCGCTTTCGAGAGAACGGCGGCGGCGATTCCGCCGCCGCTCAAATGGTGGAGCTGACGGGAGTCGAACCCGTGACCCCTTGACTGCCAGTCAAGTGCTCATACCAACTGAGCTACAGCCCCATCGAAAATTCACGGGCAAAATACTCAGAAAGACCTGTGCGTCAAGCCCTTATAAAGTACACTTTATTCGGTGTCCATCTGCCAGAATGCGCCACCAACCGGTTTTCTGATCAATCCGGGTGTAAGTTCCGTCAGGGCAAGCTCTATTGTCATGTAAACTTCGGCGCTGAAAAGATGTCCTCCCGATGCACTGAAATCATGTCCGGCAACACTCGTATGAAGATGAACGAAGGGAATCCCTTCCTTCATCGATACGCTTCCCTGAAGGGACAGTACTTCCGACGGCCCCTCTATCTCTCTCCTGGTGTACTCTTCTCCGTCGTAGAGACCTATCTCAATGGATCGGAGCATTCCAATTCCGCAGAGAATGGCTGCGGACTGAAGATTCTCACGCTGACACCATTCACCAAGCGCCTCCGGAAACCGCTCTCCCGTGTCGAACCTGAGAACTGTCATACCGTTTTCACGCTTTAGTACCTTAATCGCTGCCGCTCCCTTCATGCCAGCTCGGTTGACCCGTGGCGACGCTGCCATGAACACCGGAAGGACAGGAGATCGTATATCCAGCCGAATCGGCAACCATGATGTACTCCTGGTCGTCCGCAGGGCAGACGAGCGGAACGGGTCTGTCGGCCTCGGCATCGAGCTCGGTTATGGACAGACTCCAGGATCCATGCAGCATGTGGTACACGGCCTGATCGGTGCAGAGAATGTTCATGTTTGCTCTGCACTGGCGAGTCCTGGCAATCTCCCTCAATCTGCTGTTTTCACCACCGCTGCAGGCACAGATGAGTAATGATATCACTAGTGCTTTAGCAATGTGTACTTTCAACAGGTCTCCCATGCCGGCTATCTGAGCATTACCATTCTTCGGGTAATGGGTTCATTTCCATCACGAATCAGTCTCGCGAAGTATATCCCTGCTGGAACGTTGTGGCCATCGTTGTTCTCCCTGCCCCAGACAGCCGTTCCGGTTCCTTCCATCTCCTCCCCCAGAATGGCCACCAGCCTTCCGGACAGGTCATGAACGGTCAGAGTGCCCTCTGCACCAGGTGCTACCCCCCATACCAGTGAGAAGCATCCTGATGAAGGATTCGGCCATGGCATATGCAGATACGTCGTTCCGATGCCGGTAGTGCCACCTTCGATACCGGTGCTCTCGATATCGAATTCCTGTGACGCGGGGCTGTGATTCCTTGCCCAGCAGGTAAGTGTCAACACCGCGGGACTGCCTGTGAGCTCGAGGTCCGAGAACGTAGCCGTTCCCGCCGCGTCAGTGTACTCCACACCGTAATAGACTCGATCATTCCAGTCTCCCCGAAGGATGCAGACCCTGGCTCCTTCGAGCGGTCCGGTGTCATCCGACACGCTCACATCGGCAGTGGTCATGTTCTCGTACCAGGCTGCAGGTCCGCTGAACTCCAGGTCTCCGTCCGGAACCTGGCTCCACATCGGAAGCTCGGGGTCACCGAAAAGGGTGAGTGATTTGGCGATCCAGTCGTAATGCGTGTCACTTGGTATGAGTGCTATGAACTCATCCTTGGCCATGGCGTGTGCTTCCCCGAGGAGGTAGAGATCGTCGATGAAGAATTTGGCGAAGAACTCCTGGTCGACAAGCTCGCTCCACTGTCCGCCGGGTTCGGATGGTTCGCCCCATCCGTAACGTGTGTTCATCATACAGAACCCGCCTCCGCCCGGAGACCTTATCCATGCTTCAGCAAGGCAGTAGCCCTGATCAAACCCCCCTGAATTGCAGGCAATCGTATTCCAGATCGAGGGTCTGTCGCAGCTCGTGATGTTCGTAAGGCCCATGAAGTCGCTCGTGGTAAGGCTGCCGGTGCCAATCGAAACGCTGCCGTTACTGCCATGTCCCGCGTGGTTTACCAGCTGCTGTCCTCTGTTCAGCATGCTCATCGTGAGGGCATAGCTCTGGGTTCCGGCGGACTGGTAGTGTTTCTCGATAGTCCATGTGGAAGGAGTGTAGAGAGTGTCGACCTTCTCCTTACCGGCGCTTCCCGGGCAGTAGGGGCTGCTCCAGAGGATACCGGTTGTGAACCCCATTGAATCGAACCAGGCATCGGAATCGCAGCCGTCCTCGTACGCAATTACTTTGGCCACGAAGATTTCAGCTTCCGAAGACGTTTCGACGGAGGCTCTTCCTATCAGGTAGTCCGGATGGTAATCCATCAGGTCGACTCCGATCTCCCCCCATACTCCGTCGAGGTTGGCATCCCAGAGATCGACTCCTGGAGTTGTGTCGTTCATATCCTGATAGTAGATGTCCGCGGCGGGATCACCGGTGTATCCTTCAGCGGAGGCCCAGCAGTTCCTGTGGGCAACCAGCGGTGTATCACCAGCGAGAAGGACGAAAGTCGGAGGTCCGCTGTCGTAGATCGATCTCAGAAAGAACCTGATCTTCTGTGCCAGATCGACTCCTGAAAAGTTGAGGGCGATGTAACCGGTTGTCACGATGGACGCGGGAATACCCTTGACAGTTTTCCATTCGGCCAGCGGCTCGAAATAAGCCTCGAGGTCGTCGGAAACGATGATGAGGTAGTCTCCGTACTCCAGGTCCCCTGCAGGCACGACGACTGCTCCGGTTCCCGTGATATCCTGCGGGTTGAGTACGAGGCTCCTGACCATGTCCGCGGCAATCCGCTCTCCGGTCTCGCTTCGTGCAGCGGTATGGAAAACGGCGTTATCCATTCGGTACCGGATGGTCAGTGCCATCGAGTTGAACACCTCGGCGGAACCGTCGGCAGGATCCCATGAAACTGGCCGGAAGGAAAGGTTGAGAATGTTGTAGCCCATGAGTTCACCCTGGCCTGTTATCGTAACCTGCCGGAGATCGAGATTCCCATACGCGTAGGGGTTTGCCGGAGTGAGTTCGAAATCCTGTGGGAGTGAGAGGGGCACTCCTGCCTGAGCAGGCTTTACATCGATCGAACCTGGAAGCCTCTCGACGCATGCGTCGCTGATGTACGCATCGAATGCAACCGCTCCCCTCGGCAGGACGACGTACAGCGGTGCAAGAGGCAGCGAAGGTGCCCCGGGGGTGCCGCTGTTGGGAACACCTTCGATATGGAAGTACTCCCCTATTATCGATCTCTGAATCTGCACGCCGCTCTCGGGGAGTTCCCAGAAGACCGTCAGCTCATCAGCCGGCAGCATCGATGCAGACATAACGATCAGTGTCATGACTGGACGCATTGGAACAATCCTCTCAGGCTTCCATCAATATCGTCAAAAAGCATTTGCCGTGTATCTGCTCAACGAACACCTTCAGTGCAATCATTATCGGAACCGCAAGGAACAGCCCCCATGCGCCCCACATCCAGCCCCACATGATGATGCCCACCAGAACGGTTACCGGGCCCACCGGCAGTCGGAAGGACATCAGCTTGGGCTCGACACCGTTGGATACTAAATTGTTGACCAGCACGATACCGAATATCACGGGCCAGCTCGACAGACCCTGCGTTGAGACCGTCCACAGGACGACCATGATACCGGCAATAATGGAGCCGTAGATGGGAATCATGTTGAGTACTAAGTAAACGAAACCCCACATGAGCGCATCCTGCAGGGGCAGCCAGATAAGGAGCACGAGAAAGATACAGACGCCGGTGATCAGGCTCGTGAGGATCTTCGTCAGGATGTACGTTCTGGAATTGTTCTCCACCTCGTGCCTGATCTTGTGAATTCGTGCGTAGTTCCTTCGGGGAAGTTCCTTTTCGAGGCTGTCGTTCAATCTCCTTCTGCCCACCAGGAGGAAAGTTGTGAGGAATAGGATCATGATGAAGGTGAAGAGACCCGAGAGAATCGGCGCCGCTGCACCGGGAATGACATGCCATAACGACTGGATGCCGGTTTCGATGTTCTCACGAAGGTCCTGCCCTGACTCACCCAGGAAGGATGCGTTCTCTATCCATTCCTTCACCGGGGTTATCACCTGTTCCATGATGTCCTCGCCCCTGTTCGAGAACATGCTTATCTGACCGCTGACTAGCAGGTATACTCCGAAGACGAGCATCACGAACATCAGGATTACTATCACTACCGAGAAGAGTACTGCAAGACTGGATTCCTCGTCCCGGTAGGGTCTGTCCCATTTCTTCCAGAGTTTTTTGAGCAGACGGTTCGCACGGGAAGCCGTCCAGTCCACAATCGGTGCCAGGAGAAACATGAGGAAGAAGGCAACGGTTACCGGAATCAGTATACTGCTGGCAAGCTTGAGAATCGCTCCAACCGCCAGAACGGAAAGAAGGACGATGGAGTAGGTTCGGAGTTTCTCACCAGTGTCTTCCATGCTATCCTCCTTCAGTGTTGCAGCGGCGGGTCGTATGCTCCCGGGCGCCTGTCCGCCAGGCAATCAATCTTCTCTCGAACTCTCAGCACGTCGTCAGGGTCGATTTCGAAATCCCTCACTCCCTCGATTACATCCTTCCAGCCAAGAAGTCTTCCGGAAGGATGGGCAACCGCACCGCCCCCGCCGAAACGCACTCCGAGGTGCTCTCCTCCGAGATTACACCCGGCGACGAAAACCTGTGCTTCTGCAGCCCTGGCCATGAGGAGGGCACGAAAGAGCTCCAGTCTCGGCTCGGGCCACTCCGAAGGTACCATGATCAGTCTCGCACCCATAAGCGACACCATTCTCGAGAGTTCGGGAAACCTGAGATCGTAGCATACTATCCCGCTCGAACATATCCCGTCGAGGTCGAATACTCCACCGCAGCTCCCGGCAGTAAAAGCGCTGTCTTCGTTCATGTTCCTGAACATGTGAACCTTGTCGGTGAACCAGACCAGATCGCCCCCGGGTGAGAACACGGGAAAGCGGTTTACAGCCCCCGTTTCCGTCGATACGGGAAAGGTCCCCGGTGCGAACCAGATCCCTTTCTCCTTAGCCAGCCTGCCGATTGGGTGCTCTCGAAGCTCGTTCATGCTCAACGACAGCGACGGTATCTCTTCAAGGATGTACCCGACGCAGAAGAGTTCTGGAAAGATGACCAGATCGGGAAGAGGTTCCACAACGGATGCAGAACAATAACGCTCCATGCATTCGCTTGGAGAACCCGTTATCTGCAGCTCGACCAGTCTGATTATCATGAGAACAATCCTGAAGCGGGCCGGTCTTGCCCGGTCTGTAAGGGTGTTGTAGCTTCGTTACTCGGTTGATTACTATACTCTATTCTACACGGTCTCAGTAGCATTTCACATTCTTCGAGAGGAGCGGAACCATGGCAGGTATTACTCTCAGCAGGAGGGCACTGTCGATTCAGGCCTCTCCGATAAGAAAACTTGCTCCGCTGGCTGATGCTGCCAGAAAGAGGGGAACGTATATCTACCATCTGAACATCGGGCAGCCCGATATACCCACTCCGGGACATTTCTGGGACGAGGTAAGGAAAAAGATGCCGGAGGTTCTGGCTTACGGTCCCAGCCAGGGCATTCCAAGGCTGAGACAGGCAATCTGCGGTTACTACTCACGCTCCGGCATATCCCTGTCTCCAGAAGAGGTGATGATAACTACAGGTGGATCAGAGGCAGTGCTGTTCGCGATGATGGCAACCTGTGACCACGATGACGAAATAATCTGTTTCGAGCCATTTTACACGAATTACAACGGGTTCAGCACTATGGCATGCGTGAATCTGGTTCCGGTTACCCTCTCGGTTGACAACGGATTCCATCTTCCCGATGAAGATGTACTCGAGAGGGCCCTCACGGATAGAACGAGAGCAATACTCCTGTGCAACCCCAACAACCCGACCGGAACCGTGATGACTGACAACGAACTGGACATGCTCGCGGGATTCGTGAGAAAACATGATCTCTACCTTCTTGCCGATGAAGTCTACAGGGATTTCACATTTGACGGCCGTGAGCATAAATCGGTGCTAGAGCTCCCTGAGATCACCGATCGCGCCGTGGTCATGGATTCCATTTCGAAACGCTTCAGCTCCTGCGGGGCAAGGCTTGGCAACATCATCACCAGGAACGTCGAGATGATGAGTTACATCATCAGATTCGGTCAGGCGAGGCTGTGCCCTCCAACACTTGCACAGTACGGCGCAGCACACATGTACGAGCACCTCGCAAAGGATTACTTCGATACGATTGCCGGAGAGTACCAGCGCAGGAGAGATGTACTGATAGAGGAACTGGGCAGTGTTACTGGAATCTTCTTCCAGAAGCCGGAAGGTGCGTTCTACACGACCATGCGGCTGCCCGTCGAGGATGCCGATCGATTCGCTTCGTGGATGCTCACGGATTTCAGCAGGGATGGCGAAACCACGATGGTTGCACCCGCGGAAGGATTCTACGCGACTCCAGGCATGGGAAAAAACGAGATAAGAATTGCGTTCGTACTCGAGGAGGACAAGATGCGTCGCGCACTGGCCTTACTGCGCACGGGCATCGAGGAGTTCTCTAGAAAGTAATCGCGTCAATTCGATTCGAAGAATCCTCGACCTGGTCAATCCTGACCAGAACAGCTGATGGTATGCAGATCGAGGCGTCACCGGGGGTGCTTATCCACCCGCGACGGACGCAGTCCTGACCCCTGCAGGGCGATTCGGCTATCCTGATCCTGCCATTCTCCAGTTCCAGGACAAGCGAACCGATCCTGCCTTCGATGAAAATGGTCGTATCGCGATCGAGCTGGACTACGAACTCAAAACCGTCACCCCTGACGAGAGCTGACCTTTCCAGCTCAGAATCCCCTCTCCCGCCGGCAATGAGAAATGCCAGCGTTATGATGGAAACTGCAAGGAGAAGATCACCGACCCTGAAGAAGGGGACGTCAGTTCCGAGTTTCACAGATTATTCCCAGAGCCGCTCCGCAGCTCCCGCAGCATCCGTCCGAAGTACAGGACATATCGATCATGTATCCGTCCCTTTCAACAGCCTTCGTGCCGCAGCCCGGGCAATAAGTCGACCCGTCTTCGTGGACGTTTCCGGGGTATACGAAATTCAGGTACTCGGAGAACAGCCCCTTTGCATCCCTTATCGTCGATAAGGGTGTCTGTTCGGCACCCAGCTTGTATCTCGGGAAGTACCTGGAGATGTGAAGCGGAGTGTCGGGTCCGCACGTGTCCCGTATCCATGATGCCATCTCGCGCCATTCCACCGGATCATCGTTGCACCCGGGAATGACCAGGAAGGTGATCTCCAGATGGGAATCAGACGAGGATATCGTTTTTATCGTTCTCAGTACGACATCCCTCTCGCCATCGCAGCGTTCCCTGTAGAAATCACTCGACCAGGACTTGAGATCGACATTCCATGCGTCGACGATTCGTAAGTACCGTTCGAGAGGAGCAGGATTGACGTATCCGTTCGAAACCATCACGACTGCCCCACCGCGCTTCCTGACCAGGGGAGCAGTATCCCTGATGTACTCGAACCAGATCGTTGGTTCCGTATACGTGTACGCTATACCGGAACTTCCGTCCTTGAAGGCCAGATCTGCCAGTTCGCCCGGTTCGACGTATCTCGCTGGGACGCTTTCACTCTGCGATATGGACCAGTTCTGACAGAAATCACATGTCAGATTGCATCCGCCTGGACCTGTGGAGAGAATTCTCGAACCCGGTAGAAAATGGTAGAGTGGCTTCTTCTCTATGGGGTCGATGGCAAGCGAAACACACATGCCATAACCTGGAAGTGAAGGCTCACCATCTACCAAACCTCTTACTCTGCAGTCTCCCAGCGGCTTGCTGCTGCTCCAGACACACCTCCTGGGACACAGAGTGCACAGGATCCCATTTTCCTTCCTCTCGATCCATTCAGGTTTTCCGTTCACGGTGTTCCCATGCTCCATTCAGTTATGACTTCCGATGAGTCTCCGCTCAGGACGAGTACGTAACTGAAGAGTGAATCCGGTATCTCCCCCGCGACATCCCTGCCCCCGACTGCAATCGCGGTGGCAAGCGCATCGGCGACATCGCATCTCTCAGCAATGACGGTTACCGATATCACCCTCCTTGCTGGCCATCCGGTGAAGGGATCGAGAATATGGTTGTACCACTGCCCGTTCTCGAAGAAGCAGTTCTCGTAATCCCCCGAGGTGGCTACCGCGCCCTCGGTCAGCTCCAGAGTGTCCCAGAAACCATCATCTCTGGGATGTCTGATGGCTATCGTCCACACTCTGTCATAAGATGGTATGCTGCCGAATCTGACCTCTCCGCCGATCTCGACCAGAGCGGCTGAGGCTCCCCTGTCCATCGCCAGTTCGTACACCCTGTCCGCCGTGTAGCCCTTGGCCACTGCTCCGAAATCTATTGATGCCCCTCCGGGCAGAACGATCGAATCAGCCGTTATCTCGAGTCTTTCCCAACCGGTGAGATTTCTCACGGAGTCAATGCTGTGGCTGTCCGGGAGTGCAGGGGCGGAATGGAACCCCCATAGGTCGACCAGGGCTCCGACTGATGGATCGAAGTATCCGCTCGTCGAGCGGTGCAGATTCCCCGAGAGGGAAACAAGGTAGGACAGCTCGCCGCCACCCCCGCCGTCAGAAACTCGAAGGGAAGCTCTGCCTCTGGAGTTCAGCTCCGAGAGATCGCCGGTGCCTGTCACCCCGAGCCTGTTCTCCAGATCTGACATGAGCGAATCCATGGCCATGACGATTCGGGGAATCGAATCCTCTTCAGCGATCAGGATGAAAGTGGCAAACGTACCGAGAGCCGGCTCGGTTCTACGGTACTCGGTAAGCGTGTGTAAGACAGGATTGTCGCTACAGGCAAGTCTGAAGACAAAGGCTGCGACCAGGCTCAGCACGAGAATGACTATCAGTACACTGCGTGAGAATGGCTCCCGTCCGGGGGTCAAACTCAGTAATCTCCATATTCTTTAGCGTCGCCGTCGTCCCGTTTGTCTGATACATGATCGGCATGGTACCGGCAGAAACTGGACCCGGGAACGGCAGGTCTTCCGCACTCGACGCATTTCCTGTCGGTTCCAGTCCGCTTCCTGCGCAATATCACCTGCTTCTTCGAAGGGATAAGGAAAATCACCAGCCTGGTAACAACACCCAGAACGAGTATTCCAATCCCCCACTTACCGGCCTCAAAGAGATTGCCTTCACCGGCAAGCAGACCGCTGCTCCAGAGCAGTATTCCCGAGATGACTAGAAACCTGGAAAGCCCAACCATCACCACTCCCTCCAGCAGGGACGCTGTCCCGCCTGGTTAGAAAAGATCAATGAAACTTATCACGTGGTTAACACCGAGCACTGCAGCACCTGCTTCTTCGTTTTCACTCACTATCAAGGCTATCCCGGCGGCTTCGACAGCAAGGTTCAGCCAGCCAAACCCTCTTCCGGAAGATAGCTGTCCCCACCCGGGTAGAACAAGGGACTTCCATGCCTGGGATGACGCTGATGGATACCTGTCCATTTCAGGTTCGATCGTGCCGGATAGAAGTATCGCCTGCTGTATCAGGCGTGGAGCATCGGCCGTGACGGCCATGTTGTAAGTGCCGACCTCGAGTTCCAGCACTTCGGTTCTTCTCCAGAACTCCAGATGATCAATTCTTCCATCCAGCAGACTGTCCGCTCGCGAAACAGGGCACCTTATCGAGACCCAGCTCATGTCATCCACCGATATCAGATCGAAGGAGAGGTGCGTTATCCCGGTTCCGGGAAACCTGTTCATGTTGGTTGAGATCACGGAGAGAAGCCGCTCGAAGATGGAAACTGGAAGCGTACCGCTGTAGAGTACCTGACCGGAGAAGCTCACGTTCCCCGGAATCAGTGAATCGGGAAGGAAAGAGCTGCTCTCACCCA
>CBDUZS010000074.1:0-11587 GCA_965371785.1 uncultured bacterium
CATCAGTTTCATGCTCCCCGTGGGACCGAGGGTGGTCAGTGGATTCTCCTCGGATGTTGGCTTCATTGCAGGTTTCATGATCTACCTGCCCCTGCTCCTGCTCAGCTGTATCGAATTCTGGAGGAGAAGACGAGACTCGTTTGTAAGGCTGCTCGTGACGTTCTTCCTACTCTATACGCTAATCCACTCCTTTGCCCACGGGGGGGTGAGATACAGGCTTCCAGTGGACCTGATTCCAATCATCGGTGCAAGTCTCTTCTTCGTCAGGAAGTTCTTTCCCGGACCGAATCCGGACAGCCGATTTGAACATGCACCGCAAGGCAGTAGATTACCACCCGGACGCAAATAACGGATCTGGAAGGTACATTTGCCTGCATTCGATAGAGTACTCTTCGTTTTCCCCGAGACACGGTATCCATCGGGACAGCCGCCTCTCGGCATAGCGCACCTTGCAGCCGTCGCACGAGAGGCTGGTTGTGAGACGGAACTGTGCGATATGTCCTTCTCGCGGGATCCGTTCGGAGATCTCACCCTAAAACTCGAGAGTTTTGCTCCTGATCTGGTTGCGATATCCCTGGTAACTCCCCAGCTGAGAGCTGCCGTCGACACATCGAAAATAGTGAGAGATCGTTCTCCTGATTCGCTTTTGATGCTCGGTGGCCCACACGCAACCGTGATGCCCGAGGACACGCTCGAAAGAACCGGAGCGGATCTCGTCTACTCGGGAGAGGGAGAGGCTGCCTTTGCCCATATTCTCGAAACGGGTGAATGGAACCGGCTTCCAGGCGCCTGTTTCCGATCCGATGGAGAATTGGTCAGGAACCCCGGGCTGCTTCTTGCGGAGGATCTCGACGACATTCTTCCTCCCGACCGGAGCATCTTCGACATGGAGACGTATTTCGCGCACTGGTACTCCATGGACAGGGTCGATCCCCGCCTTCGCGGAACATCGATAATGGGAACCAGGGGCTGCCCTTATGCATGTACGTTCTGTCAGCCGACGCTCTCGGAAATATTCGGTTCTGCAATGCGCAAGAGGTCACCCGGCGGAATCGTAAGGGAGTTATCCGGGTTGAAGGAAGAGTACGGAATCGATTCGTTCATGTTCGAGGACTCGACGTTCATCATCGACAGCAAGTGGGTCCACGGCATCTGCGACCTTCTCATCGAGAGGAGACTCGATCTCAAATGGTGCTGCAACGCCAGGGCCGACCTGCTTGGCGAAGAGCTGCTCGACCACATGTACGAGGCAGGGCTCAGGAAGGTGAATATCGGTGTGGAATCCGCATCACAGAGGGTTCTCGACGAGATATACAACAAGCAGATCACCGTCGAAGGGGTTCTGAGAGCTCTCGCACTGTGCAAGGATCGAAAGGTATTCGTTCAGGGGTACTTCATGCTCGGTGCGCCAGGCGAGTCGATTGAAGAGATGCGGAAAACAGTGGAATTCGCCGCGAAGAACCCGTTCGATGATGCCCTCTTCGATATCACCACTCCCTTTCCGCACACGGTGCTGTGGGACAGAACAAAACATCTTATTCGGAGCGACATGACCGAATTCGACTGTTTTCACAATTGTGTTTTCGATCTTGGAGACATATCCCCGCGAGAGGTGGAAAAACTCAAGAAAAGAGCTTTCTGGAGGTTCTACCTTCATCCTTCCAGAATACTCAGAACCCTTTTCACCGTTGCCAGCCCGAGAAACCTCAGAAGGACCCTCATCAAGGCCAGGAGGGTCTGATGGGCCGGGAATCCGAGCGTGTATTCAGGGTCACAATCGATGACGGAGGAATGCACGAATCGATAACCCCGGCAATAGAGGCCTGTGCTGCAAGGGGGGTTGTCGACTGCGTGAGCATACTGCCGACGGGAAATTTCGCAGGTGAAGCATACCGGGCAGCCTGCACTGCAGGTGTGGCGGTTTCAGTACATCTCAACTGCATAGAGCCGCCATTTCTCGGCAGCATACCGTTTCCCGGTACAGTGGCTCGCTGGATTGTTTCCGCTTCGCGGCTTGCAGAACATGTGCGTGTAGAATGGACCAGGCAGATAGAGAAGCTCCTGGACATGGGAGCCACACTCAAGGGACTGGACAGCCACAGACATCTGCATCACCTTCCCGCGCTCAGGAGCATTGTTCTCGACCTGGCGGATGAATACGGGATAGACACCATACGTGCCGCAGTGCTTCCGGACAGGTTTTCGAGACCGTCAGGCCCCTTCCTCCACCGTCTGGGGAAACTGCTGAAAGCACTTGCGGGGGAAAGGGAGCTGAAGACACCGGATTGGATGCTCGGTTTCTCCTGCAGCGGAGGAGTTTCGCGCAGGTATCTCGAGCGGAATGGAAAACGGATAACGTGCGGTGAATGCGAGATGGTCATGCATCCCGCGGTAAAGCCTGTCTGGTCGGACGGGCAACCGGAAGAGCTCGAACTAATGCTGTCGGAATGGTTTGTGAAATGGCTCGATCGAAGCAGCTGATACTGGGAATCCTCATCCTCGCGCTGGTGGCCAGAGCGGGAGTCTTCCTCGCTACCGGCGGTATCCTGATGGAGGGAGAGGGCAGGGTGCAGGCGGATCTTGCTTCAAACCTGCTCAGCGGCAGAGGTTTCGTACTCTCCCCCTCCATGCTGGAGGGACGCGAGGGCTCGGAACGGATCGATCGTATGCAGGAGAACTATTTTGACTTTTACAGAAGAGTCGATGGTCTGTACGGGGTTCTGAGACCCGGCAGACCGACACTGTTCTTCGTGCCAGGCTGTGCGGTCTTTCAGGCAATAATATTCGCCTTCTTCGGTTCGGGCAATCTCATCGCGGTTACTACCGTTCAGCTGCTGCTGGGAGTGTTCACGGTTTTCCTGGGAGTGCTTCTCGCAAGGCGATTCCTCGAGGGCATCTACTTCCTGCTGGCAGCAACGGTGATTGCACTCGACCCTTTCGAGCTCTACGTCGAGGCGGTTCCTGCAACGCAGGCGCTCTTCTCACTGCTGTTCCTGGCAGGACTGCTGCTCTCAATGGAAGCGATAGACTCCGTGACCAGGAAACGACTGCGCCTTCTCGCTCCACTTGCCGGGTTCGTGTGGGCACTCGCCTTCTACGTAAGGCCCGTTGCGCTTCCCTTCGTTCCCTGGCTGGCAGTAATTCTACTCTTCAGGGGAAAGTTCAAACCTCGCGTTGTTCTCTACACTCTGCTCATGATCTCGGTCTTCTTTCTCGTACTGAGCCCATGGGGTTTCCGGAACAAAGAGATATCCGGCAGTTTCCGAATCATGCCGACGCAGGGTGGTGTCAACCTATGGGAATTCAACGGCAGAATATTCAGCTCCCACTTCTCGAACGACGAATTACGGGGAGCGACGATCATGTACAGCCAACTCAGAGAAGAGTACCTGGGCAAGCTGGAATCCCCGGAGCTGGCCGAATTCCCGGAGTTCAGGGACGAGCCCGAATGGGTCAGGGACAGCGTTCTATACGACAGAACCCTCAGCTTCCTCTGGAAGAATCCCACTCTCTTTCCAAGGCTGGTGTCAATACGGTTTGCCGAGTTCTTCAAACCGTTTCCCCTGAATACGTTTTCATTCGCGTTCACTCTTGCCGGTCTTGCATCGTTCTTCTGGGTTTTACTATTCATGGTTTCAGGTTCTCTCCGGATTCTTTCCGGCAGAACCGCAACGGGGATCTTTCTGATCGGGGGAGTCTGGGGTTACGTTCTGATGCATCTGCTGACCGCGGCCGGCACTCCACACCGCGTTGCGATAGACTTCCCGCTGATCGTCATCGCGACCATCGGGCTGAAGACTGCTGTACTGCGTTTTCGTGCCGGCAGGAACCGCTGATATGGGTCGTGTAACGGGGCTGATCGTGAAGACCCATGCATTTGGTGACGCAATGCTCACCACACCTGCCGTCCGGGAACTCATCAGGACAAATGATTTCAGGTGGTGGGTTCTCACCGGTCCCTCTGCCGCTCCGGTATGGACCAGGTTCCCCGGGATCGAGAAGGTGTTCACCGCTCCCTTTTCTCCGCCGGGATTGCCCGGAAGGTTATCACTGATGATCTGGAGCCTCCGAATGAGAAGCCGCCTTCACGAGGTGGAACGGAGCTGGGTATTCCAGATGGATGGATCGTTGAGACGCTGGGTGAGATTTCTCACGGGAAGCCGGATGGTCAGTGGCGGCTCTCAGCCGCTGGGTGACTGGGAGGAAGCAAGGGGTTTTGATCCAGACGTTTTTGCGGGCAGGAGTTACGCCCGGATTGCAGGCGTCAGCCCACCGGGATTCACTCCCGAATTCACTCCGGAGCCTGATGAAATGGACTGGGCAAGACATCTTCTCGGAGACGGCAGCTGGGTAGCCGTCGCCGCTGGCGGGGGCACGAACCAGCGCGATACGGTTCTCCAGAAGCGCTGGCCAATCGAGGAGTACGGGAAGATCCTCAGCATGCTCAGGAAGAGGGGAACAGGTGTGGTGCTTCTCGGAGGACCGCTCGACAGGCAGGTCAGCAGTGTACTTGCCGAAAGTGTTTCAAGGGATCAGGGCAGGGTGATCGATCTTACGGGTTCCACCGACTGGGGTCGTACGGCAGCCGTTCTCTCGACGTGCGGCGTCTTCCTCGGGAATGATTCGGGCACTGCCCATGCAGCTCTTGCAGTCGGCGCACGGTCGGTTGTCATCTTCGGACCAACCGATCCCGCCTGTCTCTATCCTGAGGGTTCGATAATTCCCGTAACCTCGGGGATATCGTGTGCACCGTGCTATTCGAACACCGTCTTTCCGGGCTGTTCCAGAGATGGAGCAGAATGCATGTCTGCCGTGTCTCCCGAGGACGTATGGACAGGTCTCGAACGGGCGATCCATGAGAATCACAGCTCTTAACCCACCGTTCCTGAAGAACTTCAGCAGGGGACAGAGAAGTCCCGCCGTTACGAGAAGCGGAACGCTGTACTTTCCTATATGGCTTGCTTATGCAACCGGTGCTCTCGAGCAGGACGGTCATGATCTCGACCTGATCGATGCCATCGCGGACGACCTGACTCCCGAGCAGGTAGCAGATAGAATTGACTCCTTCGATCCCGGGCTGATCATTCTCGAGACCTCTACACCATCAATCGAGTCCGATGTGGAAACGGCCGATCTGCTTACCAGACCGGGACGTTTCACGGTTCTCGTCGGCACCCATCCCTCGGCCCTGCCCGCGCAGACCATATCACTCGGCTCCCGGTTTCACGGTGTGGTGACCGGTGAATACGAGCTTCCTCTTCTCGAACTCGCCCGGAGACTCGACTCGGGCATCCCAATCGAAGGAGTACCGGGGCTGTCTCTGAGGGATGGAAGTGCTTCTTCAACTCCGGCTGAAAGCGGATTGCTGAGCGACCTGGATTCGCTGCCATTCGTCAGCAGTGTCTACGCCAGGCATCTTGACGTATCAAGGTACAACAATCCGAACGCACTGCATCCCCAGGTAATGATAATGGGGGGGCGCGGCTGTCCTCATGGATGCTCGTTCTGTGTTTTTCCCCAGACCCTCCAGGGAAGAGCGATGAGATGCCGGAGCATCGAAAACATCGTTGCCGAGATGCGCTGGGTAGAGGATAATCTCAGTGATGTCAGAGCAGTGTTTTTCGAAGACGACACCATTTCAGTAAACAGGGAGCGGCTGAGAGAACTTGCCTGTGCCATCCGGGAGGAGGGGCTGACCATCTCATGGACCGCTAACATGCGTGCGGACGTTGACTTGGATACGCTTCTGAACTGTCGCGAAGCCGGTCTGCGCTCGGTCTGCGTTGGGTTCGAAAGCGGCAGTGATCTCATTCTCGAAACGATGAGGAAGGCGATTACCACGACCACGATGAGGCAATTCGCACGCGATGCCCGAAAAGCGGGAATACTGGTTCATGGGTGCTTCATGGTGGGGATACAGGGCGAAACCAGGGAAACGATGGAGCAGACACTCGAGTTCGCACTCGATCTCGATCCGGACACGGCTCAGTTCTACCCACTAATGGTCTACCCGGGCACCGAAGCGTACCGGGAAGCAATGGCGAAGGGAAACCTGTCCGGTGGACCCTGGCGGAGCTGGTTGACCGATGATGGCCTGCATAACTGCGTTGTCAGGACTGACAGCCTGTCCGGCAGAGAGCTGGTCGATTTCTGCAATTACGCCAGGAGGCGTTTCTATCTGAGGCTTCGTTACATGCTCAGAAAAGGGTGGCATTGTGTCATCGACGCCGACGAGCGCAGAAGAACCCTCAAAGCCTTCGGTACGTTCAGGAAGTACATCTTCCGAAGATCCTGATGGGGAGCGTGAATTGAGCAGAATATCGGTGGTCGTTCCATGCTGGAACGACCACGAGAGGCTCGAACAGTGTCTGGAAGCACTTGCTGAGCAGACCATTCGGAAGGATCTGGAAATCGTGGTCTCTCTGGACGGAGGAGACCCGTTGCCCGGCAGAATTTCTGCAGCTGCAGACCTTGTGGTAAGCGGTCCTCATGCAGGTGCTGCCACGGCAAGGAACAGGGGATGGAGGGGGTCATCCGGCGCTTTCATCCTGTTCACCGACTCCGATTGCGTTCCGGCCCGTGACTGGGCCGAGAGGATGCTCTCCTCCCTCGAAGAGGGCGCAGACGCGGTAAAAGGCGTCTACTCTTCCGGAGGGAACCGGATCGTACAGAGGCTTGCGCAGGTCGAATTCCAGGAACGTTACGTTCTGCTGGAGAAATCGGCGAACGTTGATCTCATCGACACGTATTCCGCTGGTTTCAAGAGGAGCGTACTCGAGGAAGCAGAGGGGTTCGATGAATCATTCCCGGTTGCCGACAACGAGGACGTCGATCTCTCCTACAGATTAGCCGGCATGGGAAAAGTCCTCTGCTTTCAGCCGCTTGCCGCAGTGTCACACACTCACAGCAACTCCTGGAGATCCTATTTCTCCCTCAAGGTATCCCGCGGGGTGTGGAGAATCAAAGTTCTTCGCAATTTTCCCCGGAAAGCCATAAAGGATTCGTACACTCCAATATGTCTTAAAATACAGATGGTTCTGTCGGTGCTCCTGTTTCCCGTGCTCCCGTCGGTGTTCTTCTCGCCGATACCCCTGTCAGTATGGCTTCTGCTCTTTCTGGCTTCCTGTACTCCCCTCGCATGGATCGCTTTCAGGCGTGATCCACTGATTACGCCTCTGATTCCGCTGTTTGCGCTCTGGAGGGGTATGGCACTAGTTTATGGCTCTCTGAGAGGGCTCACAAGGAAGAGGTAGACATGTTCGCACCGGCAAGAAGAGCAGATCGGATTCTGACGCTGGTGCTCGTTCTTGCCGACGTGATAACGATTCCGGCAGTTCTGTTCCTCACGTACTGGCTTAGAACTGCTGTTATCAGCAGCCTTCTTCCCGAGTTTCATCACGAAATCGCCGTCTACCTGGAAGTTCTTCCAGTTGTTGCCGTGCTGTGGGTCATCTCGTTTGCTTCCACCGGGCTGTACATCCCTGCAAGGCATCCCATCAGCATGGGTGAAATCTCGAGACTGATGAAAGCTCTGGCCTACCTGACCGTCTCACTCATGGCAACCAGCTATCTGGTCAAGATGGATTACTCACGGATCATGCTCTTCATGTTCGTGGCCGTGTCGCTTCCGGTCAGCATGGTTATTCGCGGAGCCGCAAGGCGCATTTCACAGGTAATTGCACCGGTTACCGAGGTTCCGCGTATCCTCGTTGTCGGGACGGGTGACGTAGCCATACGGGTGATAGAAATCCTTCAGAAACTTCCTGCACCTCCCCCGGAAGTTGCGGGAGTCGTATCCGAGGAGAACTCCTCTTCGCTGAGTGCTGTCGGAGGTATTCCCGTGGTTGGCTCTCTTCCGGACATGAGGCGTCTGATACTTAGCATGCAAATCGATGAAGTCTTCTTCGCGGCGCCTAGAATCGAGAGATCCCGGATGCTGGATCTTATCTCGAGCGTAACCGAGCGCAGAGTGCATTTCCGTCTGGTAACGGACCTTTTCGAAATAGCAACGAACAGAACGGACCTGGACAACCTGCTGAGATTGCCCATCGTCGAAATCGGGTATGGAAGACAGGGATTGATCAACAGGTTCTCGAAGAGACTGACCGACCTCTTCGTCTCTGGAATACTGATAGCTCTTCTCAGCCCGATGATGCTCTTCATCTACCTCCTGCTGCTGCTCCAGCGCAAGGGGTCTCCCATATTCAGCCAATCGCGCATCGGACGAAGTGGGAAGCCGTTCACCCTGTTCAAATTCAGAACCATGAAACCCGAAGCGGGAGAGTACGAGGTAGCGCCGTTGTCACCTTCCGATCCAAGGATTACCGGAATCGGGAGATTTCTCAGGAAGACAAGCCTGGACGAACTGCCCCAGCTTCTCAACGTTTTCAAAGGTACGATGAGCCTTGTGGGACCCAGACCGGAGATGGATTTCATCGTAAGGGAATACAATCAGTGGCAAAGGCACAGGCTTGACGTAAAGCCCGGCCTCACAGGTCTCTGGCAGATAATGGGGCGCAAGGATCTGCCCCTTCACGAGAACATCGAATTCGATTTCTATTACATCCGGAACCAGTCGCTCATGCTCGATTTCTCGATAATGTTCAGGACCCTTTCGACGCTCTTCAGGGGCAAAGGGGCTTACTGAGCATCTCCAGAACCTTCTGCCCGATTCGGGATTCGGCAGAGGTGCACGGAGAGCGTTCGCAACCTGTTATCGAATATACCCCAGATCTCTGAACTGCTCATCGATGTCATCGCTCTGAACAGGCATTAATCTGCCGAGGGGCGGTGTCGTCCAGTACATTTCGAGTTCTTGCTG
The DNA here is from genome assembly GCA_965371785.1 of uncultured bacterium. Classification (GTDB taxonomy): domain Bacteria; phylum Fermentibacterota; class Fermentibacteria; order Fermentibacterales; family JCC-6; genus CBDUZS01. Next base: position 8,822 of record CBDUZS010000074.1, read on the forward strand.
CAGGAACTCATCTGGGGTCAAAGGAAAATTCTCGTCAGGGTCCTGCGCGAGGTCGAACATGATTCCATCCAGTGTACGCATATCCATGATCGTCTTTTTTTCGCTCTGCAGAACCGAAGCAAGTGACCAGATGTTTTCCTTGTCAACAACAGACACACTGCATCTGTCCGCGAATATCAAATCACATCCACTGGAAAATACACTCCTGTCTGAGGGAATCTGACCAGAGATGATATTCATTCCCTCGAAGCTGCCATCATGTTCGATATCGAGCAGGTGAAGGAGAGTCGGCAGCATATCTACCTGTCCTGTCAGGTTGGAATCTCTAACACCATGCTGGACCCCAGGAGCAGCTATTATCAACGGAACGTGAAGCAATTCCTGGAATAGAGTATGTCCATGACCGAAGTAGCCATGCTCAAAGAACTCTTCCCCGTGATCTGAAGTAAGGAAAATAATCGAGTTGTCTGCAATGCCCAGATATCTGAGACCGGAGAACAGCCTGCCAATCTGGCTGTCCGTCCAGCGTATCTCGCCATCGTATAGATTGACAAGATGATCCTTATCCTCTGGATTCAGAATCGTGCCGTCTGATGAGACTTCCCACGAATCGACACCATTCACTCCCTCAGGGCAGAATAGTGTATCGAAAGGTGCAGGCGGCGAGTATGGTGAATGGGGATCGAAGAGATGAATAACGACGAGGAAAGGACTAGGATTACCCCTGTTTTCATGTAACCAGGTGAGCACTTCATCAACGGTCTCACCTGCTCGACCGTGGCCAACCATGTTGATACTGTAGTGGTCGAATCCATTAGCGAAACCAAGCTCACTCCTCAGAATCGCAACGTTGACGAAACCGGTAGTGATGTAACCGTTATCCTTCAGGATGGTTGCAATTGTGGAGAGTTCTGAATCCAGGCCATAAGTTTGATCTGCTCGCCTCCCTGCCTGGTGAGAGACAGGGGTCAGTCCTGTCCAGATTGTCGCATGCGAAGGCAGGGTCCATGGAGACTGCGCCTGGCATCTTGTGAAGAGCATGCCCTCGGCTGCCAGGCTGTCTATGCATGGAGATGTAATTCTGTCGTATCCGTAACAGCTCAGATGATCGGCTCTGAGCGTGTCAATAATGATGATGAAAACGTCAGGCTGGTTACTTTCTTTCACACAACCCATTCCTGCCATTAAAACAAGCAGACTGAGGAATATACGATGGGTCATAATTGATTGCTGCTCCAATTCAGGGAGTCTGATAACTCCACCAGAGTTCGAATGAATAGACCTTGTCGATGCAGGTGGATCAGAAAAGGAATATTCCTCCACTGAGCGTTACCGGTTCCGACTCAACAAATCATCTGTTAGAACCATCATCTGAACACAGTGAACGGTGTTTAATCTAATATAGATAGATGCATAGCCATGGATCAAGTCCCGAATTTTCTGTGAATTATCATAACGCCACCTCATCCTGGCCGGTGATGTCAATCTCCTGACTTGCCTCCCATTCCTTCAACACTTCCATGTTCAGATAACATCTTCCGGTAAGCCAGTTCTCATGGATATCCTGCCAGAGGGCTGTAAGCATGCGCAGAGCGCTCTCCCTGCTGGGGAAGATCCTGATAGGTATCGTCCTTCTCCTGATCTCCTCATGCATCCTCTCTACACCATTCGTGGTCCTGAGCCGTCTCCTGTGCTCAGGAGGCAGCTCGAAGACTGCCAGGCAGTCCTCAATGTTCTCTTCTAACCAGGATACAAGGTCAGTGTAGCGACCGTAATCACTGAGGAACTCTCTGATGAGAAGATCGCAGGTCTTCCGGTCGGAAGCATCCCAGATGGACTGTATCCTCCTGCTGATCTCGGACCGGAGTCTCCGGGGAACACGGCTCCTGGCATTCATCCTGAAGTGATACTGACACCGCTGCCACTGGCTCCCCTGGAAGCACATCCTGGCAGCATTCACCAGGCCGGTGTGATCGTCACTGACCACCGTTCGAACACCCTTCAGTCCCCGCTTCCGGAGGGACAGGAAGAACTCCCGCCAGGTGCGCTCGCTCTCGCTGTCTCCCATGGATACGCCAATGACTTCCCGGTGCCCCGATGCAGTCACACCTTCGGCTACCAGAGCTGCTTCCGTTACTATCGCCCGGTTACGTCTGATCCGGTGGATCTGGGCATCTACAACAATGTAGGGATACTCACCATCAAGCCGGCGTTCACGGAAGTCCGCCAGTTCCTCATCAAGCTTCTTACACCAGGCTGAGATTGTGCTCTTCGGGATCCTGTCGCCGCACAGCTCCTCCGTAATAGCCTGGATCTTACGGGTGGCTACGCCCTTCCGGTAGGTCTCTACAAGTGTCAGGAACAACGCCTTCTCCACTCGCTGATACTTCTCATACACGCTGGGAGAGAACGAGCCGTCTCTCGCTTGAGGTACACGCAGGTAGATCCTCCCTACTCGGGTGAGGAGCATCCGGTCCTTGAAGCCGTTACGGTGGGTATCACGACCTGCTCCACGCTCGTACCTGGCCTTACCCATGTGCTTCGAGAACTCACCGTCGATGATCTTCTGCACGACTTCCTCTACAATAGCTCGTAGTCCATCACTGTCATTAAGTAGCCCCTGGACATCCGTCTCGGATATCGCAACCTTTGCTGTGGCCATCGCTTCCTCCTTCTGGGGTTGTAGGGTTTTACAGTTGTACAATACCCAGTCGAAGTGGCGGTGGCCGCTTCTAAATCAAACGGCTATGAATTCACAGAAAAATA
>CBDUZS010000075.1:0-11177 GCA_965371785.1 uncultured bacterium
GACGATGGGGGAGACCCCGACGACTCGGAGGATCAGTCCGAGGATCAGGAAGACCAGTCAGATGAGCAGGATGAGCAGGATGAGCAGGAAGCCTCCCCTCCGCCTCCTCCTTCCAGGGGTGAGATGAGCGAAGAGGATGCGGAGAGGATACTAGAACTGGTCGAAGAAGCAGAACCTCCTGACAGCACAGGGGGGGGCAAGGCTTACCTCCCTGGCGGGCCCGTATGGTAGCAGCAGGGCTTCTGGTATCGTTTCTGATATCCCTTTCTCCGGTGGAGATAACGGTTCCCGACACGGTCGATCAGGGAGAAGTGTTCAGGGTGTCGTTATCCTGTAACGATGTTGAGTGCAGGTCACTCCAGTGCTCTCCACAGCTTTCGTCAGGGCTCGAGTTCGCGGGAAGCTCGACTTCGAGTTCGTACTCGAGCGTTCACACTCCTTCCGGTTACCAGACCAGGCAGGAGTTCCTTCTCGTCCTGATGATACGGGCAACCGGTTCGGGGATGCAGGCAATCGGACCATTTCAGGTGTACGTTGGAGGTGTAGGAACTTACATCCTGCCTGCGGAATCCCTGATGGTAGAGGGACAGGCGCCATCCAGTGAGGCTCTCGAGACGGGCAGCCAGAGGCTTGGTGACAAGGTCTGGATCGAAGCGGTTCCCGAGTACGAGGGTAGAATTTACCCGGGCGTTTCCTTCAGGGTTCTATACTATTGTTACGCCAGGATATACACTGATGATTTCGAATACTGGTGGTCGGCGCCGGAGTTTGGAACCGCAACCTGTGTCGATTCACCCGAGTACCTTGATTGGGAGATGGTCGAGCAGGGTCTTCAGAGGTGCGCTTTCTGCGTACTCGAGATCACTCCCGCCTGTCCCGGCAGTCTTAGAGTTCCCGAGATGGAAGCATTCATGCGGGAAAGGGTCCGCAGCCCCCTGCTGAAGGCACTCGAATACTATCCTGTCAGCAGTCCGGTCACCGTTCCGGTCTACGCATTTCCGGACGGTGAGAGGCCGTCGAACTGGAATGGCTCTCTCACGGATTCTGTCTTCATCGTGCTGGAGAACCTGGACGTGTACAGCGGGCAGGGCGGTGAGCACTACGTAAGATTCACCGTGACAGGTCCGGGTGCGGCATCTCTGGAGGAACTGCCCGAACTGACCCTTGGTGGTCCGGGAAGACTCCTCAGAGGTGATAGCGGGGGGGGGCAGAACAAGAGATGGTGGGATCTGATCGTAGATCCTACGGACACGGGACAGGTGATAATAGGCCCTGACAGCATTGCATGGTTCGACAGGGAGTCCGCCCGTTTCGTCCAGGCGTACGTACCGGCCTGCACGCTCAACGTGGAGCAGCTTCCATGGGATCCCGTCGAGCTGGAGTTCAAACCCTCTGGTGACAGGGGTTTCTCATTCTGGCTGTACGCTGCGATTGCCATTGCTTCCATCATTATCCTTCTCCTGCTGATTCGAACCTTCAGAAGGCGATCGGGTGCAGTTCGACTGGAAATCGCGACGGACAGCGAAGAACTCATGACCGGCCTCGAAGCCGGGCTCTCGAGCATCCTGAGGGGAAGAGCCGGATATCTCGGCTCAGAAGAACTGTCCGATCTGCTCGATGAGCATGATGTCGACAACATCCTGGGAAGACGGATCATCAGGTTCTGGAAGGACGTGGAACAGCTCCTCTCGGGACGCGAACCATCGGAGGATGAATTTCTGCGTATGAGGGAGTATGCGATTCAGCTTATCGATGAACTGGATGAACGGCTCTCCAGCTGAGCGGCGCATTCATCCCTTTCCAAAACACACGTATCAGAGTACATTCACTCAGAATTTCGAGGGATGTGTTACTGTCCAGGATGACTGGTTCCGGAGGGGAAGATGGTTGCCAGGTATATCGCCGTAATCGGCTATGCCGCTCTGATCGTGTTCATCGGAATACTGGGGCTGAAGAGAACCAGGAGTTTCAACGACTTCCTGCTGGGCGGCGGCAAGATCGGTCCCTGGATGACGGCATTTTCTTACGGTACAGCCTACTTCTCAGCGGTTCTGTTCATAGGATTTGCCGGAAAGATAGGCTGGGGATTCGGTCTTTCCGGACTCTGGATTGCCCTTTCCAACACGGTTATAGGCGTCTTCGGTGTCTGGTTCCTGCTCGGGAACAGAATCAAGGAGGCTGCCGTCAGCTACGGGGTTCATACAATGCCCGAGTATCTCGAAGCCAGGTTCGGGTCTCCGTTCATGAAGCTGTTTACCTCATTGGCAATCTTCATTTTCTTCATTCCCTACACCGCTGCGGTGTTCATGGGATTGAGCTATCTCTTCGAGGTCTCGTTCGGCTTGCCGTACACGTACGTGCTTCTCTTCATGGGTGTATTCACCGGGATATATCTGATTCTGGGCGGGTACAAATCGATGGCCATGATCGATGTGATCTTCGGGATGATAATGACGTTTGGTGTGCTCGTGCTGCTCGTATTCACACTTCAGAAGGGGGGAGGAGCGGCCAGCATCGTCCAGAGCCTGCGGGAGATAGATCCAAAGCTCGTTGCGCCAGTTGGTCCTCCAGGGCTGTGGCCTCTTGTCTCTCTCATCATTCTCACGAGTGTTGCGCCCTTTGCGATGCCGCAGCTCGTTCAGAAATTCTACGCCATCAGGGACAGAAAAGCGGTTCGAATCGGCATGTTCGCATCGACCGCCTTTGCTCTGCTCGTTACGGGTACAGCGTACTTCACAGGTTCTCTCACAAGACTCTTCCTGTCTCCCTCTGCAAACCCGGTTGCCTTTACGGAATCCGGAGCCCCTAATTTCGATGCCCTCATGCCCGAGATGCTGACGACGGTAATTCCGGATGCGCTCTCCGTAGTGATTCTTCTGCTGATACTCTCCGCATCGATGTCCACGCTGGCCGCACTGGTGCTCATATCCAGCTCGACCGTAGCAAAGGATTTCTACAAGGGATTCCTCAAGCGCGATGCCACTGATGCCAACCTGACTGCGCTGATGAGGTGGGGGAGCGGCTTCTTCATCCTGTTGTCTATGGTTCTTGCCTCCCTCAAGCCCGCGGTAATAGTTACCATCCTCTCCATATCATGGGGAGCAATCGCGTCGGTATTCCTCGGACCGTTCATCTGGGGTCTTTTCACGAAATGGGTCAGCAGGACTGCGGCAATCGGGTCATCCGTACTCGGGCTCGGAACATGTCTGGTGCTCTTCCTCCTTCTCGGACCGCAGAAAGCGCCACAGGCGGGAGCTATCGGAATGATGGTGTCGCTTGCCACCGCGCCGCTGATAGGCCTGGTGTTCCCGGCCGCGAAAACGGCCAGGAAGCAGAACTGAAGATCGTTGTCAGGGAATGGGGAAATCCTTGAAATCATCATCTGAGCGGAAACTGGTCATCGTGTACCTCGTTGACGGCGCACGCCCTGACGTGATGAGAAGGCTGGTCGATTCAGGTGATTTGCCCTGCATAGGAAAAGAGATAGTCGAACCGGGCGTTTTCCGGACAGCGACCACCTGTTTCACTTCTACCACCGGACCTGCGTATCTGCCTTTCCTCATGGGCTGTTTCCCGGGCACGGTTGACATCCCCGGGATCAGATGGCTCGACAAAGAGGAATTCTCGGCCAGAAAGATAGGGAAGTACCGGCTCAGGAGTTACAACGGTATCGAAGGCCCATGGTTCAACGATGATCTGCCGCCCGAGCGCCCAAACCTCCACGAGCTCTTCGATAACTCATACAATATCTACTCTCCGGTTTCGAGAGGGCTTCCTGCCTCTCGCGATCTCACGAGATTTTCAAAGCCCTTCGCGTACACGTCCGCACACATCACGGATCACTGGCACAGGGTCGATGCAGCCGGGCACAGGAAACTCGTGAAGTGTCTCGAGAACGGCGATCCTGACATGGTGTTCGCAGTCTTTCCGGCGGTTGACAGTTTCTCACATCTGAAGGGGCCTGAACGTTCGGAAACGTTGGCCGCGTACAGGAATGTCGATGCCAGCATCGGTGAGACGGTCGATCTGCTGAAACGGCAGGGAAGGTGGCAGAATACACTGCTGCTGATCACCTCGGACCATGGCCTCACATCCACACACACTCATTTCGATCTTGCCATGTATTTCAAGAAGCGTGGTCTGAGGACTCTCTACTACCCGATCATCTGGGTGAGAAAACCGGAAGTCTCAGTGATGATATCCGGGAACGCCATGGGACATGTCTACCTCTTCCGGAATCACCCGGACAGACCGCTGCGCGGAGACGAGGTTTCCGAGGAACTGGGTTCTCTCCTGGAGGAACTGGTCGCAAGGGAAGAGGTCGACTTCCTTGCCTGGAGGGGTGAGAATGGCGAATGTGTTGTGCGATCGGAGACCGGCACTGCAACGATAGTGGAATCCCGCGAAGGGCTGCAGTACCGCACGGAAAGCGGAGATCCGTTCGGTCTCGGTGAGATGACTACACCTCTGGACAGGCAGGAAGCCCTGGAGGCGACATTGAATTCGGAATACCCGGATGCGCTTCTCCAGATCTGCCAGAATTTCTCATCCAGCCGGACCGGGGACCTGATCGTAGTATCACGTAACGGATACGACCTCAGACAGGCATGGGAATGGCCTGAGCACCATGGCTCGCACGGTTCGCTATGCAGAGAACACATGACCGTTCCGCTGATACTCAACCGTAATGACTGGAGCGAACGCGCAGCCAGAACCGCAGACTTCTTCCCGAGTCTCCTGCAGTGGGCAGACAGGGGAATCCCCGGAGACATCGATGGTCGAACACTCATCTGAGCGGGAAGTTGCCGGAAACGAGCTGAATTCATCGATTGCTGCTGAGCGGCTGTTCAACAGGGACAGGATCCGCAAAGGTATCTTTCTTTTCGCGGTACTGACGATAAGTGCGCTGACCTTTCTCTTCCTCAAGACCGGGACAACCGAAACCCTCAGAGCATTTCGGCACTTCGATCTCAAGTTCGTTGCCCTGGTTCTTGGTATGTCCTTTCTGGACATGTGGCTGGGCTCACTCAGAAACCACATTTTCATGAGAAAGATCAGGCCTGGAATCAGTTTCTGGATCAGTTTCAGGGCAAACCTGGCAAACATATTTCTAGGAGCGATAACTCCCTCACAGAGTGGTGGGGGACCGGCACAACTCTTCGTATATCACCGAGCGGGAATCACTGTAGGCCAATCACTTGCGGTCAGTATTCTCAATTATTTCGCTACACTGGTATTCTTTGTGGCCGCAGCGGGAGCGTCATACATTCTGCTGAGCGCATCACTGACAAGTGTCCTGATGAAGGGTCTTATTGCCTTCTGCTTCGTTGTGTTCTTCGTACAGCTCTCTCTGCTCATCTTCCTTATTGCCAGGCCTACGACATTCATTTCACTTCTGAGACGGTTCTCAGCCTGGCTCGAGAGAAAGTTCCCGAGGTTCGACGAAAAAATTTCCAGAACTGCGACACACATCACGCGGGAGATAGAAGCATACCAGAAGACCTGCCGGATGATCTTCAGATCACACAGATCCACGCTTGTACTCAGCCCGCTGATAACGCTCTTTCTCTACATGAACAAGTTCATTCTCGCTTACGTGCTCATGCTCGGTCTGGGTGTCGACGGTTCTTTCGTGCAAGTACTTGCCATACAGGCAATAATACTCTTCGTATTGTATTTTTCTCCCAGCCCCGGGGGCAGCGGAATCGCCGAGATCAGCATTGCGGCCCTGATGTCATTCCTGATGCCGGAGGGGGTTCTCGGGGTTTTCGCATTACTCCAGAGGTTCTTTCTTCTCTACGTGCCCGCAATCATCGGAGCCGTCTTCATCGTAAGAGAACTGCATTCGATGTCGAAACGGCAACCCTGCTAGAGAACGATCCGAAACAGAGTTGAATAACGTGTTTCCATTTTATGTATCGTAAATACATATGTTGACATGACGATCTAATATGTCAATATATGTATTGACTGATATGTTGCTAATGACAATATATATATTGACTGTTGGAGGTCTACAGATGAAAATAAATAACAAGCTTGTCAGAAATCAATTGCAGATTACCTTAGCAGGATTTCAACCATTACTCGATATCCCTATTCCGTTCAAGGGATGGATTAGAGCGATCAGAAATGCTCTTGGGATGAGTGGGAGACAACTCGCTGTACGCATGGGCGTCACAAAGCAGCGCATATCCTTCATTGAGAAACAGGAGATTGATGGTACAGCCACACTCAGAACAATGCAAAAAACCGCCGAGGCACTGGGCTGTGTTTTCGTCTACGGTCTTGTTCCCCTGAAGAGCCTCGAAGAGACTGTTCGCAATCAAGCCCTGCAAGTCGCAGTCAAACGGCTTGCTAGAGCTTCCCATTCAATGAGTCTCGAGGGGCAAGCGCTCGGTAAAGAAGAAAACGAAGGTATCCTGTCCGATATGATCGAAGAAATCGTGGACGGGTCTCCATTAAGCCTATGGGATGAATAATGCCACTTCTTGATTGTCCCGAAGGAGCAACGCCCTTTGATTCCTACGATGCAGAGGGAATTCTTCTCACGCACATAACGACACGTGGTGAATTAGATCGCTGGGAACAGGACAATATTATCAAGGCGTTAACCTGGCTGGACAGAACAAAACCGGCAGATATTCTGAGTGAGCAATTCATCAGGGAACTTCACAGGCGCATGTTCGGCGATGTCTGGAAATGGGCGGGATATTTTCGGCGGAGTGAAAAGAACGTAGGCGGACCATGGCATCAGATCTCGACGGGCCTCAAGAACCTGTGCGACGATACAAGGTTGTGGATAGAAATACTCGAGCAATCGCCTGATGAAATAGCTGTTCGTTTTCATCACAGGCTCGTGTCGATTCATCCGTTTCCCAACGGAAATGGTCGCCATGCAAGGCTGATGACAGATCTACTGCTGGAAAACATCCTCAAGCGTCCAAGGTTTACATGGGGAAGCGAGGATCTATCAAGGGCTGGTGATACGCGAGAAAGGTACATTGCAGCTCTTAAAATAGCAGATCAGCACGACTACGGGCCTTTGCAGGAATTCGTGAGGACATAGGATGTATCGAGTTGTAAACAATTCTGAAAGGAGAAAAAATGCCGATCATCAGCATCGAAGGACCCCCAATCGAAGACGTTGAAAAGAAGAGGATTCTTGCGAGAGAGCTGACGGATGCTGCAACAAGAGGGTACGGCTTGCCGAAGGAAACGATCATAGTTCTCATCAGAGAAAATTCTCCGGAGAACGTGGGCGTAGCCGGTAAATTGTTAATTGACAGGAGGTCAGAGAAGGCGGGGGAGTGACCTCGAATTGAAATTCATATGAGCAATATCTACGATGAACGGTACGATCAGGACGATTACTACTGGGGTGTCAAGCCATCCTCGACTTGTTTCAAGGTGCTGGAGCTGATGCCGCCTGATAACGCCCGCGTGACACTGCTCGATGTCGGCTGCGGTGAGGGACGAAACGCAGTGTTCTTTGCTGGCAAAGGCTACGCGGTCACAGCATTCGACATGTCTCCAGCCGGTGTCGAGAAGGCGAAGAGGCTTGCGGACAAGGCAAAGGCCTCACTGAACGTCTTCGTGGCCGACATCAACGAGTTCCGACTCACCGAAAGCTGCGACATCATCTTTTCGACCGGGGTGCTCCAGTACATTCCAGAGCACTTACGGCAAGAAGTCCTCGGGAACTACCGACGCTTCACAAGTCCTGAAGGACTCAACGCTTTGTCCGTATTCGTCAAAAAGCCGTTCATCGCAAGAGCGCCGGATGCCGAGCCAACCTCTCACAAGTGGATATCCGGAGAGTTACTGACTTACTATCACGACTGGAAGATAGAATTCACGACAGAGGAAGTATTCGACTGCATGTCGGGCGGCATACCGCACCGGCATGCCATCAGCAGGGTAATCGCAAGAAAAGATGGTATGGCTGATACTATGCAAAGTTACTCATAACAGTACGCACTGCCTGACATTCCTAATATCTTGTCTTACAATGGCATGGCTGATATTATGTAATAGTTACTAAACGCAATACAAATTGACTCGCATTCCTAATATCTTGTCTTACAATGGTATGGCTGATATTCTGTAAAGTTACGAATAACAATACACACTGCATAACATTAGTAACTTTACATAATATCTCTTATCGGACATTGTACCCGTAGCCTGAAATGAGAAAAGGCCGGCAAGACCGGCCCTCCCTCGTACCGCAGTTTTCGCTTCTACCGTAAGATATCGAGCCTGGCAAGCTGGTATGAGATGAACGCTGTCGTGTCCCCGGTTATGGCAAGTGAGCTCTCGAGCAATTCTAGAGCTTCCGGATAATTACCATTCCTGTAAGCAATCCTCGAAAGACTTGCCATTACTTCTGCAGCCATCCTCGAATCCGGAAGAGAATTGTCGAGTATGGCCTGAAGATGAAACTCGGCATTCAACAGATCTTCAGCGCCTCCTCGGTTCTCGAGAGCGATTGCGAGATGAATCCTTGCGCCGTTCTCTATATGGGTCGGGAGGTTCGTCGAGAGAAGATCCTGCATGCGTGTGATGACTTCCTCGTCTCGTCCAAGGACAATTCCCGCTTTTGCTGACAGAATGGCAGCCCTCCTGCCCCACGATCTGTTGCTGTGCTGATTGTATATTTCTACAGCGAGTACGTAAGAGGTTTGAAGCGCCTGCATTGCCGCCTCGGGCTGGTTTGCGATGCTGTACTGTTCAGCCTGGGAGAAGAGAATTTCTGCCGTTATGAAATTCGCCATTGCATCGTTCTCGGCATCTCTGGAGCTGCCGATGACCGACTGGATTACGATTATCGCGATGACGATTGTAATCGCAGCGCCAATCATCTCCTTGAGGTGACTCTGAACGAAACCCATGCCTTTCATGAGGTTGTCCGCTATTGGATCCTTCTTGAGTTCTGTCTTCGTTAGACGCTTTCTTGTTCTGTTGGCCACTTAAGGCTCCTTAATCGGATGGGGACGTTGATCGTTGAGCAAACGCCCTGTTTCAGTTTCGGTCAGGGAAATATAGAGCCTTTCCGCCTTTTCGGTAAGCTCTTCCAGAGTGCCGCTGTTATCCAGGACAATACTGGCAAGATGTCTCTTCCTGCTGAGGGGCCACTGGTGTGCCCACCGTGCGAGTACGACTTTGGTATCTATCCGGTCACGGTCGACCAGCCGTTCCTGGACCCTGTTCAGACTATCGGAGACAAGAATAACGGTATCCACGAGCTTCTCGAGCCCCAGCTCGAACAGAAGCGCTCCCTCGAGCACCCAGACCCCCGGACGACCTTCCAGAATCGAGCGGCATAGACCTGCCCAGCGGATCATCATGGGATGGAGAATGGACTCGAGGAGTGCGAGATGTTCCCGCTCCAGAAAGATGGAATCAGCGAGCTGCCTGCGTATACGGACGCCTGATATGTGCTCGAACTCAGGCCTGTAAAAGCTCTTCGCAAGAGCTGATCGTACTTGCCTGCGGTCCATGAGTCTGTGTCCTGTTTCATCGAGTGAGCATACACGGGCTCCCAGTTTTTCGAACACTCCCGCAACCGTTGTCTGCCCTGTACCGCTATTCCCCGTTATTCCAATGAACATGCTACCTCAAACCCCAGCATACGTTGTCGGTTGATACGGTAATTCTAAGCAATTCTCCCTCGATGCTGTTCTCTGGCGCCATCAGAGGGATGTAATTGTCCGTGAGACCAATCATCCTGCCGTTCATCATTCTGCCTTCTACTAGAATGAGGGACTCCTCCCCCACCCTGGACTTCCTGAATATTCTCCTTGATTCCGCTGATACTCCGCGTAGAAGGACAGCCCTTTCGGATACAAGCTCAGGATGTATCATACTCTCCCGCATATCGTAAGCAGGAGTCCCCTTTCTCGGGGAGAATGGAAAAACGTGCAGGTAGGCAATTCTGTCATCCGTAGCTAGATCGAGTGTCTGCGCAAAGTCCTCATCGGTTTCACCGGGATAGCCAACGATGATGTCGGCTCCAATGGCAGCGCCCTGAAAACATTCATCGAGCGTCGAGAGAAGTTCATAAATGTGCCGTCTTCCATACTTCCGGCCCATTTCGGAGAGGATTCTGTCAGAGCCGCTCTGCAGCGGAAGATGGAAGTGTCTGCATACACCCGGAAGTGAAAGCGCTGCAAGAGTATTACGAGTGAGTCCGATTGGCTCTGTAGAGCCGATCCTTACTCTGAACCCACCAATTTCCAGAAGGTCTCTGACAAGGTCCGGTAGTCCGTACGATGTCCCGTAAAGGTCCTTTCCGTAGCTCACGAGGTCCACGCCGGTCAGGGCGATTTCACGATAACCTCCCTCTGAAAGCGTCCGGGCCTGTTTCAGAACGATCTCCCTTGGCTGGCTTGCTGAATTACCTCTGGCTCGAGGCACAATGCAGTACGTGCACCTGTTGTCACAGCCATCCTGCACTTTCAGAAAAGCCCTCGTTCTTGCCATTTTAGTCGGAGCCTTTGCAGGGAACAGCGCTCCTTGTCCTGGATTGTCTGCTGGAAGTGGTTGAATCCCCTTGCGCTCGCATATCCTGTCGACAATGGCAGCCTTTTCCGTGTTGGGTATGAGAATGACCTGTTCGGGCGAGAAGTCCTCCGGTGAGACTTCTGCTACGCAGCCTGTGACTGCCACAAGAGCATTGGGAGCACGTCTCAGGAATGATCTGACTGCTTTACGGGATCTTGCCTGGCTTCTACCGGTTACAGCACAGGTGTTAACTACGATCACATCGGCTGTCTCAGGATCTGCTGCCCTGTCGAATGCACATCTGCATTCGATCTCATCGAGGATAGCTTCCGTCTCGTAGGCATTCAACCGGCAGCCAAGTGTATACCCGTATACGGTTTGCCTGCTCATAGCGTATGGAGGGCTTCCAGGACGCTCACCGGGGAAGCCCTTCCATTCCCACAATCCCCGCTATTCGCTTTTCTTCTTCTTCTTCTTCTTGGCCTTCGGCTTCTTCTCGGCTGGTTCGGAAGGAGGTTCCGGTGCAACAGCCTCTTCCACTGCCTCGGGCTCGGAGACTGCTTCGGGTTCCGGTGCAACAGCCTCTTCCACTGCCTCGGGCTCGGAGACTGCTTCGGGTTCCGGTGCAACAGCCTCTTCCACTGCCTCGGGCTCGGAGACTGCTTCGGGTT
>CBDUZS010000076.1:0-11078 GCA_965371785.1 uncultured bacterium
CCTCAGGCTTCTCGGAAAGCCGGACAGGCTCCTCTCAGCGGTGCTCTTCGGCAATACACTTGTAAACGTCGCCGCATCAGCGGTTGCCACCGTCATGATCGCCGAGATCCTTCCCGGCTCGCTGGGTCTGGGACTAGCAGTACTTCTGATGACATTCCTTCTACTCGTCTTCGGCGAGATATCTCCCAAGACTTATGCAATTGCAAATGCGGAAGCGTGGGTGAAGAGCACATCGGGAGTCATGCGTGTCTTCATGACACTGTGCTCTCCCGTCACAGCAGTCCTGTCCGGTGTCACAAGGATTGCAGCCAGGGCTGCCGGTGTCACAGATCGCGGTGAAGAACTTTCCTCTGAAGAAATACTCTCGCTGATGGAACTCGGTCAGACCGAGGGTGTTCTCGGCTCGGAAGCAAAGATAACCGTGGCATTCCTCACTCTCAACGAGAGACAGTGTGATCAGGCCATGGTGTCCAGATCCAGCACTACGGTGCTCCGGAAATCCTGGAGCAGGGAGAAAATGCTTTCCGTTGTCCGATCGACGGAGTACACCAGGTATCCTCTCGTAGGTGGGCCAAGGGAAGAGGTTCTCGGTTTCATCGATGCCAGGGAGTTTCTCACCGATGAAGAGCAGCTGCAGATCCATGACATTCCCGTTCTCCCGGAGACCGCCCCCCTGGGTGACGTGCTCGAAGAGCTGCGGAGCTCGGGATCCAGCATTGGTGCCGTTTTCGATGAATACGGTGACTGGACGGGCATGATCACTGTAGATGACATCCTCGAGGCCGTTATCTTCCACCACCTGACGGATCAGTCGAGTCTTCCACCGGGAGTCGTTCGCAGGGCTGGGGGGTTCGATATACCCGCAACGATCAGAGTGGAGCATCTGTCCGAGCTGGTTGGCGACAACCTGTATTCCGAGTATGCCGAGACAGCAGGTGGGCTGCTCGAAGAGATCACCGGCAGAATCCCATCGGTTGGGGAATGGGTCGATCTGGCCCGATTCAGGATACAGGTGCTCGAAGCGGAGGGGCCCAGGCTGGAGAAACTTCACATCGTAAGGCGCTGCGAGGAGGAAGAACCATGCTGCTGATGGCTGGAATCCTGTTCGCTGCTCTGGTGCTCAACGCGGTCTGCAGCGGAACGGAGACAGCCTTTTCATCCGCCGGTAGAATCCGGGCCTGGTCAGGCAAGCGCGATGGCCGCACCTGGGCGGGTCTGGTGGTCAGGCTGCTCGAATCGCCGGAGCTCTTCCTCACGACTACCCTTGTGGGTACGAATGTCGGAATGGTCCTTGCATCCGCAATCTCGATATCGATCACGCGAACCATCCACGTTCCCTGGCCTGAATACGTGACGGTAGTACTGACTTCTCTGATCATCCTCGTCTTCGCTGAGGTCATTCCAAAACAGCTCTTCTTCCTCAGCAGAGACCGAATCGTTTACCCTCTTGCGCCCCTGGTGCAAGTACTGCGTTTTCTATTCTTTCCGCTGATTTTCCTTGCCGGATTCCTCTCGAGGCTCATCGTCGGGAAGAGAGGATCTTCAAGGTTCATCGAGAGCAGGGAGGAGGTGAAGAGCTTCCTGATCTCGGCTGGGAACATCGCCGGGCTGAGAGCGAGCCGGATACTGGACCTCGCATCGGCAACGGCAGAACTCTACATGGAAGATCCCAATTCGATTCCATCCGTGAGACTGGGTACTGAACGAGGAAAAGTCCTGTCCGAGGTCCTTCGAACCGGTTCCGAATTCCTTCTCGTATGGGAAGCGGATGGAGAAACCCTTCTTGGATACATCAGGAGTTCCGAACTCGTCAGACACACCGGCTCCTGGAATCTCTCCAGCATGACGGAGGGGCTGCCCTACTTCGAGCTGACAGCCGCCCCAGGGAGAATCATCTTCGAACTCAGAAGGGTTAAAGCACCGGCAGGGGTTGTTCTCGGACCCACCGGACAACCGGAAGGAATCGTCACGATAGACAGGGTGCTCGACTGCATTCTGGGGTACGAATAGTGACGAATGGACCGCAGAACAGGATGAATCCTGAAGGGATGCCGATACCTGGTTCCCTGTGGCTGGGCAGGTCCCAGCCGCCGTTCCCCATCGAGAAACTTGTGGAGGAAATCCCCGGTGAAGGTCAATCCCTTCCTTCCGTTGTGTTCATCGATGGAAGCACACAGGATCCGCATTCGATTGCAGAGGGAGTCACGGACTGGCTCGGCTCGTCCGGCACTCCCTGGATCGTCGTTACGGATGGGATCGGAGCGGTCGAATGGCTCGAGCGTGGCGCCTGGAGTGTTATTTCACCCGATGCTGCTCCTGGGGTAGCTGCAGCCCTGCAGTCAAGGCTCCGCAAGATCATGTCCGAGGCTGGTTCGGCGAATCCGCTGACAGGTCTTCCGGGTAACCAGATTGTAAGGAGAGTACTGGAAGGGCACGTTCTGAACGGCGAGGACTATGCAGCCTACATCGATATTACAGGCTTCAAGCCGTTCAATGACTACTACGGGTTCGCAAGGGGAGATGCTGTCCTTCGATGTCTTGCCGAACTTCTCGAGCAATCACTGAGCGGGTACTTCGTCGGGCATATCGGAGGTGACGACTTCGTCTGCGCCGGCAGAGGGAAGCCGTTCATCGAAGCACTGGAAACGGTCGCGCCCAGGTTTTCTGCAAAGGCCAGGGGATTCTACAACGAGACCGACAGAGCGGCGGGGGGAATAGAAGCCCTGGACAGGCATGGCGAGTTCCGGTTCTACCCACTTCTGGACATCACCGTATCGATTGTATCCGCTTCGGAGGAATGTGATTCAGTAGAAGAACTTGCAGAAATAGCTTCCCGGAAGAAGAAAGCACAGAGAGGGGAGCTGACTGCGCCCGTTCCTTCCCGGTTCATAGCGAGCGGAAAAGGAATTGCAGACGGCAACAGCTTCCTCGACTGGTTCAGGGCTCTTCCGCGAGACAAGCGAAGTGAGACACGGGACGGTAAAGCACTGCTCGAAGCATCGGGGATTGCAGGCGATCGGAACATGACAGCCTGTCTTGCCGATGTCGTCGGCGGGAGAATGGCGCCCGCGCTCAGGAAGAGTGCCGCACTCTCTCTAGGCCTGATGGATGGGACCTGTGCTTCGAAGGCTCTCGAAGAAGCCCTGAAGGACGTGAGTCCCCACGTACGGACCAGAGCAGTGGAAGCGCTGGCCCGTATCGGGAGCAGTTCCGCAGGACAACTGGTTGCCGGAATGGTCACGGACGGAAATACCTGGGTCCGCAGGGCTGCCCTGAAGGGAATTGGTGCGACCGGATGGAGTCAGGGGCTTGAAACGCTATGCAGGGCACTTGAATCGGACTGGCTGCCAGGGCGTGATGAACGGGATACTACGATGGAGAGGAAGGCCGCACTCAGAGGAATCGTCCTGATGGGTGATCCCTTGGCTGCCCCCTTTCTGGCAGACCTCTACTGCCGCAAGAGCTTCAAGCCCAGGGCCGAACTGCTGGAAGCTATCTACTCGACTGGAACTGAATTAGCGGGGAAAGCAGCACTGGAGTGTGTATCGGAAGGCTGTTCATGGGGAATCTCACGGCTCGACAGCCTTCAAATGAACAATATCTCGGCAGGTATGCTTCGCAGCCTGGAATCGGCTGCGGCATCGTCTCTCGAATCGAGCCGCGGAAGGGAGAAAGCACTCCTCGAGCTCCTGGGGCGATTCCCCCTGCCGCTGACTCAGAGAACACGCTCGGTGCTGAAGTCCCTGATAGGGGACGCAAAAGATTTCGGTGCCCTTCTGGAGACTCTCCTGAGGTCTGGTGACGTGCCCGATAATTCCTCGGTAAGCAGAGCCATCAGAAGGGTGAGCCGTGACTCCTTGCCAAGAAACGTACTGATAGATCTGGTTCGATGGGCGTCTAGAGGAAGGGGTGTAAGACCTGGTCTGCTCCTCCCTTTTCTGAGAAACAGTTCAAAGGAGGTCAGTACCGCAGCAGCAAGGGCTGTGCTGATTCTGTCGAAGAGATGGGTATCCCCTGACTTTGACCGGGTTGGGAGTTAAAGCAATATATTGTGTGCATTGCGACAGCTGAAGCAGCCCTCGGTCGAACGTGGAGACCAACGTGACGAATGAGAAACTGAAGGAAATACTCGATAGCCTCAGAGTCAGCGATAACCCTTCACTCCTTGCTTTCCTGCCTGACGAGGAAAACCAGAACACCTTGCTGCGTAATCTTCCGGCTGCGGTCTTGATAAGGGATTGTGTCGACGCGATTATCCTCGAAGCAAATGATTACGCTCTCAGGTTGTTCGGCACCGAAAGACGGCTCCTCGTGGGAAGCAGTCTCTCCGACCTCGGCCTGTCGATCCATTTCTTCGATGCACCCTCGTCTTCATCCGCTTCCGGCAATCCAAGGAAGGCGCGAATAACTGATTCACAGGGAGTTGAGGTTTCATGTTTCGTCTTCAGCAGGAAGATTGAGATAAGCGGGAAACAGGCCGATCTCTTCATTATCCTCGACCGCACGATGCTTGGCAGCGGTGAAGACAGCTCACAGGCTTCACGTTACAGCATAATGAAGAGGTGTCTGGGTGTGCTGAGCCAGGGCTATATCATGGCCGAAATCGCAGGCAGCTCCGTTGAACAGGACCTTATCGTAATAGAGGTATCTGACAAACTGCCGGCAAAGCTGAGAACCCCAGTCAGAGCCGGGGAATCGATTACGAATATTTTCTCCCCGTATGAAGCGGCACGAATAATCGAGACCGCCATTTCATCGTCCGATTCGGGAGAGCTTCGGACATGCGAAGTGGAAACCGTAGGCAGGATCGAGATATTCCCCGGATCGTCATCTCTGGTTCTCCTCAGCTTCGCAGTCGAGCATGTCCTCACGGATACCGATCAGATAGTCGTCACTGAAGAAAGCCCGCCGAGCTCTGCAGAGGTAAAAACCGTTCTGTTCCTATCTTCGGACACGCAGGATCTTGATTCGGGCAGTGACATGCTCAGAATGCTCGGTTTTACCGTCGCTACACACTCTTCCCCGGGCCAGGCGCTCAAGGATTATACGCAGTCACCAGATCGATTCCTGTTCCTGATGGCAGATATCGAAACGATACAAACCGAAATGAAGGAGCTCATCAAGGAGCTTCATACTGCAGGGAAGCACATGATCATCGCGTGCAACACCGAAATCCATGACCCCGAGGACATCCCTCCCGGCTTCAAACTGGTGTACGTGCGAAAGCCATACGGCATCAACGATATCGCCTCAGCCGTCTCGGAAGTGTTCTGAGCGGGACTATTTCTCGCTGCCCGTTGATCAGGTCTCACGTATTCACTTGACAGTTCATCCGGGATCACAAAGAAAAGGCTGCCGTTTCTGTCGGCAGCCTTCTCTAATCCGATAAGTATTACTCCATTACCTTCAGGTTACCCCAGGTGGAAGTTTCCAGGGAGGACGGGATCGTATAGGTAACCACCAGTCTGGGGCGATATGAGCTTGCCGACACTCTCGATGAGTAGTAGATGGCATCGTTCGGAGCGCTGGTGTTCTGGCTTCCGCAATGAAGACCGTAATTCTCAGTCACTCCGGTGAACCAGTCGCTGACAAAGTCGGTGACATCTACGATATGCCAGGAATTCGCTCCAGGCCAGGTGGGAAGTATGATCCCTCCATCCTCGGTGTAAGCCGGCATATTATTGTAGCAAACAGTTGTTTCGCTCCAGTTCTCGATGAGGCGGTAGTAGACCATCTGACCGGAACCGCCGCCACTCCTCTGACAACAGAAAATGCGGAACTCGGCGCTGTCGATTGTCGAGCCGGCTGGAATACTGCTCAGATCCCATTCGATGAAGGATTTGTGGTAGCAGACGGTGATACGCCCCTGGGCGAGATACTGGTTACCAGCGAATGGATTTGTTGTTCCAGGCATGCAATCACAGACGAAAGCGTCCTTGCAGGGCTCCAGTACAACCTCATCCGCTGAAACCAGTGATACGGGCATGAGAATCAGCAATAATGTTGTTAGAAAGCAGGTTCTCGTCATTACGGATTTCCTTTCCAGTTGGTTGCCCGAAACTTGTCAGAAGTTATAATAGACCGGTCGTCTACTTATGTCAAGCTCACTTATAGAAGCAATTACCCGAAGGACATCCCCTCCGGCTTCAAACTTGAGTACATGCGAAGTAACACGTATGAATGACATCATTGCCGCAGTTCGGAAGCGCTCTTAGCAAGATGTTTGAATACACCGAAGAAGAAAGATGGCTGCACCCTTGCAGGATACAGCCATCTACTCACCCCGTGGGAATCCTATGGCATGAACAGCAGGCTCGCTACGCTGCTCTCCGAACCGATCCGTGCCCTTGCATAGTAGATGCCGGAAGATGCGGGATTGCCATCGGCAAGGTGTCCGTCCCAGACCATTGTCACTCCGTCAGCGCCGGATACCTCACAATCGAGCGTTTGCACGAGTCTGCCGAGAAGATCGAATATTTCGATGGTTACGCTGCCACTGCCTGCGTCACCGCTCCATCCGAGCTGCAGATTCACGAATCCGCTGAAAGGATTCGGTGATGCGCTCAGAGAAATTTCGCATGGATATGGTGACTCATGCTCGATTCCCTGGCTGTCGTATGCACTGAAGTAGTAGCCGGATCCGCCGGAGCTGGAGGTGCTGGCAACAACCAGGATAACCTCGTCACCCGGGTCGACCAGTCCCGGGATGTAGAGTGCTCCCGTCTGACTGGACCCGTCCAGAACCATCCTCTGAACATCGGTAGTGCTGCTTTCGTAGAGGGCAATTCCCCACACGGCGAAGACGTTGCCATCGGCTCCGTCAAACGTCAGCGCCAGGGTTTCGAATCCTTCGAAGTCCTGGAATCGGTAGTAGTCGGTCCCCCAGTGATTCACGGTCCTGAAGATGTCGCTGACCGGATACGTGGAATAGGTGCCGGCCGTGTTGAACGGGGGCAGGTCCTCACCTGCGTAGCCGTATCTGCCGTCCACCAGCGAAGTGTCATCCAGGAAATTCGCCACGGTCCAGTCCGCGAAAACGTCCTCGAAGACTTCCGTATAACCGAAGTCTCCCAGTACTTCGTTGTATCCGGTAATGGAGTTTGCCGGTTCGTGGACTACGGCGAAGATCGACGGATGACCGCCGTATCTTTCGTAGAAGTAGAGTGTCCAGAGATACGTCTTGATGTAGTCGGCCCAGGTGCCTTCCCAGACCGTGAGATTGTTGTCCGGATTGTTGTTGAATGCGCTGATGTTATCCGGGTTGCCGAAGAACCACATCGCCAGTTCTGCAAGCCCCTCGTCCACCCAGGAATCCTCGTTGTCGTCGTATTTCCAGTGTATCATGTGTTCGAACTCGTGGGCGGCCACGGCGAGCATGTAGTACCCGCTCGGGCCTCCGGAGCTCGTAGTGTTGAGATAGAGCACCTCACACTCGTTGCTGTGGTAGGGAGGGTAAGCGCCATCCGGGTACATGTCGAACCAGAAGAAGAACCCGTCCGCTGCTATTTCGAAGTCGAACCACATGAGGTAAATCCGCGGATCGTTGTCCATCTCGTCCGGTGGGGTTCCGAAGGCAAGGCTGTCGATCTCGTAGATGCCCTGAGTGGGATACGGACCGATGCTTTTGTTCTCCCAGTACTCGAGAATCGAATCGACGTCGGCCTGGTCGATGGACACAAGCCATTCCAGGTCTCTGACCACAACGTAACCGTTATCGCTCAGACCCCGAACCGTACAGACATGCTCCTCGAAATGGGGGGGCATCGGGTAGTGGATCCATAGCCACCATATCCATGAATCTCCCACTTGCGGGTTCGGTGGAGGTGATGTTGGGATAGGTGAAGCCAGGTACACATCGGGCCCGACACCGTCGGGAGACGGTACGGGTACGTCACGGATGTACACAGGAATGTAATCGATGTCCTCCGCGTGTGCTTTCTCTGCTGCAAGATGGATCACCATGGAAACACCAAGGACAAGAAGCGCGAACGGGACGGCGGCGATGAGTCCCCGAGTTCCGGAAAATGGTTTACCTTTACGCAATTCGATCCCTTTCCTTCCCCGGGGCCGCAAAAGCAGGCATGCAAGAAGCAGGATGCAAGCAACCCTGGAATTTAGTAACCCAGTGGAAGGTAACAGCCTCCTTAGTGGTTGTGACCGGTCCCACCGTACGAGTATCTCTATACGTATTCTGCTCTCTTCGGGATGACTTCGCAAGGCTGATGGGATGGTAACCGGAGAACACTCTCTTTTCATTTATTCCGTTCTGCCCGTTTCGCCCGATTGCTTTTTCACAACCTTCATCTTAGCGTTGAGATATGGAATCAGTTCTCTTCTTCGAGTTAGGAGAGTGATCGGGATGCTCAGTCTGTTATTGGTCGTACTCTGTGCGCAGCCACATCCGCGCCTTGATGTATCTGCACTGGCCAGACCTCTTGGACCTGCATACTACCTTACCGGGATAGACCACCCCCAGAATCCATGTGATATCCTGCACTACGATCTCCAGATAGAGGTCTTTCGCGAGATACAGGAGATAGCGGGTACGACTGCAATACTGATGACATCGGCCGGGGGAACGGTGTCGGACATCCGGCTCGATCTCAGGCAGCTCATTGTTGATGCTGTATGGGACGGAACGGGTTCGCTGGCCTACTACCAGGATGCCGACTCGCTGTTCATAACACTCTCCAGTGCAATCAGCGTGGGCGACACGACCGAAGTCTTCATCTCGTATTCGGGTGAGCCGTACCATGAAGCATGGGGGGGCTTCTGGTTCAACAACATGATCACCTATCACATAGGGGTCGGCGTTTACACCGAAGGGCAGTGCATGGGGAAGTGCATGTTCCCCTGCTGGGATCATCAGAACGACAAAGCCTCGTTCTATTTCCACATAACCTGCCCGGATACTCTCTATGCCGTGGCAAACGGTGATTCCGCAGGAGTGGAGTACTCGGGCGGGAAGGCAACCTACCACTGGTCCTTCCCTCAACAGATGCCTACGTACCTTGCAACACTGGCCGTTGGTGACTACACCGTGCTCCACGATTCGACGGACAGCAGGATCTACTACTACGTCTATTCCTGGGACGTCGAAGATGCTCTCGAGAGCTTCGTCAACGTCGACCTGATGCTCGCTAATCTCGAGTCGCTCTTCGGGCCATACCCCTGGAACGTCAAATTCGCACTCGTCGAGACACCCAAGGGTGACATGGAGCATACATCGGCGATTGCGCACGTAAGCGCTGCCGTGAACGGGTACACGAACTACGACTGGCTGATCGCCCACGAGATGACACACATGTGGTGGGGCGCCTGCGTGACCATGTACGAATGGCAGCACATCTGGCTGAAGGAAGGTTTCGCCGTACTGGGTGAGGCACTCTGGATGCAAACCTACGGAAGCTGGGCGTACAGGGAGTACATGGTCGATGACATCATGCTCCCTTATTTGAACAGCGGGGAGATGTTCCCGATCACCAGTCCGACGACTCCCGACGAGATATTCAGCTACACGACCTACGAGAAGGCTGGCGCCGTTCTTCACATGCTCAGACACGTCCTGGGAGACGAGACCTTCTTCGGGTGCCTGAACGACTACTTCACTGCGTACGCTTATGGGATCGTGACGACGGACGAGTTCAGGGATCACATCGAATCCTACATCGGAGGGGACATAGACTGGTTCTTCGATACATGGATACACGACTGGGGCTACCCGATCTACGACCTGACCTACGACTGGAGCCAGTCCGGCGCCACCTGGGACGTGAGCATCACGGTGGATCAGATCCAGACAATTGGCCCAATCTTCGAGATGCCGCTGGAATTCCGTATCGAGGGCACTGCTCAGGATACGACGGTAGTGATGTGGAACGATATCCAGATTCAGAACGAGGTCTTCTCAGTCGGCTTCGAGCCGCAGCAGATCACTTTCGATCCGATGTTCAAGGTTTTGTGCGGTAACCTGCTGGGGATCGATGACGTTCCCAGTCTTCCACCAGGCGGTATGGGCACGCTGACCTTCGGACCGAATCCGTGTACGCGGAGCACTTCCATCCGCTGGACCGGCTCCGAGCCGATGTTCCTGGATGTAACGGTCTTCGACCTTGCAGGCCGCTCGGTGATCACGGCCACTCTGGCGCCGGGGGACAGGTTCCTGGACGTTTCGGAACTGCCCTCTGCGACGTACCTCGTAGAGGTCAGGAGCGAGGGTGGAGCCAGGCAGACAGCGAGGATGATCGTGCTGGACTGAAGGGAATTATAAGGTTTTTACATCATCGGACCGAGCCATTGACTCAGCAGGCTGACTGGATGTATTTAGTATTATCTGATGGTGTTCTATGACATACTAAAGGGAGGTTGTTTATGAAGACGTTTCTTGTTTCTTCTCTTTCGCTGGTGCTTGTATGCCTTATTCCAGGCTTAGCGCTCGCTAGAACCGACAGTGGTGCCGAGGCCTCGCCGTACCCCCATTCCTTGCCGGCGACTGACGCCACAGGCGATTCCGAGCTCACGACTCTGTTCGCGCAGAACAACAACTATGCCGGGAACTCGTTCGACCTCATTGGGGTTGACTCCCTCACGGTTGTCGGCTGGGAATGCAATCTGGGTCCGGATGCACCGTCCTATACGGTTCACGTCTACTGGCGTGATGGCACGGCGAACGGCTTCGAAACAAGCACGGCCGGATGGAATGAGCTGGGCAGTGTTGTGGTCGTTGGCGCAGGAGTGGACCAGCCGACTCACATCGATGTCGGCGGCCTGGAGATTCTTACCGGTGAAACAAAAGGTATCATCATCACGGCGGAAGAGGCTGTGTCTGGTGTCGGTGGCTTCTACTACACGAATGGTGGCCCCAACACGTACTCCAACGCCGATCTGACCATCATCACATACCGTGGGCTTGCTGCCGGCTGGCCTCCAACTGGCACCTTCACCTACCGCGCCTGGAACGGTACAGTTCACTACGACTGGGGGGTAACTGCATTAGACCGTAGTACCTGGGGAAGCATCAAGGCGAACTTCTAGACTCGTTATTCGCTGAAGTTCGAACGGCTGTGGGCGGCGTTTCG
>CBDUZS010000077.1:0-10990 GCA_965371785.1 uncultured bacterium
GCGCACCTGCTTTGGGAGCAGGGGGTCGCCGGTTCAAATCCGGCCGCCCCGACCATGCATTTAAACCGAAGGGATAACTTGAATCCCACGCCTTGCGACGAGCAGATACGCTCGAATGACTCCGAACACGGATTGAAGGCAAGCGAGTACAATTCCTTCTGGGATCTTCCGCGGCTTACCCACGTCTGCGGTGCCGTGATCGTTCTGTTCGGCCTTGCGAATCTGATCCTTCTTCTGATGAAGGTCGACTGGAACGGCCTGCTCTGGCTCTTCCTCTATTCAATCCCAGCGAACACTGCTATTTCCGTCTTTCCCCACGAACCCGCAATCGTATTCTGTGGACAGCACTTCAACCTTCTGGTCGTTGCAGTCGTCGCAGCACTGGGAAACCTCGTGGCAGGCTGGGTGGACTACCACTTCTTCACACCCGTACTGAAGATGAAATTCACGGAGGGTTACCGCAAGACCAGAGCTTACGTAAGAGCCGAGCGCTGGTTCGACAAGGCCCCCTTCTGGGCGATTGTGATCTTCGCCCTTACGCCTCTCCCCTTCTACATCGTCAAGTTCTTTGCGTTCTCATCCGGATACTCCATGTGGAAGTACATGGCAGGCATCTTCATCGGTCGTCTTCCCCGGTTCTACCTGCTGGCGGCGGCAGGCCACTTCCTCAAGGTCCCTCCCTGGACGATGCTGACCTTTTTCGGGGGCATCTTCCTGGTCTACTTTTTCTTCATATTCAAAGCCTGGATTAGAACCAGGCGATCACGACACAAGCTCGAACAGAATTCAGGGAGGTAGTCAAGGATGCCAGCTCTAACCACTGCTCGAAAACTGGGTATTGCCGGTCGTACGATCAAGAACATGATCATTGGAAAACCTCTATCCGTCTCGTACGAACTGACTTTCAACTGCAATGCGAACTGCAAACACTGCAACTGGGGAGAACCTGTCGATGAGCCAAGGCTCGAACCCGAGGTCTGGGCTGACCTGGTTGAAAGCATCGGCTCGGCAGTAGTTCAGATATCGGGCGGTGAACCGCTCCTTCGCAATGATCTGTGTGACATAATCAGCGCCATTCGGAAAAGAGATCCTCTTCCCGCAATAGTTCTGACCTCCAACGTGATGCTCATGACCGAGGAGAAGTACAATGCGCTCAGGGAAGCGGGTGTGGACAAGTTCTCCTTCTCTCTGGACTTCCCCGATGAGCGCCACGACGAGTTCAGGCAGCTGAAGGGCTGTTTCGAGCACATCAGCGAGCTGGTTCCCAGACTCGCCAGACAGGGTAACAACGACATCGTCATGGCATGTGTCGCACAGAGCGAGAACTTCAGAGAACTTCCTGCGATCGCTGCTCTCGCAGCCAAATGGGGTGTCTGCGTGAACTTCTCCATCTACACACACCTCCGGACAGGCAAAGAGGAACTCTCGATTTCCCCCGGAGAGCTCGACGATCTCCAGCTGATCGTAGACGAACTCGTGGAGATGCAGAAACAGGGTTATCCAATCATCACATCCGAGTACAGCCTCAGGAAGATGATCGACTTCTACAGAACGCGCTCGCAACCGGACTGCAAGGCCGGCAAACGTTTCTTCATAGTGAATCCCTGGGGCAAGCTGGCACCATGCGGCATAATTCAGGGAAGGTTCGACTCACAGAAGGAACTTCTCAAAGAATTCGGCAACACGAATACCTGTGATATGTGCTACACCGCCATACGGGCGAATTCGGAGAAATCCGCTTACCGGATGCTGGTCGACGCCCTGAGAATCATCAAGGTGAAACCTATTCAGATGTAAGTCGTGCAGATATCGTTACAGCATCCTTAGAATGTAGATGACGGGGTAATCCTCGGGATCCTGGGGGACTGCCAGGATGCCTTCACCGGAAACGTCGAAAAGCCAGTCACGTGCATCTTCCCTGTCCGGAAGCACCGCCCGGAAAACCAGGCTGTCAGATGAATTGAAAACATCAAACGTCGGAGTCAACTCGGTGCCCCGCTGCACCCACAGGTTGTTCATAGCGTCTACGCCGAGACTTCTGATCATCGCTCTGTCGGGTAAGGGCTTCAATTCCACCTGCATCCATCCGTTAGATGCGTTGTAGATGAACTCTTCAATGAAGCGCTCCTCTTCCTCCATCTCTCGAGGTGATTTAGGAACCACTGGATAAGGAAGCTCGATTTTCCTAACCAGGACACCTGTATGCGTGTATACATCGATTACGGGCTCAGTAGTCGGTTCGGGAGCAACGTAGATGAGTGCACCACTTGCCGCGAATAGCATGGGGTAGAGATCCACCATTAACAGGTCGTATATGAAATAACTTCTGCTCAGAGTGTGTTCGATCTCACAGTAGATAACCGTTGCGTCGGGTGGTGACCATTCGTCCCAGCGGGAGAGCCTTTTGATCACCGTCAGCTGCTGGTCCCGGTAGCCTAGCTCACTTGAGATTCCGATGATCTCGTACTCACCGAAGGAAACCATCTGCATGGGCAATACACCATGGAGGTTTACAGATTCACAGAATTCCCCGTCCCGTGCATACCGAAGCCATTTGGTCCCGTCTCTGACACATATCGTGCCGTCTCCGAGCACTTCGAAGTACACTGCGGATGTCAATTCACCAGGACCACGGCCGTAGCGGCCGATTCGAGTGACGTATTCACCTTCAGACGAAAAGACCAGAATGCAGCCCTGGGAATTATCCAGAACCATGATCTCACCGCACTGACCCCAGTCGAAGTCCGAGATGGTTCCAAATGCGTAGTCGCTGCCGATTTCATCAGAACCTATGGAATCGATTACGCTGAGAGTGTAACAGGGCACATCCACCACATCCGACTCGGGAAGCTCTTCACCCCCGCATGCGAACATCAGGAGCATGCAGACAGCGATCATACTAGAAAGGTTTCGACCCATTTTACACTCTCCAGTCATGTATTTTTTTGCCTGAAATCATTTAAACATAGCGCGTTTATAGCAGGATTATCCCTACTTCAGAAGAGCAGTTATAGCTCCCACTTCCTCTTCGGTCGCAAAGGAGATGAGGAAGTCGCCCTGTCTGATCTTCTCCCTGGGTCCGGGGTTGTAAACCATCTTCCCGGACGACCTTCTTATCGCGATGAGGACGACTCCTGTTTTCCTCGTAATGTCAAGGTTGTCGATCCGCATGTTCGAGACCGGGCTTCCCTCCGGTACGGGAATACTCTGGTACGCATGCTCACAATCGGGATTGAAGAACATCTGGTCCGTAAGTGACACGACATCCGGCCTGAGCATCACACTCGAGATCCTGAAGCCTTCCACCCTGCTCTGGTTGACCACGGCATTGACTCCTACGAGCCTGAGTTTCGGTTCCGTTTCCTGGCTCTTCACCCGCGCCACGATATGGAGATCGGGATTGATGCGTCTTGCAGAAAGACAGAGAAGAGCGTTCTCCCTGTCCTCGGACAGAGTCGCGAAAAGGCCCTGGGCATCGGCAATTCCGGCAGATATCAATACATCATCGTCGAGGACGTCGCCCCTGACCGATAGAATATCCTCTGCGGGATCGGTGATCCTCTCTAGTTTCTCTTCGTCGATGTCGATGACCACTGCTCTGTAGCCCTGTTTGAGAATACCAGTTGTCACGGCCACACCCGTCTCACCGGCTCCGCACACGAGGTAGAGGGATTTACTCATTTGTGCCTCTCCCCTGTTTTCCATCGAGAATTCGGGCGACTTTCCGCTTCCCCTGTGGATTCGCTATGAAGAAGAGTACGTCTCCACTGGAAATCGTGAACGAAGGCGGAGGATTGAACACCATCCTGTTCTTATCCTTCTTCAGAACACAGAAGATCGAAACACCTGTCCTCGAGCGAATCCCCAGCTCTCCAATGGTCCTGTCCTCTGCCCTGCATCCATCGTTCACCGTGTACTGCTCGACACGGCAGTCATGACTGTCATCTAGCAGCATGTGCTCGAGAAATCCCGCGGTCCTGTTACTTACGAGCATGGCAACCATTCGTCGACCGGCGGTAGTCGCTGCGGAGAACGAGGCGTCGGCTCCGACGTGTTTCAGTTTGCCCCGGCTGCCCTGTCCTACGGCTCTGGAGATGATCCTCAGCTCAGGATTGAGAAGGCGCGCAGTCAGCGTGAGGTACATGTTCGAAGCTGCGTCCGGAAGGACTGAAACCAGTCCCTTTGCCCTCTTTACTCCTGCCTGGAGCAGGACTTTCTCCTGGAGGGGATCGCCGTAGAAAAAGGTGAATTTCTTCCTTCTCTTCAGGTCATCAGGACTGTTATCTCCCTTATCAATGGCGACGACATCGGCCTCCGTTCTGAGAAGTTCCTTGATAACAACTTCACCTGTCCTGTCACATCCGCACACGATGTAATGACCTTTGAGGTGTGACAGTTTTCTGAGTGTTCCCCTTCTCAGAAGCATCTCCGTAAGGTTACTGCCGACCATGTACGCAACAAAATTCGCATTGACGTAGAGGATCACCAGATAGGCCAGAAGAACGAAGCAGGTAATCCAGATGTCGTACCCCTTCCGCCATTCGGGGTCGAGGAACTCGTAGATATCCGCTCTTACAATATCATCGTAACCAATAGTGGTAATGGAAATTGAGGTCATGTACGATGAGAGAAGAATATGTCCTGCAATAGTGTTCTCCTGCAGTCTCATCCTGGTGTAGGTCAGTTCGAGCTGAGTTTCCATTTCGACACTGTCGGGGGATTCGACCCCCTCCTGCGCGGTCAGACCCGATTCACGATCTCTCATTACACTGTCTATCTTCTCTGCGCCCTGGATCGTGAACACCATGAAACCGGCAACACCGATCAGGTAGATGGCCATGAGAAGTGTGAGTGCTATAACCAGCTTACTGGATATGAAGAGAGAGAACCTGCCCCTGTGGTCGACGTATTTCCCAAACCCGGGAATTGCTATTCTGAAGCTGCCTTCCCTCTCCCCCCTCACGAGCCCGCACCCTCATCCGAAGACAGTGCGTTCCTCCAGACCGCTTCAAAGGCATCAGGCCAATTGCGTGAGTAGCCTATCTTCCTTGCTTCAATAGACATACGTTCTCTGAGAGATCTATCATCAACGAGTTTAAGGACGGTTTCGACGAATCCGTCAACGTCTCTGCCGGAGTAGACGAGACCACTCTCATCAGGTCTGATGATCTCCTGCGGTCCGCCCATATCGGTTACGACTGCCGGCAGCCCTGAGGCCTGTGCTTCGAGTACCGAATTGCCGTACGTATCCGTTGTGCTGGGAAATACGAAGATATCAGCGGATGCGTATGCCCTTGACAGGTCATCTCCGGAGAGAACACCGCAGATGAAGCCGCCCATCTCTCCGAGCTGTCCGATCAGTTCCTGGGTGTAAGGTCCTTCACCTACTATGAACAGTTCGATATCGCTCCGTTTTTCGCGAAGCTTCGTGAATCCTTCCGCGAGAACATCGAGGTCCTTTTCACGCGATACCCTTCCCACGTACAGGAGCTTGACTGAATCGGCCCTGCCCCCCCACCGCGAGAAGAAATCCGGATCCCTCCACTCAGGAGAGAACAGTGCCGAATCGGTGCCCCTCGGGAAGATATCCATGTTCTCCCTCGAAATGCCCATCGATTCGAGATCTTCGATGTAGTACCTGCTGGGTACGAGCACCCTGTCCAGGTTGCTGTAGAACCAGCCAGCCGCGGCACCTGCGAATTCCCCCATCCTTGCATCCTGTACGATGTGGTTTACGTGTCGGGGATAGTCGGTGTGGTATATGCCTACCGAAGGTATTCCCAGCAGCTTCGAGATACCCAGAGCGGCAAACCCCATGGGACCGGGAGTGGAGATGTAGATCATACCGAAGTCGTTCTCGTCGATGAAACGGAGGATCTCGAGAAACGGCGGCACCGACAATAGCTTGGTGTGGTAGTCGGGCACGGGGAACTCGTGCAATGGAGGAAAGTTGACTACCCAGCCGGGAAAGGAAAGCGGCCTGCTCTGGCATGTGATCACAGCAAGCTCTCTGTTCGAATTGACAGCCAGTTTGCAGAACTGCTGCAGCGTCCTCGAAACACCGTTCAGATCGTCGATCGTGTCGGTGAACCATGCACGTTTCTCACTGTCCCTTCCACCGAGTGGAGCTCCCGTGAGCGGAAGCGACAGATTATCTACCGAATCCCTTCCCCTCTTACGATCCAGGTACGCAATCGGGTAGGGGAAATTGAGGAGAAACACCGGAACCAGAGCCGTGAAGGCTTCGAGTGCGTCCAGTATCCTGCCATCCGCGACCCGCTTCACCAGAAGGGAGATGTAGTGCTGGAGAAGCCTGTTCGTGAGACGGTTGAGTATATCGAAAGTTCTCTCGTCAATACCCTCTTCCTCGAGTTTCGGGCTCTTGGCCGAGAGGTTGAGATCCTTTCCGATCTCCACGAGTTCATCTGCCAGGAAGGTCTCGAAATCCGGTTCTCCCGATCTCTTGGCCTTCTTGAGCATCTGGTGAAAAAGGAAATCCGCCTTGTGCCAGAGTG
This sequence comes from uncultured bacterium, assembly GCA_965371785.1. GTDB lineage: Bacteria > Fermentibacterota > Fermentibacteria > Fermentibacterales > JCC-6 > CBDUZS01. The sequence goes on from CBDUZS010000077.1 coordinate 6,516, forward strand.
TCGGTTCGTCATCCGAAACGGAAGGTCTGAAGAACCGATCAGCGGCCAGTGTTGCTACGGTGGGAACCTTTTTCGAGGTCAGCCTGTCACGGTAAAAGGAATAGGCTATCGAGTACACCGAATAGGCGGAACGTACCGCGCTGCCGTTAGAGCCGCCCGGAACTCCCCGGCCCTCTCCGACCCCCTCGAGGAAAGCCTGGTAATCCTCGGCTCCATCCACCGAGGTGTATGTAAGACCGATGAATCGGCCGCAGTGGTCATCCGAGCCCGCAGTGAAACCGTTGAACCCGGGTTCAGCCCTGGCGGCGCGAACCACAGGCGAGACCGCCAGGTTCTCGTTCTTTGCCCTTGTGCCGTTGAGAACCTCGACCAGCTGCACGTGGCCTGCCACCATCCTGAACTCGTCCGTTGTCAGGTCTTCCCCGGGGAAGTAGAAAGGATGCGCAAGCGAATGAACGAGACCCGCATCCTTCAGGTAATCGATGAGTTCATGGAACCTGTCCCGTATTCCTGAAATGTTCTCATGCTGTTCCGGTGTCAGACCGTAAACGAGCAGGTGCACAGGCTTTTTTGAATCGGGAAGGAGTGTTCTGACCTCTTCGCTGATGAACGTTCCAGGGAGGTGAGATATTTCCAGGCAGCCTTCGATGCTGTTGATATCGGTGACGGTGACCAGATTCATCCCCCTCTTCCGGGCAAGCTGGTAGATGAGTTCCGGGGGTGTAAAACTCTCAGGGGCCTTCAGGGAGCGGAGAATCCATCTGGAAGTCTCACGCGAGTGATGTGAGTGAACATGCATATCGCAACGGGCAGCGCCCAACTCTTACCTCCTGTGGAGAGAAGCGGGAAAACGCACTGATAATACTACAGTGACGCTTTCCCGCCAGTCTATGCGGCCTGCTTGGAGGCTCTGCCCACCTCAGTTATCGCTCTACGTCGATTATCCCCTGAGGGCCGTCTCCGGCCGTGAGCGGGTTCAGAAGGACCTGGGACTGCCAGAGTGCCCGATGGACCATGTCGCCGCCGAAATCGGTCATGTAGAGGGTGTCCCCGCTGACGGCAAGGCCTCCCAGGGTAATCGATGAATCCGGTACCCAGGTCGAGAGAAGTGTTCCGGATTCGCTGTAGAAGAAAATCGAATATCCCCAGCCGTCACAGCAGGCAAAAGAACTGCCCACTCTGACGGGTGAAATCGGGCTGCCCCCGGTCTGCACCTGTGCCGAGATCGTCGCGGTAACCGGATCGATTATGGAAACAACACCAGGATCGGTATACGTCGAAGAGACGGCATGTATCATCCCCGTCTCAGGGAAGTACCTGAGCCATGTCGTGTTCACTCCAGTGTCAATCCAGCCGAGTTGATTCAATGTTACGGCATCCAGAACCGTGACTCCGCCGGGTGATGATCCATCAGGCCAGTTGGCATGGCTCACGAAAACGGCTCCTGCGGCAACCGCCATCCCGCTGGGATTGGCGGGCACGTCCACCGCCCCGCCAAGCGTCCAGTCTTCTGTGGATACTGTAACGATCTGGTCATCTTGCAGCAGGCTAACCCAGATGTTGTCGTAGCCGTAAGCCATGGCCCAGGGATTGCTGCCCCCCGGAAAGGTGATTTCGTGCAGGAGCGATCCCGATACGGCGATATCGACGACCTGGAGAGTTGAGGAACTGGAGTTCACCACTGCCAGCCTGTCCGAGCCAAGGTAGAGAAGATCGTTTGGAACGTTGCCGGTAACGTAGGCCGTTGACACAAGGGAATCACTGCCAGGGTAGTAGAGATCGATCGTATTCGCAAACCCGTTGAACCAGGCTATCACCGTTCCGTCGGGATTGGGCTGCGGGCTCGGGCCGGTCGTGTCGTCACACGCAGTATTCAGCAATGCTGCTGCGGCAATTGCTAGGATAATTCTCTTCAATGCTGCTCCTCCATCCAGTTGACGTGTACACCAATTGTCCGCGGAATACCTCTGTATCCGCTGGTTTCCTCGTAATCTTCATCGAGAAGGTTCGTAACGGTCACCGCAAGCGACACCCCGGCAAGCCATGGAATATCCACCGAAACGGAACTCGAGAGTACCCAATATGATGGCAGGGCTGCCGTCTGACTGCTGTTCGTGAACCGGAGACCCGAGCCGAACGCGCTGATGGAAAGGTCGACCATCCGCGCGAAGCAGTAGACCTTTCCATCCGCTCCCCAGGTGTACTCAGGTCTGTACGGCAGCCTGAGCCCGTAGTTCACCGACCCATCGGTGAGGTCTGTGGCATCGAGCCAGGTGAAGTTCCCTGACAGCTCCATGCTGCTCAGGTCCACGTGAACGGATGTCTCCAGACCTGCTCTTCTGGCTCTGGAGATGTTTTCGGGGCTCCAGATACCCCCCGTACCGGGCAGCCAGATGATCAGATCATCGGTCAGAGCGAGAAAGACCGTAGATGTGGCATCCAGCAGATCGAACGCCCTCAGTGTCAGGCCTGCCTCAGCCTCCCAGGATGTTTCGGGTTCGAGCTCGGGATTCCCCTCCGCAAAGGCATCGGCAGGCCAGTAGAGATCGTTGAACGTCGGATTGTGAAAACTCCTTGCGCCGGATACCCAACACGCGAGAGAAGGTTCAAAGATCGGGATTCCCAGGGAGACCCTTGCTCCCGGTGAGGTTCCGGAGGGGCCGAACTCTCCCAGGCATGCGGCGGACAGGGAGAAAGGACCGATGTATCCAGAATATTCCGCTGCTCCTTCGGCTTTGGTCCTGTCGCGGCTGCCGAGTGCATTGCTCTCGAGCCATTCGAACGTCATGGCTCCCCTGACCAGCAGACTGCCCCCGGGCAAGGGCATCCGAAAACCCGAACCAAGGTCTGCAGACCCGTCCCGGTGTCTGTCGTCGAAGGGTACGGGTAGGGTACTCCTGTACGTAAGGTTTCCCAGCCTCAGACCGACATCGTGAAAGAACCGGCCGTTCTGAACTCTGGACCAGGCATCCAGGCTGGTCTGACTCCTCACACCGTCGGTCGGGAGTGTCCAATCGGGACTCTCCGCTTCCCCGTCGGAGTGCGAACCTAGAATGCCGTACCTGAAACCGCCGGCGGAGCCGGACAGAATTGTGGATACGGAATAACCGGTGCTTCCCCCCGCTCCGACAAGGCGTCTGAGACTGATGCCAAATCTCGTTCCTGCCAGCGGGAAGCGGCAGACCGCCCTTGCTCCTCCCCTGTCGTCACCGCCAAGCGAAACGAATGAAGGCATATCGGAAGATTCGGGGCGAAAAGCGACTATTCCGGCAAGACCTCCCCCGATGTAGGCTGAGCTTCCCCCCCGTCCGAGCTCGAGGCCGCCGAATATCGCGGGATCGAGAAGTCCACCGGGACTTCCATCCCGGGCCGAGTCGATCCTGTGGCCGTCTACGAACCAGGATACCTGGCCCGGTTCGCCCCCCCTTATCGATACTGAGAGCACGGGCATCGCGCCGCCGTACTCCCTTACGGATACTCCCGCGGATTTGCCGACGAGGGACCTCATTCCGGAAAGTGAGATATCCTCCAGATCATCGGTTCCCAGAAAGACTGTCGAGGGTATCTGCCCCGCTGCGGATCTCCTCTCAGCAACGACTGAGATAACCACACCGGAAGGTACGGGAACTGTCTCGAGATGAACGTTTTCTCCGGACCGGGGGGCAGTTCCCTGCCAGGTTGCGAAACCGATACAGCGTATCGCAATAGAGTCTCCTGATATGTCTTCGGCGGCTGCAAAGACGCCGTCCTGATCGGTGGCGCCGAGAAGGCTGCCTTCGGCATTCTCCACCCGAACGCCTGCAATGGGTGAGCCGGACGTGTCGGTCACGCTCAGAGTGTACGAACCCGTCTGAAGGATGGCCAGGAGAATGGGCAGTATCACAAAAACCTCCACGGTGAAACAAGAAAGTTTCCGGCGTGGAGGCAGAGGCACCAAAAGCTCCCTGATGCGGAGAACCTGTGCCTGAAGCCGCGACGCAGTATCCTGACTTCCGGATCGTCCCTTGCCCCGGCCTTCCCATCCCCCGAAGGGAACAGTGGCCTTGAAGGGGGCTCAGTCCCCGGTCACAGTGGCGCCACCGTGACGGATTCACACCGTCTTCCTGCACCCACGCGACTGGTGGCAAAGATAATCAGCCGAAATTGGAGGTCAATGATGAGAATGGAGAGTTACTTCCAGAAATCCCTTTCCACAGTGCTTCCGGATGCCATCGCAAGAGCCTGTGAAATCGAGTGATCCATGTTGTTGTACCAGAATGAACCACACCTGCCCATGAGAACCAGACCTGCGGGAAGGGACAGGGAGCGAAGTTTCTCTCTGTAGTCCAGGCCGTAAAGAGGGTACGTCTCCCTCACCCTTCTGAAGTCGACGAAGAGAACATCTCCCGGAACGATTGCCCGCAACTTTACGAGATCGCGAACAACGGTATCTGTCAGAATCGAAGGATCCGTCCAGTCCGGATCGTAGCTGCTGC
>CBDUZS010000078.1:0-10412 GCA_965371785.1 uncultured bacterium
GAAAGCGTATCTTACTCACAGTCCGTAGGTGAAGCTGCCGGCAACGACATGTTCATCTACATTCCCGAGTTCAAGTTCGGTCTCGAGCAGTACATCGGCAAGTGGCTGGTTGCCCGTGTTGGCGGCACCTGTGTCACGGAGATCGCAACCTACACGAATCCAGCAAGCGGTAACGACATAAGCTCGATCGATACGGACGTCATTACCAGCTTCGGTGTCGGTCTGTACTGGGATAACTTCATGCTCGACGCAGTCATCAGCGACGACTTCGTGCATGCAGGCCCCTACATGATCGGTGGAAAAGCCAACGGCTTCCTCGGCAACATCGCTGCCGTATACAACTTCTAGATCATCCTGTTCAGGAGAACAGAAAGCGCCGCCCGGAAACGGGCGGCGTTTTCTACAGAGTGATCAGGGCTGGCAGGAGATCTCCTTCAGCGTCCAGGACTGGAGCACGTTCAGAGGAGGAATGATTCCGTCCGGCCCCGTCCAGTCTCCATGGAAGACGTACGTAATGTTGGTTGAGCCGGGAGCATGGCAGAGAACGTGTCCCGTGTAATGCTGTATGCCGGGATGGGCGTCTGCCACCAGCTGATCTCCGAAAACCGTATCGTAAGTTACCCCGACACTTACACCGGAAGTGTCCTGTATTGTCGGGCTTGTGACCACAATCAGTGATACGTTTGCATTGTCCGCGCTCGGGTACAGGACGAAGAGTTCAGCACCTTCCTCATCCGATACACGGAATATGGTAGAAGTACCGCCCAGGGCCGAGCTCGTGCCCTCTACGATCAGGTAATCCTTCAGAATTTTCTGCAGTTCGATCTTATCGAAGGGTGTAAGAGCGTTGATCGGTCCGACTCCCTGATCCGTAACCGTAAACGATTCCGGAGCACCACACGCCAGGAATAACCCGGATGAAACACAAAGAGCGGTGAGAAAAAATTTTGAAAAACGAAGGCTCATCGCACGGTCCCCCTTCGGAATCTGAGTCAGTGCTCTCCTGATTCAGGTTACACCGATTGCCTGGATCAGTCTCGACGACAATTCACCGGTACAATGCGGAAACTGAGCAGCCGGGTAAATACGTGAAATTTTCATCGAATCCGTAACGGATAACTTAAACCGGAAGTGCTTATCAGACACCGATTCCCAGGAGCTTTCCCAACTGGAATGCAATGGTCGCCATAAGTGCTGCCACGCCCGTTGTATAAATCGTAGCGAATCCTGCCCATTTCCACGATCGGGTCTCTCTGCGAATAACGGCAATTGTGGCTATGCATGGAACGTAGAGCATTGTGAAGAGAATCAGCGCGAATGCGGTCAGAGGGGACCAGCCCGGCTCGGATGCCAGTCTTTCGGAGAGAGAGGCGGAGTTTCCGGAATCCACTTCTCCAAGCGAGTAGGTAGTACCGAGTGTGGATACTACGATTTCCTTCCCCGCGAATCCCCCTACCAATGCAACGTCCGTCCGCCAGTCGAAACCCATGAGAGGTTTCGTGAACTTCTCCAGGAATCTTCCCGTCCTGCCTGCGATTGAATACGCGAGTTCCTCCTGTGCGACCTCACCTTCGGAGAGTCCTCTGGATGCCTCTTCCGGAAGCCGGGGGAAGGTCATCATGACCCAGACGATAATGGATGCGAGCAGGATCACCGTTCCAGCCTTCTTGAGGTAGAGCCATGTTCTCTCCCACGTGTGTATGCTGATCGTCTTCATCGTCGGCAGCCTGTAGGGGGGCAGCTCCATGACGAACGGTGTCGATTCCCCTTTGAGGATTGTCGATCTCAGCAGCCTTGCGGATACGAGTGCAAAAGCCCAGGAGAGGACCGTAAGGATGAAGAGCATAGTACCCTCGCTCCGTTTGAAGAATGCGTCTATCAGCATTGCATAGATCGGCAGCTTTGCGCCGCAGTTCATGAACGGAGTTGACAGAATGGTTGCAAGCCTCTCCTTCGGATCCCTGAGGGTCCTGGTGGCCATTATCCCCGGGACAGCACAGCCCCCCCCAATCCCGCCGGATACGATCAATGGAACTATCGAGTTGCCGTGAAGACCGAACTTTCTGAATATCCTGTCCATTATGAATGCCACCCGGGCCATGTAGCCCGAATCCTCGAGAAGAGCTATGAAGAAGAACATGAACATGATGAGCGGAACGAAACCTACGACTCCTCCGACTCCGTCGATAATTCCGCTAACGACCATGGAACGGATCAGTCCTGCCGGGATCGTATTCCAGGCAACCTGATGCAGCCACTCGAAGATTCCGCCAACCCAGCTGACGGGGATACTGCTTATACTGAAAGTGAACTGGTACATGCCCCACAGAACAGCGATCAGGATCAGTGGCCCCAGCAGCCTGTGGGTCATGATCCTGTCAGCCTTGTCGGAAAGATAGATCCTGTCCGGCATCGTTCTCGTGACGCACTCCCGGACCACTCCCGCCGCAAAGCCGTAACGGTGGTCCGCGATTATGCTGTCGGTTTCTTCTCCCATCAGGGCTTCGATCGTTTGGGAGAGTTCCCGTGCCCTTCTGATGATGTCACACTTTTCGCCCTCTGACGATTCCACTCTCTCGATGGCGTGTGAGTCTCCTTCGAGCAGTCGAATTGCAAGCCACCAGGGCGGGACAACGTCTTCCAGAATGTGCCGCTCGGTGATGATGCCCAGCAGCTCCTCGAGGGCTGTATCAGCAGATGGGCCATAAGTTAATCGTCTCGGAATCCACTCGCTTGTGGTAAGGGCTGTATCAACTGCTGCTTCCAGCAACTCGGGAATGCCCCTGTTCTTGGTTCCAACCGTCTCGATAACCGGTACTCCGAGCAGAGTAGATAGATTGTCGGAGTCGATTGCTATTCCCCTTGAAAGGGCTACATCGCTCATGTTCAGGGCTATTATCAGAGGTATGCCCAGTTCGAGAAGCTGTACCGTGAGAAAGAGGTTCCGCTCCAGGTTCGAAGAATCGACCACGTGAATGACCACGTCCGGTCTGTTCCCGATGAGATAGTTCCGCGCGGCAACTTCATCGGGAGAGTAGGCTGCAAGGCTGTACGTTCCGGGAAGGTCGACGAAGTGGATAAGAAGATCATCTCGCCGGATCGAGCCTTCCTTTACTTCAACGGTTACACCGGGGTAGTTGGCAACATGCTGCCTGGCTCCGGTCAGTCCGTTGAAGATCGTCGTTTTTCCAGAATTGGGATTACCCGCCAGGGCAATCTTGATCTCCCGCGGCATTATCCGGTAACCTCGACTTCGATGTGCATTGCCTCTCCGTAGCCGATGTGTACTACCTGTCCGTCGGCTACATCGATCGTCAGCCTTCCGTGACTGAGGCATTCGAGCATTTTCAGGCGAGTGCCGACGTGAATTCCCTTGCCGTTGAGCCTCCTGAGAGAACGCCGTCCCTTCCTGATGTTGATGACTTTTGCTTCCTGCCCCCCGCGAAGCTGTTCGAGTGTCGTACTGGTGAAATCCTCATTCCCAAAGCTTCCTCTGCGGTAGGAGCAGCCCCAGCACTTGCCCGAGCACCTGAGTACCGGTGCTCCGTTCTCTCCCGATTCGGGAACCACTCTGACATGCCATGCTGTCTTTCTGTTGATTCCGAGTCTCGTTTCCCCTCTGGCAACGATTATTGGTCCTCCGCCGCCTGCTGAAAGCACTCTCAGCACTGCACCGGGATTGATACCCATGCTGACGAGTCTGCTCTCCGAACGGCTGTCCGAGTCGATTGATACGACCATGACCGTCTCACCCTTTGCGGCAAGAACAAGGGGGTAACCGTACTTCTCTACCGCTGTGTTGTTCAAGTGAGTTGACTGTCTCATTTGATTGCCGTCACGATGAAGCTCGACTCCCTGGAGGTGACCTCTACTTCGAAACCGTCCAGTAGAACGAGGTCTGTGAGATTATCCGAGCCCCTGCGAAGAAGACGCACTTCTGATCCTGGCACGAACCCTTTCTCGAGCAGGTTCAACCTGTTGCCTGCCCCCTCTAGGACCCGCGTAACCGTTGATACTTCACCAACCTGCATCTCCTCGACGAGTTTATAAGTATTAGAGGTTGAGGCTTTGGAAGATGAATAACCCCGTGGGCAGGATATTCCGGAATCGGGATTGAATACCGGGCACTCCATCATTCGTGCGATTACTGAATCGAAAGGCACCGGGCACATCGAAAAACACTCGAAGAACCTTGTCAGCTTCTCCATGCACTCGCTCGAGAGGTGGTGCTCCATCAGGCAGGCATCCCGTTGTGCGGTATCGGATTTTACTCCAAGAATATCCGTGAAGAACCTGGCAAGAAGCTTGTGTTTTGCGAGTGTGCTCCTGGCAAGCTCCAGACCTTCTTCGGTCAATTCGATGTACTCACGCTTGGCGTAAGTGATCAGGTGCTTGTCGGCCAGACGCTTCATTGCTGGTGTAACCGATGCCGGCCTTACTCCCATGGTTTCAGCGATGTCACGTACTCTGGCGACCTTACTCGTTCGAAGTATCTCGTAGATGGTTTCGAGATAATCCTCCTGAGTATCAGAGACATCGGATTTGGTCATCGCGCCCTCCTGTTAGACGAGTCTAACAGTGTTAGCCTGGATTGTCAAACAATGAGAATGTGCTCTGATCGAAAAGGCAGGATACATTGCCTTATCTGTTGCAGTAGTAGAATATGAGATGAAGTTTTCGAGCTTAGATTGCTTCGCGAATCATCTTCGCCAGCCGGGAAACTCCTTCCCTGATTCTATCCTCAGACGCGAAGCTGAAGTTTAGCCTCATGCTCCTGTGGTTATCGTTGTCAGGATAGAACGCGCTCCCCGGAACGTAGGCAACGTTGTTCTCGATTGCCGTTTTGAAAAGCTCTTCAGTGCTGTTCCCCTCCGGCAGCGTCAGCCACAGGAAGAGGCCGCCCTCGGGTCTGGTCCAGTGGATCTCAGGCAGATCTCCCAGGTGTTCGTCAAGGCAGTCGAGCATCAGCTGGCATCTTCCGCCGTAGAGCTCGATCTTTTCCTCGAGACCCAGGTTTAGCCCATCGGCTTCGAGGATGTGGTGTGTTATCGCCTGGCAGAATGGCGGAGTGCAGAGGTCCACAGCCTGTTTTGCCATGATCATCTTGTCTACCAGCCAGTCCGGACCGTATGCCCAGCCGAGTCTGAACCCCGGCAGGAGGATCTTCGAGAACGTGTAGAGCGAAAGAACGCAATCGTGAGCAAGCTTCTGGAATGTCGTCTGGTGCTCTCCTCTGTATCTCAGCTGCCGGTAAGGTGTGTCCTCTATGATGAGGTAGTTCCTGTCCCTGGCGATGGAGATGATTTCTTTCCTTCGGTATTCATGTATCGTGACACCGGCTGGATTGTGGAAGTCGGGAATGATGTAGATGAACTTCGGTCTTCGGCCTTCACGTTCGAGCCTGTCGAGTGTTTCGACGAGCTCTTCCGGGATCATGCCGCCATCATCCAGCTCGACCCCTACGGGAACGGCCTCGTAGCTCTTGAATGCCTGCAGGGCACCCAGGTACGTTGGACAACCTACAATGCACGTGTCGCCGGGATCGAGAAGTATCTTGGCAACAAGGTCCAGCCCCTGCTGAGAAGCCGTTGTAACTAGAATCCTTGCGGGATCGGCAGGGGTGCCGGCCTCTTCCATGACCTTTGCGAGGTCTTTTCGCAGCCTGATGTCACCTTCCGTTGCGCCGTACTGCAGCGCGGTTGAGGCTTCCTCGCGAAGAACCTTGTCCACAGCCTTCTCAACGAAGTCGATCGGGAACGTGGCCGGTGCCGGCAATCCTCCGGCGAACGAGATGATATCAGGATTCGCTGTGAGTTTGAGGAGTTCACGGATAACAGACCTTTGCATGCCCTGTGCTCTTGCAGAAAACACCTTCTCGTCAACCATGCTCTGCTCCCTTTCCGAGTGTGTACTTCAAATCGATTGATATGAATTGTGTCAGTTATCCATAGGAGATAGGCTCCCGTTGTCAACCTTACTTTCTTCTATGGTCACCGGATATCCTCTGTGAGTATATTCGAGTTTCAAGTTTTTTGAATCCGTAACTTACTTATGGAGGTACTGCGCAATGAAAAAGGCGATCTTTCTTCTCATTCTTCCCGTAATATTCATCTTCGGCTGCGGTGCCGAAGAACCGGCTCCCGATACCGATGTATCGGCTGATACCGATGTGCTTGAAGACACGACTATAGCCGTGGAGGTTCCCCCTGTGGACATGGTTACTGCAAGTCATATCCTGATCTCCTGGGACGGATGCGGGTTAGAGGGTATCGAGAGAAATTCTGACGACGCAAGAGTCCTGATCGATGAGATCGCGACGAATCTGACTGCAGGCGAAGTCACTTTTCCCGATGCTGCCATGGAGTACTCCGACTGTCCTTCAGGCGCTTCCGGTGGTGACCTCGGCACGTTCGGAAGAGGGGCAATGGTTCCGCCGTTCGAAGAGGCTGCCTTTGCACTTGCACCCGGAGGAATCTCCGATGTGGTCGAGACGCAGTTCGGTTACCACCTGATACTGAGAACCGAATAGAGAGCCTCACACGACCGATCAGCTGGATTCTCTCAGCTTTGTCATCGAAGACGAAGATTCAGACCTTCGTCTCGATAGTTTCCTCGTTCTGCAGGAGGATGTGAATCAGAGCAGAACGTACATATCCACCCTTATCCACAACGCTCACGTCTCCGTCGATGGTGAGACGGTCGTAAAACCCTCCTTCAGGCTGCGATCCGGGCAGACGGTTGTTCTGACCATCCCCGATCCTGTTCCGATAGATCTGTCACCCCAGGAAATGGATCTGGATATCGTCTACGAGGACGAGTACCTGCTGGTCATCGACAAAAAGGCAGGACTGGTGATCCATCCATCGGGAAGTCACAGGACCGGAACGCTTGTGAACGCTCTTCTGGCTCACTGTACGGACCTGTCCGGCATAAGCGGTGAGATGAGGCCGGGAATCGTACACCGTCTCGATCGGGACACGACCGGGCTGATCATGGCTGCGAAAGACAACGAAACCCATATCGGGCTCTCTTCCCAGTTGTCGGCAAGGACCGTGAAGAGGCGCTACCTTGCTCTTGCATGGCACCATCCCGATCCTCCGAGCGGCAGAGTGGATGCTCCCATTGGCCGTGATCCTCAGAACCGGCAGAAGATGACCATTATCGACTCCGGCAGACGGGCGGTAACCAATTACTGCCTGTTGAAGGAATTCCGGGTGGCCTGCCTGATGGAGTGCAGGCTGGAGACCGGGCGCACACATCAGATAAGGGTGCACATGTCTCTGGGAAGGAAATGCCCGCTGATTGCCGACGAGAAGTACGGAGGCATGAACCCGCGCGGATTCCCTTCGACAAGAGCCAACAGAGAGCTGATATCCGATGTCCTCAGACTTGCGGGGCATCAGATGCTTCATGCCGAGACCCTTGGCTTCATACACCCCATAACAAGTGAGGAGCTCGAGTTCAACTCCGCTCCACCACTGGAGTTCCGGCTCGCGATGAAGCGGCTCGAACAGGATACCCGTGAGACATGAGCATGTCGATCCTGGTCCTGTCAGGCGTTCTTTCCGGTCCGGTTTCGTCCTTCCTGTTGGAAGAAAAGCTCTACCCGGTCCTGCTGGTCTTCCCTCTTGCAGGTATCCTGACCCTCGGCAAAGGCTGGCTGTGCAGGCTGCTCCTTCTCGAAGCTGCTCCCCTCACGGTTCTTCTCCTGGGGCTTCTGACAGGGAATGCTCCGCTCGTCGACCGTTCAGCAAGGTGGAGCCTTGCGCTTGCTTCCGGCATGTACTTTGCAGGAGCCCTCGACAGTACTCGCCTCAGATCGATCATTCGCAGGTATACTCCGCCCCGAGGACCGATAGGTGATTTTATGCGTAATCTGGTGATTCTCATTTCACTTGCTGGCCCTTCTGCTCTCCTGGTGAGAAAGAGCTTTACCGGGTGCAGAAGAAAGGGGTGCAGCCTTATCGAGAGCGTTGAGCTGTCACTTGGAAGCCTGAGCGAACTGGAGGAACATCCCGGGGACTTCAATCCACCTGCCGGTGGTTTCAGAATCGCATGCTTCCTTGCAGGCGCGTCCTGGCTCCTGATGCTCGGGGGCATCGCAGGAATCGAGGTGTTTACCTGATGATCAGACTCGGGCTCACCATCGAGTACGACGGAACCGATTTCTCCGGCTGGCAGTCACAGCCTGGACGGAGAACCGTTCAGGGGGAGATGGAGGCGGCACTCGAACGGCTGTGCGGCAGACGAATTGCGGTCACGGGCTCTGGAAGAACGGATGCCGGTGTCCATGCCGTAGGTCAGTACGCGCACGTTGACGTTGATGAATCCGAGCTCGACCGCGTGCAGAAAGGGCTTGACCGGCTGCTTCCAGAAGATGTCGCAACACGAATGGTCGAAAAGGTCGACCAGGATTTTCATGCAAGGTTCTCAGCTCTTTCCAGGACATATGTTTACAGGATAAGCAGATACAAAAGACCTCTGCACGGCAGGTACGAGCACCTGCTTCGCAGAGAATCACTCGATGTTCCTGCAATGGAGAAGGCTGCAGGGATGTGCGTCGGGAATCACGACTGGCGGGCAATGTCCAGGGAGGGAAGCGACAACAGCACCTGGCTTGTAGACGTACAGGAAGCTTCAGTGACTGATGATGGCTCCGGCTGGACTTTCTCGATCACAGCCAACAGGTTCCTGCGTGGGCTTGTGCGGATCTGGTCCGGCACGCTTGTCGAAATTGGCCTTGGAAACAGGCCAGCCGATGCAATGCTGCAAATGTTCGACACGGGGGATCGGAGACTGGCGGGTCCCTCTCTCCCCGCAAAGGGGCTTACACTTCTGAAGGTGAGGTACCAGTGAGTACCGGTTTTGACAGGAGCAGACTCAAGTTGAGAAGCCTGAGCGACAGAGCGAGCAGAATCCGGAGCGGTATGCTGGTGGGGAACTGGACGCCGGACTCGACCGTTCTCGAATTCCTTTCGTCTCTTCCCGATGTTCTCGCCGTACGCAGTATGAAAACTCTTGCAGCAGCGCTGGTCAGCGCCAGGAAAACCGGTGCTTCCAGGATTCTCATGTACGGCGGTCACGTGATAAAGTGTGGACTGGGACCTCTTCTTTCGCGATGGATCAGAGAAGGGCTCTTCTCGTGCCTTGCCACGAACGGAGCGGGTACGATCCATGATCTGGAGATGGCCCTGTTCGGCGAGACCTCGGAAGACGTCGAGAAAGGTATCGCGGACGGCTCCTTCGGTATGTGGAAGGAAACGGGTGAAGTGTACGCCTCCGCCGTTGATCGGGCTCAGCAAACCGGAAAAGGTCTCGGGGAAGCCCTCGGGCGTGAACTGATCGAAAGAGGTGCCGGCTCCGATATCAGCCCGCTTGTTGCCGCAAGCGAGGCAGGTGTGCCTCTCACCGTTCATCCTGCCCTTGGAAGCGATATTGTTCACCCGTACAAGGATGTGAGCTGGGAGCGCCTGGCTGCAGCCGCTGAACGTGATTTCGACCTGCTGGGAGAGAACATTACAGCGCTTTCCAGGGGTGTTGTCATGAACGTCGGGTCTGCCGTCGTCATGCCCGAAGTGTTCCTGAAGCTCCTGACGACAGCGATTAACCTGGGAGCGGAGATATCGGGCTTTACATCCGCGAATTTCGACATGATACAACACTACAGACCCGTGCAGAACGTTCTCGAGAGACCCACCAGGGCACTGAACGGGACACAACTGGGAATCACGGGTCATCACGAGCTGATGCTTCCACTTCTCGATGTATTCGTCAGGCTGGAGGAAGCCAATGCGGACTAGCTGTATAGCATTGCTGCTGATACTTATTCTCGTGGGTTGCACGAAGACAGTCGTCGAAGAGCCCCGGATACTCGAACCGGTCGATCCCTACGGCGACCCTCCAGATTACGCGGGAGATCCATTCACGGGGTTCGATTCCGTGTACTCAATCTCCGTACCGGGCGAGACGGTTTCCGAGGTTGTCGAAGTAACCGCACCCGATCGAAATGAACTGCCTTACTCGGTACAGATCACCGCAGCAGGAGTCGAAGCAACGGCACAGAGACTGGCTGAAACCGTCACCGCCGAAATCGATGCGCCCGTCTTCATCGACCAGGAGGGTAGCTACTGGAAGGTCAGGGTGGGAGCATTTGCCACCCGCGAGGAAGCAGGTGGATTACTCAATCAGATGCAGGAGATGGGATTCACTGATGCCTGGATAGTTTCCAGGTCGCAGTGAAGGCTTGACATATAGCCGGTCAGTTCAGATATACCCGGCGCTGTTCGGGAGTGGTTTCAAGTTAAGCGTTGGCGCGGGAAAGCGAAGCATCCCCGCCATATTAACAAGAGACCCTTACGGCAGGAAGCGAAGCTTCCCCGATCCCGCATAGCCCATACATTTACGGAGCGGGA
>CBDUZS010000079.1:0-10139 GCA_965371785.1 uncultured bacterium
ACCATTGCTTCCAGCAGAACGGATGCGATAATTCCGTTCGCATCAGGGTCAACGTGTACGCCCGTGTGGTCGGTGTAGACTTCCCCGGTCAGATCATCGAAAACCGCAGCGAGCGATCCGTAATGGAGAGTATCGGGAACTGACTGCTCGTAGAGCCTGTAGGAGACTTCGAGAAGGTCTATCAGCGCGGAGTCCCCGCCTGCCGGATAGAAATCGTAGCTTCCTCTGCTAATACCAAGTTCATGCTCGGTGAGCTCCTTGTCACCACACCAGATTGCCGGTTGCCATACGATCAGGTACTCGAAACCGTACGCCTGCGCGAGGTGCTCTACGAGCGAGCAGTTCTGGAGGTAGATACTGACGACTTCCCTGGCGAGTGAATCCCTGTTCCTCCCCATCGTCTCATAGGTCCGCAATACAGGTGGTTCATCCGAGGTTCCCAGGAGTCCCCTGTCACGAAGCGATGTCAGGAGGAGCCAGGTGTTGGATTCCCTGAACAGGCTCTGCAACGGAGTGCTGCTTCCTCCGGGACCCTCCCTTCCCTCGATGCGTGCCGAGATCACATCGTAGGAATGATGAACCCCCGCGATGCCCGACTCGTAGGCTGCCCACACGTCGTTGAATCCATCGTAGAAGACAACGAAGTCGGGTATGCTGCCCGACCGCAGCTGGAGCATCAGTTCGATGACTTCCTGTGTGGAGGTATGGGCGTTCTGACCCATGCTGGAAACCGATACAGGACGGTCTATAAGCTCTTCGAGCCCTTTCTGCATGAAAGCTGCGATCGTGCAGGAATCCGCTACTCCTGCTCCCCACATGGCCGAGCCGCCGAAGGTGAATACCCGGTAGGCATCGGAAGCCTCTGATGCGCCAGGTGTCTGGCGGTAACCGTCTTCGTCCACGGTGACCGGATCACCGGGATACGAAGGCGTAGACCTCCACATCACCCAGGGGATGTACCTGCTCACGAGTACGGTCCTCTCGAAGTTATCGGGACCTGCTTCCTCCAGTTTTCGTGCTCTGTCAGAGAACCTGTCGTTGTCGATGAGTTTCACGATGACGAGTGAAAGGAGTTCGAGCAGTATCAGCACGATTACGATGTTGAGGAGCATGATAGCCGTTCCCCTGTAGAAACGGAGAAAACGCCTCCCCAGTATTCCCGCGGCGACGAGGGCGAATCCGGATACGATGAAAACGACCTGGTTCCGGCTAATGCCGCCTCCGAGGCTCAAACCGGCTACATCGGCAAACACAGCGGCAAAAACCAGTATCGAGCCGAGTGAGATCGCAATGATCCTCAGGGCTTTCACGGTTGAGTCGTTCAGCCCTTTCAATTCGTTCATGAGTACAGGACCTCTCCCGGAATGACCTGCCGATAGACAGCGCAGTTGCTGAGGTGTAAATTTACACAATCAAGACCATACATACTACCCGTCAGGAGAACCTCATAGAAACAAGTATTCTCGGCATATCAGCCTTCTACCATGATTCGGCTGCCTGCCTCGTGCAGGACGGCAGGATTGTCGCAGCAGCGCAGGAGGAGCGTTTCACCAGGAAGAAGCACGATCACCGCTTCCCGGTGTCGGCAATCCGCTACTGCCTCGGGGAAGCTGGTCTCGACCCGGCAGAACTCACACACGTAGCCTTCTACGACAAGCCCTTCCTGAAGTTCGAGAGACTCCTCGAGACGTATCTTTCCTTTGCTCCCGCCGGTCTCCCATCCTTTCTGAAGTCGATGCCGTTATGGCTCAAGGAGAAGCTCTGGATGGGCGAGCGTATCGGGAAGAGTCTGAAGGGCTTCGAGGGTGAAATGCTCTACCCCGAGCACCACCAGTCACATGCTGCATCAGCCTTCTTCCCGAGCCCGTTCGCGGAGGCGGCCATCCTCACGATGGACGGTGTAGGCGAGTGGGCGACTGCCTCCTGGGGTATCGGTTCGGGAAATCACATCGATATCCGGCAGGAGATGCACTTCCCCCACAGCCTTGGACTACTTTACACGGCTTTCACTTACTACACGGGCTTCCGTGTGAACTCCGGCGAGTACAAGGTCATGGGGCTGGCGCCCTACGGTGAGCCGCGCTACGTCCAGGTCATTCTCGACGAACTGATGGACCTGAAGGAGGACGGCAGCTTCCGGCTCAACATGAAGTACTTCAACTACTGCCAGGGACTGACGATGACCTCACGGAGGTTCCACAACCTCTTCGGCGGTCCTCCCAGAAAACCCGAGGGTGAGCTGACACAGAGGGAGATGGACCTCGCAGCATCCATCCAGGCTGTCGCTGAGGAGGTAATGCTGCGGTCGGCACGATACGTCAGACAACGGACCGGGATGCGTCAGCTGTGTCTTGCCGGGGGTGTGGCCCTGAACTGCGTTGCCAACGGAAAGATCCTGCGGGAGGGTATCTTCGAGGACATCTGGATACAGCCTGCAGCGGGTGATGCAGGTGGCGCTCTGGGCGCAGCCCTCCTGACCTGGCACCAGGTCCTGGGTAAAGACAGGGAACCGGATGGAGTGAACGACACGCAGATGGGTTCCTGTCTTGGACCATCGTGGACAGACGATGAGATAGCAGCCTGGCTCGACGAGAAGGCGTATCCCTACAGGCGCCTTGCTACGGAGTCTGTGATGGATGAGGTGAGCGATGCGATCAATGACGGCAAAGTCATCGGGTGGTTCTCCGGACGGATGGAGTTCGGTCCGAGGGCTCTGGGCAACAGGTCCATAATCGGCGATGCCAGGAGCACGACCATGCAGTCCCTGATGAACCTGAAGATAAAGTACAGGGAGTCCTTCAGACCTTTCGCACCCTCCGTTCTGATGGAAGATGCGGAAGAGTTCTTCGAGCTCGACCGTCCGAGCCCCTACATGCTTCTGGTAGCGCCTGTTCGAGAGAAACATCGAAAGCATCCTGGTTCTGATGACGCGAAGCGTTTCGGCATCGAGAAGCTGAAGATCCCCCGCTCCGATGTACCGGCGATAACCCATGTCGATTACTCCGCAAGGGTGCAGACGGTGGACGGCAGGCACAACTCACGATACCACAGGCTGATATCCAGGTTCAGGGAGAAGACGGGCTATGGAATAATCATCAACACCAGCTTCAACGTTCGAGGAGAACCGATAGTATGCTCTCCCGAGGATGCCTACCTCTGCTTCATGAGGACGGAAATGGACCTGCTTGCGCTGGGCAACTGTCTTCTCGAGAAGTCAGAACAGCCCGAACTCCTCGAAGAAAAGGACTGGCGAAATGTTTACGAACTGGATTAGGTGTACCGCTTGAAGACAGCGAGAGAGTTAAGGAAGTTCGGGCTGGTTCTGGGCGCAGCATTTGCCGCGCTGAGCCTCCTCCTGTTCCTGCGCGACAGCAGCTTCTGGAACGTTACCGCTGCATTCTCGGCTCTGCTGCTGGTTACCGGCCTGCTCTTCCCCACCCTTCTTAGACCGCTGGAGTGGTTATGGATGAAGCTGGCGCTCGTCATGGGCATTGTCGTCACAAACGTACTCCTCACACTCGTCTTCCTGATCGGTGTAACCCTCACGGGCCTTGTCATGCGTATGTTAGGCAAGGATCCACTGAGGCTGAAACAGGACGGCAAGAGTTACTGGCAGGACGTCGAGCCCGACGGTCCATGCAGCAGGCCGGACAAGCCCTACTGAAAGAGGAATAGAGATGAGCCGTATGGGAGAAATATGGGGTTTTATGAAGGTCAGGAAGAAGTGGTGGCTTACGCCCATAATAGTGGTTCTGCTTCTCCTGAGCCTTGTTCTGGTCCTCTCGCAGGGCTCTGTGCTGGCACCTTTCATCTACGCAATCTTCTGAGCCGTCTGGTGCAGTCAGAGCGGGTTTCCGGAATCGCTTCGAAAAACATGATCTGACGTAAACCTCTGCCCAGAAGAATCATTCGTTTCCAGAAACCATGTTGTGATGTTGGAAAGAACACTACTGGTGGACTTCCAGAGGTTCTGGAAACATGATTGAGCGTTCAATGATAAAATAATACACCATTTGAGTATCTATTCATCGGAAACATTAAGGATATTGATAATCAGGTATAAATCTACTTCTTCCGGGGGGGGAGAAGATATTCTTTCAGGCTTCAGCAAAACCCTGGGTTCGATTCTGAATTGTTTCTTCTGCATGGTGTTGTGCAGGTAAGTCATGATGTTGTCTGACTTCTTCCCATCGGATGACGGCACTGAAACCTCGCTATCGGAA
The DNA here is from genome assembly GCA_965371785.1 of uncultured bacterium. Taxonomy (GTDB): domain Bacteria; phylum Fermentibacterota; class Fermentibacteria; order Fermentibacterales; family JCC-6; genus CBDUZS01. The sequence goes on from CBDUZS010000079.1 coordinate 4,224, forward strand.
CTTATCCCAATCGGTCTTCTTCGTTACAGTATTCACTCCAGAAAAATTGTCCTTCTCAACACACCGCTTGCCCGCATGCTCGGATACGAAAATCCGGGGCAGCTGAAGAACCTATTCCTCAACGAAATACTGCAGATCAAAGCCGACGAGACACTGTTCTTCGATTTCGATCCTTCATCTCCCACCGTCTTGCACAACAAGGACCTTGCCTTCAGAAAACTCGATGGATCCCCTCTCCGCGTTCTGCTCACTGCGGTCAGAGCGGGAGCGCCTGAGGACGAACACCTCGATGTTGCCGTCCAGACACTGAATCATGAGCCGGACTGGAAAGCTTCACTGATAAGACTGGAACGTCTGATGGACGGCTTTCTTGAGGCGATCGGGAGTATAGTTGAAATGAAGGACCCCTACACCGCCAGCCATCACAGGAGAACCGCGCACCTGGCTGCGGCCATCGCCACGGAGATAGGAATGAGCGTGGCCGAGGTGGAGGGTATCTACACCGCCGCAGTTCTGCACGACCTGGGCAAACTCTGCGTTCCCATGGAAATTCTGAGCAAACCGGGCAGCCTGTCGAGCAATGAATTCAAGTTCATCAGGTCTCATCCCGCGAAGGGATACGAGGTTCTGGAGAAGATCGACTTCGACTGGCCGGTTGCAGATTACGTTCTTCAGCATCATGAAAGGCTTGATGGCTCAGGCTATCCAGGCAGACTGTCAGGATCGTCGATCTCTCTGGAATCCAGAATACTCGCCGTGGCCGACGTCGTGGAAGCCATGACTTCGAGGAAACCATACCGTCCAGCCCATGGAATCGATACTGCCATTGAACACATCGAGACCGAATCTGGCAGGCTCTTCGATTCCGGAGTAGTCGACTCGTGCAGAAAACTATTCATGGACAAAGGTTACGAGCTTCCGGAACAGATCAATCTCGAACCTGTCGAATTGAGCTAAAAAAACTATTCTCAGCAGCATCCCTCAGAAACCGTTGATTCGGGTGTTTTCCGTTCTTTGAGCCCTTCGAACAGTTCCCCCAGGAAGCTTGCGTAATCCTCATCCGACATGTCAACAGTGCCATGGCTCAGAACATTGCCAACGAGTTCGGTGATGTATGTCTGACGTTCCTCCAGAGGCATTCCTGAAAGCCCCTGCCCCATCATCTGTGGCATCATCTGCTTCATCATCATCATCGGAAAGGGCATGTTTCCATTCATCATACCGCCCATCATGCCATTCATCATGCCGCCCATCGGAGTAAATCCGCTCTGATCGTCATCTTTCCCGGAACCTGTGAACATCATCATTCCATACCTCCTCGTGTAAAATCCTAGTAAAATAATCTATATATTATTATGCAACTTTTGTGTCCTCAGGGGAAGAGAAATCCTGAACAAGCCCTGATCGGCTGTCCAATCGGCTGTCCACTGGAACCAGTTCTTCCATTTCCTCTATATTCCGAATGGATCAGGAGTGGAATAACAGGCACAATACAGCTGTATACACATCCGGGTTCGACACTATTCTGTTTAGAAGGAGGGAAAGAATGCTCAGGTATCTGTTCGTATCGGTATTCCTGCTCGCTCTCACCAGCGCAGCAACTGCTCAGGAAATCTATGACTATCCCGGCTCCATCGCCGTAACAGGAATTGGTTACGCAAGCGCTGAACCGGATGAAGCGCAAATCATCTTCGGAGTTACCATAACCAGGGATGATCCCGCTGCCGCCGTGACGGAAGCCGCGGAGATGATCAACAGCGCCATGGCTGCCGCCAGGAGAAACGGAGTATCGGGCGACGAGATGCAGACCGTCTCCTACAACATGTGGGTACAGGAAGTGTACGACGATTACAACTACGTCTACACCGGTGAGATGGAGTACCAGATAACACATATGATCCGTGCCGACGTAAAGAACATCGATCACGTGGGTGACGTTCTTGCGGCAATCGTCGAAGCAGGAGCCAACACCATCAACAGTGTTTTCTTCACACTCGAAGACGAGTCGGAACTAGAAGACGAAGCCAGGAGAGCCGCGGTCAGGGATGCCGTAGCCCGGGCGGAAATGCTGGCCGATGAACTCGGAGTAGAACTCGGTGATCCCACTTACGTCTCAGAGTACGATTACTACTACGACTCGTACTCCTACTACGATCCCTACATGAACTACGGAGGCGGGCTCGGTTACGGAGAAAGTTCACCTGCCGTTACACCTGGATCCTACGTGGTTTCGAGCAGCGTCTCGGTGACCTTTGAGATAGTCGAGTAGTCAGGAGCATTCGCAATGCAAACTGCTTCCGTCGATCGGGCCAGGGAATATCTACAGTGCGGGAGTGACTGGTAGGTCACGGATAAGATCCTGTTCGATCAGGAAATCCGTCAGCAGGTCGGAAACGAGCCGGGCACCGGCTTCGGTGAAGTGCATTCCGTCATAGAAGTACTCAGGATTGTGGGGAACCATGGATGCGAGATCCAGGCAGGGTATCCCCTCGCTGCTGCATATCGATAACAATTCGGAGTTGAATATCTCGAGCATCCTCCATACCGTGGCAGCCGAAAGCCTGCTGTCCTCTCCAGCGTCCCAGTAGTAGCTCTCCTGTATTCCGCGCCAGTAGTCCGAATCTTTCCAGAGCGAGGGCTGCGTCATGAAAACGATCCGGACTCCGGATGCCTTTCCAAGCCTGATGATCTCCCTGATGTTGTCGCTGTACTCATCCAGGGAAGTGCATAGATCCCTGATATCCTCGGGCAATTCCATCTCGGGACCATCGAGTGGAATGGGGACGTAGGGCAATAGATTCTCTGTAAGGATGTGCACATCCCCGAAACTGCCCCTGATCCATGTGTTGAGTATCTGGAGAAGTCTGCTGGATGAAATGATCCTGTAGCCCAATGCCGGCGTCTCGTCACCTATCCCTTCGCCCCCGGGATCAATCCTCGTCGAATAGACCACATCGTTCGTCCCCGTCAGGAGAACAACTACGTCAGGCAGTACAGTCGGTATGACCTCTCGCATGAATAGAACGTGCGCCACAGTTGAGTGCCCGGAAAAACCGCCGTTCCCGACCCAAGTGTCAGATTGGAGCTCCCGGAGGTTTTCCTGGAGCAGGTGAGACCAGGTCTTCAGGTCATCCATGTAGTAGCAGTGAGTCGTGCTGCCCCCGATCGTGACAATCGTGAGCCAGCTGTCCCAGTCTTCGGGGGGGTTCTTCCGCTCGGAGACCCATGCTGTTCGTCGTGTATGTGATGACCGGTGACATTCCTGGAAGGTCTACATTGATCGTAAGATTCTGGTGTGGAATGAGCTCGATTGCTGTTGAGAAAATCGATCGAGGAGATACGATTCTGATGACGACTTCGAGCGCTATCAACCCGACAAGTGTCGAGACTCCGAGCAAAAGGATTCTCTCGGCCAGCGTCTTCCGTCTCGAAAGCGTGACCGATGTTGTGGCAATCATCGAGAAACCGATGTATACGAACAACAGGCCGAGCAGGAAGAGCGCTTCACCGGCAAGGGGAAAGAAGCCCTTACCGGCAATGAACATGAAGAGGATTGGAATCCAGCCGAACATGATGGAAAGCTCGAGAAGGGCCGGAATCCTGTCCAGTGACGATACAATCCGTGCCGCAACGTAGAGAACACGCTCAGTTCTGAAGATAAGAGATAGCAAGCCGGTGAGGACGATCAGTGTGATCAACAGCATGACGGAAGCAAGCGGGAGAGAGTACCTGTGCAGTATCAATGGATTACTGCTCTCGGATCCCACGAGCACTAACAGGAACAGTGTCATTCCAGCCAGCAGGAGCATGAATGCCGGGTAGAATAAACATCTTCCCATTCTACCGCTCTCGTTCATCTGAAATCACTCATTTCACAGGGGTACCAATTCATCGGGAAAATATGGTTAAGAACGGTCAATTCATAGATCGACGGATCTGGAATTATCGCGGTGCAGAACGGCCACGGTTGACCGGGTCGGGGGTATCTGCAGCCAAACCGTGACAGCAGATGTTCTAGAGAATCGCATCCATGTAGAAGTTCAGATCTATATCGACCATGTCATCGAGTACGCTGTCGGGTGTAATCCGGATCATGGTATCCATATCCGCAAACAAGCCTTGCTCGATGCTGTCGATGTCCTGTGCCTGAATCCGAAGGTAGTAGTCGTCGAATGTATTGTCCCCCGCGTTCTCGATGAAGTTCAGGAAGTACTGTCCCTCCATGCCGCTGGTAACGGAGTCTATGACGGTTGTATCGGCAGGAATCACAGTAGACAGCCTGACCTGTATTCCAGGAATAGCTGTCGAGTCCCGGGCTGTTCTCACGGTACCGTCGACGGTGATTTCCACACCGACAACGCCGTAACACGGAGCATCCATTGCAGTGCCGCAGGATGAAACACCCAGTGCGGTCAGTACTGCCGATGCCACTGAGGCTGTGAACTTGAGAAAGCCCTTCCTCATGAAGGCTACACGTCTGGCCATAATTCTCCCTTCGAATCGGGCAGATAATTGTCTGTATTCGGGTCAACGTCAACTTGCACGATTTTACCCATCCGTCGATTGACCCTCTGATCGGGAACGATTACCGTGAACCTCTCCATTGCAGCCGGTGGCTCCCTCCCTTTTCATCGGAATACGGCTTCTGTAGTGTTCTCCTCGATGGACGAAGTCATCTTCGGCTTACGGGAAAGGGGCTAACCGATGAACAGCACTCGCGAAAGGCATCCTGTCCGGGATGCATCGGCGCCCCCCGTGCAACCGCTCCCCAATCGGGATGCAAACCTCTATTACGAGAAAAACGGGCTCTTCATCAGGAGAACAGGCGTCTCCCACAGGAACGATGAGTACGACAGCCATCTGTTCGAACTCCTCGCGGAAATGCAGAGAAAACACTTCTGGTATTCCGGACGGCACCGTTTCCTCCTGGCCGCTTTGCGAGATCAGATGAAGGGCGGGAAGCTCTCCCCCGGCGAAATGAGCGCCATCGACCTGGGAGCCGGGTGCGGTGGCTGGATTGCATACCTCAGAGAACGAGATGTCCTCAGGTTCGGCGAGCTGGCAGTAGCCGACTCGTCCGGGAAGGCGCTGGATATCGCCGGTGAGGTCCTCGGCCAGGGTGTCGAGCGGTACCAGATGGACCTCTTCGACTTGGGCTGGGACGAGCGATGGGATCTGATCTTTCTGCTGGACGTTCTGGAGCACATCCCCGACCATCTCGAGGCCCTCAGGAGGGTCCGGGCCTGCCTCAAACCTGGAGGCCTGCTGTTCGTCACGGCACCGGCACTGATGGGATTCTGGAGCTCGAACGACACGATGGCCGGACACCTCAGGAGGTACTCCAGAACAGAGCTGAGAGTGCTCTCGGAGGAATCCGGTCTGAAGACGGTGATGACGAGGTATTTCATGTTCCTCCTCAGTCCGCTCCTCATGCTCTCGAGGCTCTTCACTCCAGTCAATGCAGAGCTTTCACGGGAGGAGACCAGGGAACACCTGACCAGAACCCACAGGATACCGCCGGGACCAGTGAATACGCTCCTGAAGTGCCTTTTCTCTCTCGAAACCCCACTTGGGCTTCGTATACCCTTTCCGTGGGGGACGTCGGTACTGGGCGTCTTCCGAAATCCATAGACCCAGATGCTCTTCAACTCCCTTCCGTTCGCCATCTTTCTCCCGGTTGTATTCCTTCTCTACTGGTCTCTGCAGAAGGCACCGCTGCGATTCCAGAATCTCTTCATCATCATGGCGAGTTATTTCTTCTAAGGGTGGTGGGACTGGCGATTCCTCTCACTCATCATCGTCAGCTCCGCAACGGACTACTTCGCGGGTCTCCTGATCCGCAGCTCATCAACGGACGCGAGAAGAAAGGGATTCCTGATCGCCAGCCTGGTGGTCAACCTGGGCATCCTGGCTTTC
>CBDUZS010000080.1:0-9886 GCA_965371785.1 uncultured bacterium
ACCGAAACCTCGTGCTTCTCGAGCCAGGCGACTGCTTTCATCGTGTCTTCGAAAAGGATGTCGGCCATGTCCCGGCTGAAGTTCTCACGGACGACAACCCTCATTATTGCCACGCTCTCGGCATTGGGCGGCATGGTGTAGGCTGACATCACCCAGCCTCTCTCGCGGAGCTTGGCCGACAGATCGAATACGGTGTAGTCACTCACCGAATCGGGAAGCCTCATGGCCACTATCGGAAGGGTGTCGCCACCGTTGATTATCTCGAATTTTCCGCTATCCCTGTACTTGCCTGCCAGGTAAACGGCGTTGTCCAGGCAGTTGTTCATGATGCAGGTGTAGCCTTCTTTCCCGAGCCTGAGAAAATTGTAGTACTGGGCTATGACCATGCTGCTCCCCCGGGAGAAGTTCAGCGTGTACGTGGGCATCCACCCTCCCAGGTAGTTGACTCTGAAGATCAGTTCCTTTGGAAAGTCCGACTCCTCCCGCCAGAGCACCCAGCCGATGCCCGGATAGACCAGACCGTACTTATGACCCGAGGTGTTGATCGATTTCACTCTTTCCAGCCTGAAATCCCACTCGAAATCAGGTTGGGTGAAGGGAATCACGAAGCCGCCGCTCGCGGCGTCTACATGCAGCGGTATGTCCCATCCCTTCTCTTCCTTCACTTTGACCAGGAGCCCGTTTATCTCCCGGATCGGATCCGCCTGCCCGGAGTACGTCGTTCCGAGTATCGCCCCCACGCAGATGGTGTTCTCGTCCAGCAGTTCGGCAACCCCGTCCACCGAGATGGTGAAGCGGTCGGTCTTGATCGGGACAATCCTGGGTTCCACATCGAAGTACTTCGCACACTTTTCCCAGCAGACATGAACCTCCGATCCGAAGACCATGTTGGGTTTGTCAACAGGTTTGCCGATTGCCTCCATCCTCTTCTTCCAGGTCCACTTATGGGCAAGCAGCGCGAGCATGATGGCCTCTGAAGACCCGACTGTAGCCGTGCCTATCGATGCGCACTCGTCCGGAGAGTTGAAGAGCCTTGCAAGAATGTTCACGCACCTGTTGTGAATGACCTCGGACTGGGGATACTCATCGTGGTCTATGAAATTCTTGTGGAGGGATTCGTTTATCAGTTTGATAGCTTCCGGCTCCATCCAGGTGTTGACGAAGCTGGCCAGGTTGAGTGCCGGATTGGCATCCAGGTTGAGTTCGTCATGCACCAGCTGGTAGGCTGCATTTGCAGGCATGCTCTTCAGGGGCAGCTCGTACTTCGGTATTTCCTCTCTGAAGTACCTGGCGCTGTACGTGCTGGAATGTCCCCTTCCCGATTCTCGAATCTGTTTTTTATTGAGTTCCCGCGAAAGCATATCAGGCCTCTCTTTCAGCACAGTCATCCGGAGCGCTCTTCCATCCGGGTTTTCTGAATCGATTGATCACCATCGGTATCATGACGAAGAGGAGGGTTCCTCCGATCATGAAGACAACGTAAAAGACCGGGCTTCCAACGGTCAGCTCGGCAGGAGGAAAGAAGCTAACTGTGAATGCGAACAGCACGGCCAGCATGCCGGAGCCGGCAACGATCCACATCCCGGTTTTACCCCCGGGCACCCGGTAATCCCTGTGAACCTCCGGCTGCGTGTAACGGAGTCTGATGGCGGATGCGTACAGGAGAACGTACATCACCAGGTAGAGGGATGCCGTGAGGGCCGTCAGGAGGAAGAAGGCGCTGCTCACGTTGGGCATGAGAAGGTAGACAAGTGAAATCAGTGTTACTATCACGCCCTGCAGCCAGAGTATGTGGGTCTGAATCCCGTTTCTATTCGTGTGCTGGAGAAATGGCGGGAGCTCACCGTCCCGGGCTGTATCGAGGAGCCCCTTACTCGGTCCGGCTATCCATGCGGTAACCCCTCCGATGGCTCCGAAGGCTGCAAGAAAGCCTATGAGCGGCAGCATCCAGCGCATTCCGAAGTGTCCGAGCAGGTCCTCGAACCCCTGCATTATTCCGGCAGTCAGACTGATCTGCTCCTCCGGCAGGACCGAAGCGATGGACAGCGAGCCGAGCGTGAAGACCACGATGATAATGGCCATCGCTAGGAAAACCGCCCTGGGAAACTCCTTCTTCGGGTTGCGCAGCTCGGCTACGTGCACTGCACCGACCTCCATCCCCGCGAAGAGGAGGACTATTCCCCCGAGAAACGCGACGCTGCTCAGGTTTCCAAGATCGGGGAGGAGTGCATGGGATCCCTTCATGAACTCGAGGGGATTGCCTGTCAGCACCCAGAGGATGCCCAGGACGATGATCAGCACCGCGGGAAGTATCGTTCCGCCGAGGACGCCGGCAGTGGTCAGCCAGCCTGCAGTCTTCATTCCATGGAAATTAATGAACGTCGCACCCCAGTAGACTATGAGGATCACTGCGATACTGAAAACCTTGCTCCCCGCGAGAGACCGGTCACCAAAACAGTAGGAAAGTGCGCCTGCGGCGAATCCGAGTACGGTTGGGTACCAGATGGTGTTCTGGATCCACTGAAGCCATATTGCGGTGAATCCCCACTTCGACCCGTAGGCTTCACCTACCCATCTGTACACTCCTCCGCCCTTCGGCCAGCCCGTGGCAAGCTCTGCAGAAACGAGAGAAACGGGCACGAGGAAGAGGAACGATGCGAAAAGGAGGTAGAAGATCATCGAAAGCCCTTCCTTTGCCATCATGGGAAGACCTCTCAGGCTCATCACGATTGCAACGTTCATCATCGCGAGCACGAACAGGCTCAATCTGTGTGATTTCCTGCCGGCTGCACCCATAAGTGGAGAATCACCTTATTTTCCGGAGGGGTATCTGAAAGGTTCTGGTAACGTGAACATTGACAAGGTCTAATCACACTCAGGAGTGAAGTAAAGAGCGTGAATGGTGCATATATTCAGGTGCTGCATTGGATTGACCATCATGAGACCTGTGTTTATGTAAACACCCGGGAGAGGAGAAACTCACATGAACAAGCTCGTTGTCCATACCGCTGTAGGCAGGTTACTGAAGGGGCACGCCAACGATTTCTCCCCCATGAGGTCTACATTCCATCTTCGTCTTGACGATCCTGCCGGTGAGATCGTCGAAGTGCACCTGAAAAACCTCAAGGCGGTTTTCTTCGTCAGGGATTTCTTTGGTGATCCGGCTTACAGAGAATCCAGAGACTTCAGTAAGGCGCCTGCCTACGGCAAACGGATAAAGGTTACATTCGAGGATGGTGAGGTTTTCTTCGGAACATCCGAGGGCATCCATCGAAACAGGATCGGTTTCTTCATCTCACCTGCCGATCCCGGGGTGAACACGATCAGGGCATTCGTGATAAACGAAAGCATTGCAGTTATCGAGGAAATCACAACCTGAGAGCCTGATCCGGATTCAAGCGTATACTCTACTGCAGAAAGGGATTGCTCCTCTTCTCGCGACCGATTGTAGTGGGTGGGCCGTGCCCGGGATACACGGTTGTCTCTTCATCGAGGGTCAGTATCCTGCGTACGCTTTCCATCAGTGTATCCATGTCTCCCCCCGGCAGATCGGTTCTGCCTATCGATCCTGCGAAAAGTGTATCCCCTGTAAAGATAGAATTTCCTGCAAGGATACTGATCCCTCCGGGTGAGTGGCCCGGGGTGTGGAGAACCGTGAGTTCCGTCTCCCCCACATCGATTCGATCACCATCCGTGAGCAGGCGGAAAGGCTCGGGAGATGGTTCGATTCTCATGCCGTAGAAAGCTGCATTCTCACTTGCGCTCCTGAGAAACGGCAGATCGGCTTCGTGGATCATCAGGGGTGCGCCCGTCCGCGCGATGAGAAGACCGTTTGCTCCGATATGATCGAAATGCCCGTGGGTGTTCACAACCGCTTCGACCACGAGATTCAGCCTGTCGAGCTCCGCCAGTATCATCTCGCCGTCGCCGCCCGGGTCGATGACGGCTGCCTTCCCGTCTGCACCGCATGAAATGATGTAGCAGTTTGCTTCGACAGGTCCTGCGGTCAGTCTCCTGATCATGGGGTCATTCATCGGAAAAGTAGTATTTCACGTACCTCTCCATCACCGCTATGACATCATCCCTGCAGCCGCCGCATCCGGTCCCAGCCTTCGTCATCTCGGACACCTCTTCGAATGACCGAGCCCCTTCGAGCACGGCATGTTCTATGTCCGCCTCGGACACTTCCAGGCAGTTACAGACTATCTTCGTATCGGGGTGGTGTATCCGCTCAGGCATGTCGTTACGCCCGTAATAGTCGTCGATGGCGGACCTGAGTGCCTTGTCGCCGAGAACGGAGCAGTGGACCTTTGCGTCGGGAAGGCCGCCCAGTTCTCTGTTGATGTCCTTGCCGGATATCCTGTAGGCTTCTTCGAGTGTCCTGCCCTTGACCATGTCCGAGAGGATCGACGCACTTGCAATGGCGCTTGCGCATCCGAAAGTCCTCCAGCGGCAATCTTCTACGATTTCGGTTTCCTTGTTGACCTGCAGATAGAACTCCATCTCGTCCCCGCACATGACGTTTCCTATCCTGCCCATGGCATCCCACTTGAAATCGTCGTCCTCGGAGAAGACGTTGTGAGGGTTCATGAAGTGTTCTTTTACCTTTTCCGTATACACCCAGCCGGGCATTCTATCTCCTCCTGTAGGTTGTTGACATGTTCCTGAGCTTGCTGATTATCCCTGGAAGAACCTCCAGAACGTACTCGATCTCTTCTCTGGTCGTCGATCTTCCCATGCTGATTCTGATCGAGCCGTGGATGAACTCGGGTTCAATGCCCATTGCGACCAGCACGTGCGATGGTGAGGTCGATCCAGACGCACAGGCGGAACCTGTTGAAACGTATATTCCCTGCATGTCGAGGTAGAGCAGTATCGACTCCCCCTCGACACCCATGAAGGACACGTTCAGGGTGGTGTTGAGCGTCTTTTCCTGATGGCCGTTGAAACTGACATCGGGGATGGTGCCTTCGATATTCTTCTTCAGGAATTCCCTGAGTGCCTTCAGCCTGATCTCTTCATCCGCCATTTCTCGAACTCGCATCTCTATGGCTTTCGCGAAACCTATGATTCCAAGAGTGTTCTCCGTTCCCGCCCTTCTGCCTCCCTCCTGATGCCCCCCATGAATCAGCGGACAGAATGGAACACCTCTTCGCACGTAGAGTGCACCGACACCTTTGGGACCGTATAGCTTATGAGCGGACATCGTGAGGAAGTCGACTCCCAGATCATCAACGTTCACCGGTATCTTGCCCACGCCCTGCACCGCATCCGTGTGCACGAGAGCGCCTGCTTCGTGAGCAATAGATGCTATCAGGGGAATATCCTGGAGTGTGCCCGTCTCGTTGTTGGCAGTCATGACCGAGACGAGGGCTGTTTCGCGAGAGATTGCGGACCTCAGCTGCTCTACTTTCAGTCTGCCCTCGGAATCGACATCGATGATAGTGACCGGAACTCCCCTCTTGTCGAGACATCTCGAAGTCTCGAGGATGCATGGATGTTCGATGGAGGTTGTGACCAGGCCGGCGCTCCTGCCCCTTACTATGCCGCAGCTGGGCCCCTGGCACGTGATCGCGGAGAGCACGGTGTTGTTTCCCTCCGAACCACTGCCCACGAACATGACTTCTGCGGGAGAAGCACCAATGAAGGATGCTATCTGCTCTCTGGCATTTTCGACCAGTTCACGCGCTAGGCGGCCGGGAGCATGGAGACTGGACGGGTTACCGTATTCCGGCATCGCTGCGATTATTGCCTTGTGGACCTCCGGGTGAAGCGGCGTCGTAGCGTTGTGATCCAGGTAAACATCTCTTGTGGCTGACATGATACATCTGCTCCTTCGGAGTTACAACCGGCGGGAGGGCATGCTCACCATCCCTCACACGTAATTATGTTAAATTGGAGTCCGAACTCCAAATTCAGGAACGAGGGAAACCGGATTTGTTCTTCAATAACCCAACCGCCGTACAAATGGAAGGGTGAGCAGTACGGCGCCACAGACCAGAAAGAGGACTGCCTGACCTCCCAGCAGAGGAAAGAGCACCAGGGGGCTGAGAATGGCACCGAGAGCACTGCCCGAGTATCCCGCAAGGCTGAGCAGCCCCAGCGGTCTGGTTCCCAGCCCGGGGAGCATGGAAGCAGCGGCCGTGAAACCGGCTCCCCCCGACATCCCGGCTACGGCGGTCAGGATCAGGAACAGAACTGCAAGCAATTGAGGTCCTACGGAACCGGCGCCGTAGAGGATTACCAGTGTACCGCCCGCTCCAGCGGAACAGACCGCAAGGAGTTGAGCGGTAAGAAGGGGATATCTGCTCTTTCCCCCCGGCAGAAGAGCCCCCGCTGCCATTCCGGCCATGAAAAGACCGGTTACCGCCCCGAGCATTGTCCATGAGTACCCCAGCGTTGCCTGTATCGCAACAATAGCAACCGTCTCGACTGCCAGCCCTGATAGTCCGAGAACTCCGTAGGATAGCATCAAAGAGGCTTTGCCTGAAAGCTTTGCAGTGATGAGCAGGAGCGCGAAGCCGATGGTAAGCCCTGCGACGATCGCGGCGCTGTTGGAGCTGCCCTTCCCCATTCGTACGGCCCAGTTCGCGGATGCGTAACGGAAACCTGCCGGAGCCAGATCCCTGTTCTCCTGCGCATCCTCGGAGCATATCTGCTGTTCGAGTGCGGCTATTCTCGTATCGGTCAGCTCGAAGGGAATGGCACCTTCCGACATGTAGATGAGGTTTACCCCGAGTGAATCAAGCCTGCGTGCGAGCACTCCCCCCCGGGTCGATTTCTCTCTGCCGTTTCCGAACAGGAGTGTCACACCTCCAGTCGGCAGCGCCCTGTGCCAGTCGAAGAGTTCCTCGCCCGCGAGCAGAACGGATCTGCACAGCTTACCCTCCCCCCGGGAGAGCCTGTTCTCACCTCCCTGCAGGTAAAGGACGAGCACGCCCTCACCGGTCAGTCTTCTACCAGCAGCAGCAAGGAACTCCGCGGTGAAGAACCTGTTTGCCAGAAGCGACAATGGAGCACCTGTCGAGACTACGATGAGATCGTACTCGGAATCCGTGCCGGACAAATAGGCCCGTCCATCACCGTGGGAAGCTCCTTCGGGGTATCCCGGAATGGCATCCAGCAATGCCTTGTCCGGAACGAGTACTTTCAGTGATTCGATCCCGGGCCAGCCCTCCAGAATGGACGTTTCCTCGGGAGAAGAGCCGATGTAGAGAACCCTTTCCGGCAGTGAAACCAGAAGGGGAATGGCAATTCTCTCCTCGGCCGGTTCCGGGGCGGGCCAGTACGTCTCAAGGACGCCGCTCCTGAAGGCGGCGAACTGTCCGTCTCTCTCCGTAATGGCAATCTCACCGTATGGCGAGGGCCAGAGTTCAGACGTACCGTACGCACTGAAACGCTCCCCGTTCAGCCATGTCTGGACATCCTCTGCAATGCCTGTGAGCAGGAGCAGCATCGTGACGGCCAGAACGGCGGCAGCTGGAATCCATGATCTTATCATGAAAAGAGCAAGAGAGGCTGTGAGGGAACATGCAATGAACAAACCGACCGCCAGGCAGACCGGAGAGAGCACGATGAAGAGAGCCCCTCCGATGCATGCTCCCGCAGCTTCCAGAGCGTAGACCTTCTTCGCGGGGGAGTACCCGAACGGCTGAACGAAGATGACTCCTGCTGCGAACCCCGCCGGGAGCACGAGGAGAGGAAATGGTACGGACCCGGACAGAAAAGGAATGCTCTGCAGAATACCGACCAGCGAAATCGTCAGTATCCCACCTATCCATGCCTCCCTCTTGCGGCGCAGCCTTCCCCCGACAGCGGCTCCGATTCCCGAACATGCAAGCCACCCGGCAAATACAAGACCTGAGGCAAGTTCGGCCTGATTCTGACCGAACAGAGCACTGCGAAGAACCATTCCCTGAACCAGAACGGAAACCACGCCTCCGGCCAGAGCCGAGACCGGAGGCAGGTGCCCCGTGCTACTCCCCTGTCTCTTCCGTCCCATACCTGTCGAATACTTCTGCCTGGAATCTGTAGAGGATTACGTCTCCGAGATAGGCGTCGTCGGGAAGCCCCGCTTTTCTGCATATGCCTTCCATGAACTCTTCCCTGTCCCATCCGAGTTCCTCGGGAACCTGGGGCAGCAGCAGCCCCGAGCCGTAATCCGATACGATCAGCAAACCGTCCGTTCCCACTCTGACATCTCTCCAGTCCTCGAGTATCTGCAGCGGGGAGAGTACCGATATCTCGTACTCCAGCTGTTCGAGCTCCGCAGCCGATACCGGCAGAAACCTCGGATCTTCCAGGGCAGCTGCTCTCGCGTTGGAGGCAACCGTTTCCGCAAGCGCACGCACCGGTCTGATCGAACCGATGCAGCCTCTGAGGGAGCCGTTCTTCTTCAGGGTTACGAAAGCGCCCCTGGGAAGGACGAGTCCGGCGGAACCGGAGACCTCCGGAAGCGTGTACTGCGTACCGTGAACTGCACTCTCGACTGATTCCCGGGCTACCGAGAGAAGAATTTCACGGTCTGATGAAGTCAGCCTCCAGTCAGCCGGATTCGTGAAGGGGCTCTCCGACACGAGCGATGCATACCCTACGACACTTCCGGCATCTCCGCCTGCATCGGCGCTGGTTGCATGCGAGAGCAGCCGTGTGCTGCATTCGGGGTAGATCGAGTTGTAGTAGAGCATGAGGGTCATGGGAGTTCCTCCGCAGGCAGCAGTGGCCACACCGGCGGGAAGACCCTCCATGTACAGGTAGCTGTAGAAATTCTCCGGATCACCTTCCAGGAATGAGTCGATCGTGTTCTGATCGGTTGATTCGGCAATGCTCCTGGAGGGGTAGTGAGACAGATCACTGCTGACGAGCAGCAGAGTCCTTACGCTGGAAGCCTCGGCAAGGATCAGTTCCGCCATGAATTCGATCTGATCCGGTAAAAGGGTTCCGGTCAGGACGGGAACGATCCTGACGCCTTCGGGAAGGGCTCTCTGGATGAATGGCAGCTGGACCTCCAGACAATGCTCGGAGGAATGTGCATCCGGAACGAAGGAAGCCTGCGGGTGAGCGGAAATCAGTCTCCGGCAGACTTCCCTTGCAACGGGAACCCCACCCAGTGGCGTGACGTACAGATCACCATCGAATACTGAAAATCCTTCGAATGCAACGTGATGGGATGGGCCGACCAGGAAGATCAGATCGAAATCCTCGTCCTCGATTCTATCGTAGAGGCAGGCAGCAACACCGCCGGAGTAAACGTAACCCGCATGGGGAACGACACATGAAACCACAGAGGAGCTTTCATCCACCCCTCCGGGGGGGGAAGTCATCAGGCTGTCAATCAATGAGGCCAGTGTCGCGCTGTCGGCGGGATAGAACGCTCCCGCCACCGCAGGTGGTCTGATGATCTGCGGCTCGGACACTGCC
Source organism: uncultured bacterium (assembly GCA_965371785.1). Classification (GTDB taxonomy): domain Bacteria; phylum Fermentibacterota; class Fermentibacteria; order Fermentibacterales; family JCC-6; genus CBDUZS01. Next base: position 9,421 of record CBDUZS010000080.1, read on the forward strand.
TGGACTTCTCCTTCTTCACACGATGCAAAGATGATTACGGATACGAGGAAGAGCTTTCTCATCCTGCTAGCTTCCTGCAGTGTCTGGCTGGAATTCCCTCGAGCTTCGGAGGGACATCATCGGTAGAAACGGTTCCGCCCGTGATGAGTATCCCCGTGACCGCCAGCACTCCCATGCAGAAACGTCTGAGAAACGCCCTCCTGCTGACCTTATTCTCCTCCATTCGATGCACCTCCTCCATTCCAGACACCTGAAACGGGACTCGAGCACAACGTACAGGCTCCGTCCCTTATACCGTTCGTTATTATCGAGTATCCCTGTCGCTCTATCAACCGCCTTCCGCAGTTCGGACAGAACGTGTCCGACCCGTACTCGCTGGCAACGTTACCGACGTAGACATGGTTCAGACCGGCTTCGAGAGCCCTCGACCTTGCCGATGCAAGTGTTCCCGCAGGCGTGGGCGGGA
>CBDUZS010000081.1:0-9525 GCA_965371785.1 uncultured bacterium
TGTTACCGCGGGGGGCGTTGCTCCCCGCGGTTTTCATTATTTACGGAAAAGCAGCCGGCAGGATATCCTGCATCAGGGATCTGTTGAGGTGGAAGAGAGCGTATCCTGCGCTGCCCGCTTCCGAAGAGAGTTCGGCCTGTTCCGCTGCCTCTTCCGGGCCCAGCGTGCAGTCCGCTGAGAAAACGCCTATCCCGGCAACAACTGGAAAACCCCCGGCAGATTCCATCTGGTCCTCCAGAAGGGCGCGGAAGATATGCAGGGAATCGGTGTAGTTCATGGGCACCACGAAATCGATTAGACCTTCCTCGACCCATCCAACCCAGTCCTGTCCGTTCCTCAGGCCGTCATTTCTATCCTTAAGGACTGCGGCGGAAAGAAGTACTCCGGGACGAATCTCTTCGATTCCGTTTCGCACATGCCGCACGAATGACGTGATCTGTTCGATTCTCCATTCACGGTAGGTGTCGAAATACCTGCCGCCCTCCAGGACCTGTCCGGGCCAATCCCTGAGTGTGATTCCCGAGCTGGCGGAGAACCTCTCACGGCAGCCGCTGCAGAAGCAGTTCCGGGTGTTCGGGAACCTGATGAAGTCCAGGTGTATGCCTTCCACATCGTACTCGGATACAACTTCAACAATAATCGAGAGCATGAGGTCTCTGTTCTCGAGGTCCGTCGGACAGAGCCAGCTGGATTCCTCCCCTGTACTCGATATCTGCAGACGATCTTCACTTTGCATCCGTTCGAAGAAGGCTTCTGGAGCACGCTCGGTTCGCCATAGGGTTACGCTGACATGGACATCTATGTCCAGCGGGTCACAGGAAAGGATACATTCGGCGAGAAGATCTCCTTTGTTGGCAAAGAGCTCCGACTGCGGGAAGACGTCGGTCTCGAATGCGGCGGCGCAGCCGTAGATCATGTTGGCGAAAACCAGGTTGAAGCCGTGTGCGGCCAGTGTTTCCGCTGCCTGGTCCCATTTTCCTGCCTGCATTCCCCATGCGCTCCATACTCCCCGTATCTGATCCGGCAAACAGGCATTAGTCGTGAGAAGGAGCATGAGCAGAGGCAGCATCTCAGGTTTTACTCGCGATGAAGATGAGCTCGCCAGGCCAGGTGGAAGCGTAGGGAGAGCGGTCGTAGTCACCGTAAACGGCCTCTATCGTGAAACCGCATCTGCTGAGGAGATGCTCGGCTTCGTAACGGAAGAGGTATCTCATTCTGAACGAATCGACCCTTTGCTCCCTGCTGCCGTCGGGATGTGTGATGTAGTAGATGAATTCGCAATTGATTATCTGTTTCGCCTTGTCCACGGAGGGAACCCTGCATCGCCGGAGCACTCTCCTGCCATCCGGCATGGTGAACTCATCCTCTTCACCGAATTCCTCCTGCCTGCTTTCATCCGTAAGGATCACCATCGAGGGGTTGAAGAGGTCCAGTACGAGTCGTCCGTCATCCGAAAGATGTCTGTGTATCGATTCCAGGCAGGAAACCTGCTCGTCAACGGTTTCCAGGTGCTGGAATGGTCTGAAAGGGGTAGTGATCAGGCTGAAGGTCCCCGGCAGCTCGAAATTCCTCATGTCTCCCTTGACCAGTGTCACCCTTGCCTGAACGTCCTCGGGCTCGTTACCAACTTTCTCTCTGCAGATCGTGAGCATCTCCCCATCGAGTTCGAGACCGGTGATCTCAAAACCCTTCCTTGCCGTGGGGATGAGAACACGACCGGTGCCGCAAGCGAGTTCCAGAACGGGACCACCCGTTTCCTCAGCCATACCGATGAAGAAATCGATGTCCTTCCTGCCGTGGTAGGGAACGATGTAATCATAGAATTCGACCGTGCAGCCGTAAGAGAAATCGTCAGAACCCATGCCTCGCCATCCTTTCGCGGGGGATTCTGGTCAACATGGTTCTGCATGTGCATGTTTCGACTGCATGTCAACGAGACAAGTCCACCGGTTGGAAGGTTTCAATATGATTACGTTTCCGGCAAACCTGTACTCCGATGTCAGGATCGAGGACAGTTTCGGTACGGTAATACGCTTCACTCTGGGAGACCTGGAGGAACTCCGGGTCCGTACTTACAGAGCTGCCTTCATACGCGTGTTCGATGGAGCCCGATGGTATTACTCTGCCGTTACCGATCCCGGGCTGATCCAGTCCGAACTGGATTCGCTGGCAGAACTTGCCGCTCCCGATCCGCTGATCGATGAACATCCTGTTGTCAGGAACTTCCAGGAGAACAGGGGCAGATTTCTCACCTTTGCCGACGATCCCATTTCAGGTGTGGATGAGGATGCCAAGGTAGAGCTATTGAGATCCTACTTTCCTTGCCTCACCGGAAGGGAGAAGGTGAAATCCTGGTCGGGTTTCTACCGCGACCTCGTAAGCGTGAAACACTTCCTGTCCAGCAAGGGTGCCGATGTTACCTTCGACACGCAGACAACCGGGTTCGCCTTCGGATTCGGAATGGTCAGTGGGGAGAGAAGGTTGACCGAGTCGTTCTTCAGAGGTGGCACTGGGTTCGATGAACTGAGAGACCATACTGATGCAATGAACGAGAAACTCGACAGATCGGAGACGTTTGTCGACAACTCCCTGCCGGTCGAACCTGGCAGGTACACCGTCATCCTTTCTCCCTTCGCAGCGGGAATTTTCGCCCATGAGAGCTTCGGCCACAAGAGCGAGGCCGATTTCATGGTGGGCGACGAGGCAATGCTCTCGGAATGGTCCATGGGGTCTAAGGTGGGAGCTGACATTCTATCGATAGTAGATGACGGGAATGAACCTGGAACGGGCTACGTGCCATTCGATGACGAGGGTTCAAAGGCCACTAAAACCTGGATTATCAGGGACGGTATTCTCACAGGCAGACTGCACAGCGCATCTACTGCCGCCGATCTACGGGAGAGCCTTACAGGGAACGCAAGAAGCGTGAGCTTCGAATTCGAACCGATTCCCAGAATGACGACCACCTACATAGCCCCCGGTTCGAAGACGAAAGAGGAGCTCTTCAGTGAGGTGGACAGGGGAGTATACGTCGATACGCTCAATCACGGTTCGGGTCTTTCGACCTTTACGCTTGCGCCTTCGATGTCCTACATGATCGTGAACGGTAAGCTTGCTGATCCCGTTTCCGTTTCGGTGATAACCGGAAACGTAATGGAGACCCTCGGTGATATTACCGGGCTTTCGAACGAACTCGAACTCTACTCCATACCATCAGGAGGGTGTGGGAAGATGGACCAGGCTCCGCTCCCCGTTGGATTCGGCGGACCGTACGTACTCGTTCGCAACATGAACGTTCAGTGAGAAGGTGACCTCGATGAAACGGGAGAAATTCACGCAGAAGCTCCGGGAAACAACGGTCAGCGTCGTTCAGTCCAGAATCGACTCGGTCAAGCGAAAAGACGTTGTGAGAACCGGGTTGAGAATGTACGACGGATCCGTAATCGGAGTTGCAGGAGCAATTGGCAACTATCGCGAAGGAGAGCTCCAGGAAAAGGCTCTTAAAGCCATGGGAAGGGGAATCACCTACCCATGGGAGCTTTCGGGAGACAGGGTCGAGAAGGTGCATGTGCCCTTCGATCTTCCCGATGAGAAAGCTTTTGTAGGGGAGATGGAGGTGGTTCTTGAAACACTGCGGTCAAGGCATCCAGAACTCATATTCTCGAACAACGGAAAACTCACCTGTTCGACAACCGTGCTCGAGAACGACCAGGGCCTCGATCTCGAATACCGCTCCAATTCGATTGCAATTGCACTGGGATTCAAGCACATGGATTCGACGAGTATCATGGACGGGTTCACAGGGTTCAGCGGGGCTTTCAGGTACAACAGAGACGATGCAGTAAACGAGCTCTGCAAGGGCTGTGAGGCATTCGGCAAAACTGCTGTTCTTCCCGAAGGTTCCTCTGTGATGCCCATTGTTTTCTCTGCCGGTGATCCGCTTTTCATGAGAAAACTGCGTTCGGATCTGAGCGGTCATCAGTTCGGTACGGGCAGCTCACTGCTGCAGGGGAAGATCGGTCAGAAGCTTTTCGATGAGAAATTCTCTGTTACGCAGACCGACGATCACATGATATGTCCACGAAGGTTCTTCGATGCGGAAGGCGTGGTCAACGACGACTACAGGTATCCGTTGATCGAGAACGGGAAACTTGTAGCCGTCTACACCGACAGGAGAACATCGGACAGGTTCGATCTCCCCCTGACGGGTGCTGCAGGTGCCGCATACGACGGGGTACCGGTTCTTTTCCCTCCCGATCTGAGGATAGAGGACACCGGGAAAACACTGAAGGAGCTGCTCAACGGAGAACAGGGGATTTTCATAGTGTTCGCTATGGGTGGTGATTTCACTCCGCAAGGTGACTTCGCTTCACCCGTACAGCTGTCCTACCTGTTCGATGGAGAGAAGTTCATCGGAAGGCTGCCGGAACTGCAGATATCTTCCACCGTCTTCGACATGTTCGGAGAGAATTATACGGGCTGCAGTACCGATTCTTTCTCAACGTTATGCGATGACCGTTATGCTGTTGCCGTCATGAACGTAGAGAAGATGAACTGAGAGGATTATTTCAATGAATGTCACCGTACTGGGCGGAGGACGGGTCGGCAGGGCAATCGCTCTCGATCTGTCGGTTGACGGCGAATTCGATGTTTCAGTCGTGGATGTTGATCCTTCCATTCTGGAGGGAGTTGAAGGTCTGCAGGGAATCGAGACCGTCCAGGCGGATCTGGCTGCAGAGGGATCGGTCGGTGGAGCGGTTGCCGACAGTGACCTGGTCGTCAGTGCGGTTCCCGGATTCATGGGCTTCGATACCGTGAAGCAGGTCATCTCGGCCGGGAAGGACATCGTTGATATCTCCTTTTTCCCCGAAGATCCTTTAGAACTCGACGATCTAGCCAGGGAGAAAGGTGTCAGATGCCTCGTGGACTTTGGTATAGCTCCGGGGTGCAGCAACCTCATCTTCGGCCATGCATCCACTGTCTTTGGCAAGATAGACGAATTCGAATGCTACGTCGGGGGCCTTCCCCGCGAGCGCAGCCTCCCATGGGAGTACCAGGCTCCATTCTCCCCGTCCGATGTACTCGAGGAGTACACACGTCCGGCAAGATTCGTTTCAGACGGCAGGATCGTTACAAAACCGGCCCTCTCCGATCCGGAGTTCATGGATTTCCCGGGGGTGGGGACACTGGAAGCCTTTCTCACCGACGGTCTGAGAACACTCCTTAGAGCAAAAGATGTACCCTTCATGGTGGAGAAGACTCTCAGATATCCAGGCTACAGGGAGAAGATTCTTCTTCTGCGGGAAACCGGCTTCCTTGACGGCAAGACTATCGAGGTCCGGGGACACGGCATTGCTCCGCTCGAGTTGACATCGAAACTTCTCTTCTCGGCCTGGCACCAGCAGCCGGGAGACGAGGATTTCACCGTGATGAGGGTAATCGCGACGGGCACTGACCTCAGGGGAGCACCCCTCAGGAGAACCTGGAATATGCTCGACAGATACGACAGGAAAACCGGCACGACATCGATGGCTCGGACCACTGGTTATACGTGTACGGCCGGCATCCGTATGCTTGCTCAGGATCTCTGGAACGAGACGGGTGTTGCGCCGCCAGAGGATGTCGGTCGAGTGCCCTCATGCTTCCGGTTCGTAATGGATGATATCGCTAAGCGGGGTGTGATCTTCTCGGAATGACCGTCAACCTGACGCCTTGCCGCCATCCCGTGAAGCAACGGCTTCGACGTGGGCGTCGTGAATGATTCCCCCGACGACGATCCTGCTGAATCGACCCTTTATCCCCTCGGCAATCACCGCGAGATCCAGACCGTGATCGCCCGTCAGGCAGGATATCATTCCCTTTGTGATGGCATCGATGTCGCCGACGTCCACGAGTATTCCCTCGTCCCTTCGAACCACAGCTTGGATACCGCCGATGGATGTGGTTACGACCGGGCAGCCGCAGGCCATTGCCTCCATCAGGACGCACCCGAATGTTTCCGCGCTGCTTGGGAATACAAAACCCCTGCAGCTCCTCATCAGATCAGCAACCTTCTCCTTTTCGAGGAACCCATGGAACAGGAAAGAGCCCTCTTCCAGTTTTTCTGCCGCAAGGCGTTCAATCCCGCTTCGGTCCGGACCATCACCTACGAAGTGGAGAAGAGCGTCAGGTCTGGTTGAAAGGACTCTGGCAAATGCCGTGATGATGTCGGGCAGGCGTTTCTGGTCTGAAAAGCCGGAAACATGGAGCAGCCATGGATTGTCGACCGGTTCGTTCCCGCTGAAGAAGACTTCGGGGTCGAATGCGTTCGGAAGCCACCTGACGTTTGCTTCGATGCCGTACTCCTTCAGATCTGCCTCGGCATTACTTTTCGAGGCGAGGACGATACGAGCTCTGCCAAGAGATTTTCTGAAATTCCGAACCATTCCCGGTGTGACGATGTGTTTCATGAAACCGGTCCAGTGAGTGCTTACGACGTACGGGATACCCATCAACCGCGCCGTTCTGCCTGCGTAGAAGGAGGACATGTCCTGGCAGTGTATCAGGTCAGGTCTTCCCCAGCCCCTGATGGAGCATAGAAAACTACGCAGCCAGTTGAGTTTCAGATTCAGCCTGCTCAGGGCACTGGAATCGTCGTACGGAGCTGCCGCATCGAATGTTTTCACCCCCTCGTCGAAGTAACTGTCCATGCTGTAACGCCCTGAACTTCTATCTTTTGTGCGGAAAGCAAGAACGCGGACATCGTCGTGCAGGGAAGCTGCCATAACATGCTCTCTGACGAAAGCCCCCGATACTGAATCCTGCCCTTCCCTGGGAGGGTACCAGCAGGGAACGAAGAGAACACGCAGTCGACGGTCCGGGAAATGATTGCCGTTCCTGCCATCGTACACGGTCATGATCCGGCTCTTTCCAGAGAGATCTGATCCAGAAAACGGCCGAATCGCATGGCGATGTTCCGCGCATCGAATACATCGGCCACTCCGTTCTGATCACTGACTCTGACGAGCATGCCGTTTTCCCAATCCGAGAGCACCCGTTCCAGGGTGTCCGAGATCCGTTCGGGTGAGGGATGACACACGTATCCTGCATCGAATCTACGTACGTACGCGGTCATGTCGCCTTCGGGAGCTATTGCGAGAATGGACCGGCCCGTCCTCAGATACTCCGCGAGTTTGGTCGAATTCTTTAGCTCTGCGCCAGGCAGCGGAGAGAGGTATGCAAGAAGAACGTCCGACTCGAGCTGGTAACCGGGAACGTCTGCATAATCAACGGGACCCGGCATTTCTACTTTGTCTGTAAGCCCCATTCTCCCGGGAAGATTCGCGTAGTCACCTTCGAAACAGCCGATGAACCGCATCAGAAGAGGTGCTTCCGGATGCCTGTCGAGGAAGAGTTTCAACCCCCTCAGAAGTGGTTCGGGTGAGTGCCGACCAAAGAAGTTGCCGGTAAAACTGATGATCAGGTTTTCGCTCCTGGTCTTTTCTTCCGTTGCAGGATGGATCCTGTCCGGGTCGTACCCGTTCTCGACTACGTGCAGAGGTGGGCACCTGTCTCCGTAAGTGCGGGAGAAATACTCCGTCGATCCGGCCGTAGTGGCTGCTATTCCCGATGCCCGTTCTACTACACGCCTTTCCATGCCTGCTTCGATCATCCTGTTGAGCCTGCTCGGCCATTCGACGTTTGAATCGGCCAGCCAGAGATCACCGAAGAACGGCACGTGGAGGATACCTGTGGCTGCGGCAATCTTTGCAGCATGCAGGTGAAGGGAATGGTGCGGTCCGAATGATACGATCAGGGACGCGTTCTCGTCCCTTGCAAGCCTTACGCCAGCCGGCAAGATGGATCGTTGCCAGGTAATCACTCTGTCGGGAACGAGAATGTAGCTGTGAACGAATCTGGACATCATTCTGCGAAGGAAACCGTGTCCGGGCCGTTCGGACCCCTGCGGGAAAGACCTTCCAGGCTTGCTTCTGTAAAACGGCTCGGAGTGGGGAATACGGGTTACCCTCAGCCCATCCGGAAGAGCTGATTCGAGAGTGTCGTCTACTGAGAATCCCTTCTGTTCGGTCACGGTGAGGGGGAGAACCTCCCATCCCGCAAGCGGCATGTACCGCGCAAGGTTCAACACGACGGGGGTTCCGCCGCTCGACAGGGGTGGGAATACGTACGTGAGAAGGATCATCCTATTCACGTTGGAGCTCCTCGTAGAGGGTGATCAGCTTCTTCTCCTGCTCGAGCCAGTTGTATTTCTCAAGAACCGCAATCCTTCCACGCTGTCCCATCGATCGGGCTTCAGAGCGGTTCGCAGCAAGCGTTCCGATCGCGTCCGCTATTTCTTCGGGAGAGCTGGCATCGATGAGCAGCCCGGAGCGGTTTTCAGTGATTATTCGTGACATCTCCGGAAAGTTGCTCGCTATCACGGGCAGCCCTGCCATCATGTACTCGTAGAGCTTGTTCGGAAGGGAGTAGAAATGGTTCAGGCACGTGTTCTGGAAGAGGATCAGGCCGATATCGGCTGAAACCGTTATTTCGAGAAGATCTTCCGAAGGAACCGGCGGCACGAGGAATAGTATGCCTTCGAGATCGGCTTCACCTGCTATTCTCTCCAGCGTCCCGCTCCAGCTGTCATGACCCATTATCACGATGGCGATTCGTTCATTTTTCAGTATCTGTGCGGCATTCACCAGTTCTTCGAGACCTCGCTCGGGACAGATGACACCCTGATACAGGGCAACCACAGTCGAATCAGGAAGATCGAGTCTATCCCTCAGATATCTGCTTGATGGAAGGTCCGCCACTGGAATCGAGCTGTTCTCGATTATCACCATTCTCTTCAGCCCCGGGTACATCGAGAGCATAGCCTCCCCCCTCGACGGGGTTACCGCGATTACGGCATCTGCTCCGTATATCAGGCGCTTTTCGGTAAGCCTGAAACGAAGCCTGTTCAGGGGTGAAGTTGCGCTGAGAAATCTCGATGATTCCAGCCAGAGCTCATGGGAATCGTATACGAGCTTTGCGCCCAGCTTCCGTGCAGCGGCACTGCAGATCAGTAACGTATCCAGGTCGTTGGCATGTACGATATCAGCGCCTGTGGAGAGAATGGCACGGTAGAGCCTGTACTCCCAGGGAAGGTTCCTCTTCCAGTCCGTCAGGGTTCGACGGAGCCTGTTCCTGCGAATTGCCGTGAGGATTCGCGCCCGGCAGGAACGGGAAGGCTGCTCCGATGCTCTAACGGCCTTCTTCCTGAGACGCTCCCTTCTCCTCGAATCCTTTCGAGGTCTCAGGATCCTGATATCCCGCTCCGTCTCGTCTTCGCCGAATCCATCTTCCGGCTTTGCCACGATCGTGACCTGGAAACCGGCTCCCCTGAGACACCGGGCTTCCTTCTTGACCCTGGCGTCGTTCCAGAGCTGATTCTTTACCGCCATGCAGATTTTTCCTGTAGATTTCACCAGAACTTCCTGATCGTCTCGTTAGGGAAACGGATTTCAATGACGGACAACGGGAACAGAAGTATACTCAAAC
>CBDUZS010000082.1:0-9351 GCA_965371785.1 uncultured bacterium
CCGCCGTATAGCACTCAAACGGTTCAGGTCGATTGTTGATATCTTCAAGTTGTTCAAACATGTCCATACTCTTTACTCACAGAACAATGATTCTACAGCTGCTGTATAACTCAGTCTACTGATTAGCACACTAGAACATGGGATTCAGAATATAACGAGTCAAGAAGGATATCTTGACAAACCAGGGTAAACACTTGTATACTATCGACGAAAATGACGATGTTATACTGCAGATGCATAAGTAGGTGATGGATTATCGTGCAACAGAAGCTGGAGGAATTCGAAGAGTATCTCAGGAAGATGAACCTGGTGAATACCAGACAGTTGCCCTACATGCTCTGGTGGATTCGAAATCATCTTATTCTCGGACGCCCTGAAGAAACCGTTTACGCGGTTCTTCTTGAAAAGGAGGGAAAACAGGACTGGCAGATCCGGCAGGCTCTCGATGCCGTGAAGCTCTACCAGCAGTACTCTGGGGATCCCGGAAACGGCAGAGATGGTGTCACTCTTGAAGATCCTATCGAGATCCTGATTGAGAAACTCCGCATACGCCACTACTCGCGGAGTACAGTGAGGACCTATTCGTCCTGGAGTAGGAAGTACCTCGATTTCTGTTCGTCGAGGAATCTGAAACCTAGGAAGGATGCTTCCTTCGTGGCGTATCTGTCGTTACTTGCCCTGAAGCAGCATGTGGCTTCCTCCACTCAGAACCAAGCCTTCAACGCTATCCTGTTCCTTTTCAGAAATGTATGGGGAAGGGAACCTGAGGGGATCAATGCCGTCAGGGCCAGAAAGCCGAAAAGGCTCCCCTTGGTGCTGACCTATGAGGAGGTCGCTGGGATCCTGACTCGAACTACGGGAGACCCGGGTCTGATCCTCAGGATTATCTACGCGAGCGGTTTGCGACTCAATGAAGCACTGAGTCTACGAGTACAGGATCTCGATCTCGAGAATGGGTCCTTGATGGTTCGTGGCGGTAAGGGTGACAAGGACAGAGTCACCGTCGTGAGCAGGCAGTTGGTGCCAGAATTGAAGAAACATCTGGCTGCTCTTAAAAGTGCTTTTATGAAAGCTGATGTGCCGGTCTCCCTGCCTTCTGCACTGGAGCGAAAGTATCCGAACGCCGGGCTTGAGTGGAAGTGGCAGTACATCTTCCCCTCTAGAAGATCATCGGTAGACCCGGAATCCGGGAAAGTACGAAGGCACCATCTTCATTCCAGTGTCATCCAAAGGGCGATGAGGAAGGCTGTGCAGCTTGCTGAGGTGCATAAGCATGCTACAGTACATACGCTTCGGCACTCCTTCGCAACGCATCTCCTCATGGCCGGTGTGGATTTGTGCGAAATCCAAGAACTGTTGGGGCATAAGAGTCTGGAGACAACCAGAATTTACCTTCATGTGATGAAGGGAATGAAGAACTCCGTTGAGAGCCCCCTGGACCTACTTGTCAGGATGGCAACCTGAGGAGCTCCTTCAGTACCTCGTCCACTTCGCTGGTGTGTCCTCCCAAGTATCGAACAATTTTCTCGTTCTGGAAGCCATGAAGATGCAGAACGACATCACCGCTCCGGGGGCTGGAACCATTACACAGGTATTCGTATCAGCGGGAGACACGGTGATGACTGGGGATCAGCTGATCAGTATCGAGTAATCCTCATGAACCCAGACATGTTGCCCTGAAATGCTCTGAGTTCATCCTGCTCTCGTCTATCAGTTCACTTCTCCTGACCGATAGCTCTTCCCAGATTGCGTCGGCATTAATCCATGCGTGATCCAGCTGTCCGGAGAGCAATTCGCTCCAGTTCTGTGACATGGGGTCGGCGGCGAGTTCGCCGAGCCCTGCTTCCTTCATGAAGCGGAACCCCTTTGAAGCGTACGGCAGCGCAACCGGCACCGCACCTGTTACCACGGACAGGATGGAACCATGAAGAGGCACGGTCAGGAAGACCCTGCATTCGGATATGCGTTTCATGAAGTCGTGAACGTCTCCTGTGGAAACAAGTTCGACCCTGTCACCGTGCTTCATCAGCGATGCGATTTCCCGGCACTCCGAGTCATCCGAATTGGAAAGACTTCCCGAATGAAATGGAAACATTCTGAGCCTGCCGTCGAATCTGCGGAGATGCCTGTCGAGAAGCTCTGCCCAGCGCAGACGGGAATCTGAGACATCCGGTTCTTTGTACATTCCGAGTTTTCTCCTGGTTTCCAGCGGCAGCAGTTTCCTCTGTCTGTTGGAGACGTTTCGCGGAGCAAAGCCCAGCAGATCGCTTTTGACGGGTCCCGGCCCGAAATCACCGGCCAGCGTGAAGGTGGAATCGGATGAGAGTTTCACCCTGGAAGCACTGAGTCCAAGCCCGATCAACGTGTCGAGAGAAGGTTTATCGCGAACCGTGACACCCCTGCATCTGCCGAGCCATCTTTTCAGTGTGCCTGGTGTCCAGCCGGCAAGCTCGTTTCCCTGCCCGATGCCGACCGACCAGGCATACGTCTTCTTTCCCAGAAGAGCTGCAAGCCTGAGAGGAAGTAGATTGAAAGGAGTGTAGAGGAGTGAAGAAACATCCTGGGCAAGTTCACCGCCTCCAACGATGACGACATCCGACCAGAGGATACCTCTGAGCATTGCCCGGAGCCGGCCCTTGCGTACATCGAATGGTTTTGCGCCATACTTTCCTGCAGTGGCTTCGAGCGTGGCTGACATCACACCCAGCTCGACATCGAGAGCAGCAAGATCGCTGACCTGTGAAAGGAAGATGGCTTCATCGCCGATGTTGGAGCCCCCTGCTTCCAGCTGACCCCAGCTGCAGGAAAAGACTCGTGTGAACTCATTCTCGCGTGCAGGCATACTCGACCGAATCTCTAATCAGTTGTCGAAGCTGAAAGCCCGCAGAGTTTCGGCCATATCCTTGAGCCTTCTGTCGACCTTGCCGTAGATGGTGTCAGGTGGATAGGAGCCATCGGGAAGCCTTTCGCCCGTAAGGGATCCCGTGAGGAGTTCAATCCCCTGCTCAATCGTCGCAACCGGATAGATAGAGAACTCCTCATCTTCCACAGCCTTGATGACATCATCAGAAAGCTGCAGATGGATGACGTTAGAAGAGGGGATCAGCACACCCTGTTTACCTGTGAGCCCCCTCTCCGAACATATCCTGAAGAAACCCTCTATCTTGTAGTTGACGCCGCCGATAGCCTGTATCTCGCCGAGTTGATTGACCGATCCGGTTATGGCAAGATCCTGCCTGATGGGCAGATCGGACAAAGCACTCAGAAGGGCATAGAGTTCCGTCGAAGACGCACTGTCACCGTCGACTCCGCCGTAGCTCTGTTCGAAACAGATGCTGGCGCTCAGTGAAAGGGGGTAGTCCGTAGCAAAGGTCCCTCGCAGGAATCCTGCAATGACCATGATGCCTTTCGTGTGGGTCGGGCCCGACATCTCGGCTTCGCGCTCGATGTTGATCAGGCCCTCTCTTCCTGCGGACACCCTTGCCGTTATCCTGGCAGGAAGTCCGAACGAGTAATCGACGCCCTGGTAGACTGCAAGCCCGTTTACCTGCCCTACTTCGGAGCCTTCAGTATCTATCATGACCAGGCCGCTGAGGATTCCCTTTGTCGCGTACTCCTCCGAGAGGTTGAGCCTCAGCCTTTTCTCCTCGATTGCTTTCTTTACGTGGGCTTTCGTGATGACACCGCTCTTTTCCTGGCGTGCCCAGTAGGCTGCCTGCCTGAAGTAGTCGGCAACGAGATTGAACTCTATCGAAATTCGATCGCGTCGCCCGGCAAGCCTCACAGCCTGCTCGGTTACCGCAGCCATGGCACCCCTGTCGAGGGGGGGGAGATCTTCCTGCTGGCCTATAAGAGCGATCACGCTCGAGAAATCGGAGATGCTCTTCTCGCATATTTCCATTCTGTTGTCGAAGTCCGCCCGAATCCTGAAGAGAAGGCCGAAATCCGGGTCGCTGCTGGCCAGAAGCGTGTACAGCCAGGCGGGGCCGATGAGAATCACCTTCATGTCCAGCTTGATCGGTTCCGGTTGCAACTCTACCGGGAACAGCCTCATCGGATCATGGTTCCTTATTACCGCCGTCTGGTTTCTCAGGGTCTGAATCAACTGCTGCCAGAGACCCGGTTGCCGGACGATGTCCAGTCCGTTGAGTATCAGGTAGCCGCCGTTTGCGCGGAGTATCGAACCGGCTCTTATCATCGTGTGGTCGGCGTATGGCTTGTTGTCCACTACAATCCGGTCAATGTTCCCGAATAGGCTTATTACGTCAGGGAACTGCTCGATGATAATCGGGCGAGTCTTCCTCTCGCTGTTGTCGACTATGAGATTCGCTCTGAACAGGTAGTATGGGTTCTTCTCCTCGTCGGCCTCGGCAAAGGTCTTGAGATTTCGGAGGATCGTCTCAGCCATATCGTGAGCATACTTGTGGACTTCCTCGCCACCGGTTTCCTTGAGTCTCTCGAGTATGCCGTAAACCGTTGATTTGAGAAGAGTCTGGTAGAGCTTCCCGATTTCCGACTGTGCTTCGAGTTCCAGGGATCTGGTCTTGCGGTAGACATTGGTAAGCCTGGAGAACAGCTCTTCATGGGTTTTCCTGAACTTCTGGATATCTTCATCAGTGATGTTCTTTTCTGCAGCCATGGTCTTTATCTGATCGAAGGTTACAGGCTCGCCGTCGACAAGGGGAAGCACATCCGGACGGAACTGGTTCGGGGCAATCGGCATGTTGACAACTGCAAAACCGGCTTTGGATGCAGCTTTCTCTATCGTCGTCATCAGTGCTTCCTTGGCCTCGTTGAGTCTTGTGACGATGGTCTGCTTCTCCATTGCGGTCTTCTCACTGCCGAGCACCGCTGCGATGTTGCTCTTGAGCAGCTCGACACATTCCTCGAGGTTGTCTGCGAATTTCTTTCCGTCTCCTGCGGGGAAGCAGATCACATTCGGACGGCTTGGGTCCTCGAACCCGTAAACGAAGCAGATGTCCTGCAGTTCGTCAGTCGAGGTGTCTATCCGATCCAGAATACGTTTGACGGTGGTCTCACGGCCCGTGCCGGACACTCCCGTGACGAACATGTTGTACCCTATGGATGAAATTTCGAGCCCAAGTTTCACGGCCTTCTCGGCCCGGGCCTGACCCACGATACGAGTCGATGGGGAAACATCACTTGAGGTCTCGAAATCGAAAGCGTCTTCCGGGCATCGCCATTTAAGGTCATCCGTACCCAGGGGTTCAAGCACCATTTCTTTCCTCCGTGTCAGAATACCGTTACGAATCCAATTGTATTTCTAAGATGGTAAGTGATTTCATAACTCCGCAGGAGCCACCGTCAATGGTCCGGACTCGACATACCCTGCGCGGATCCTGCCGTTTCTCTCTATCGTACCCGTTACCAGAAGGGTCGCACCTGGTCGTCTGAGTATGCGTTTCGAGTTTCTGAACCACGGGCTCGGAAGGAAGATGTCTGCCACACCCGTATCGTCTTCCAGCATCAGGAAGCCTGCACCTTTTTCCAGCCTTCGACCGGTAACGCATCTGCCCCAGAGTTTTACCCTGCCTTTCGCGGGAATCTCACCGAGGGGGTACGTGGCTCCCGGTCTCTCGACGAGGGAGATGGGATTGGCGACCAGGGGCACGTCGAGGATTGCAAGCTCGGAGGCGAGCCTGAACTCGGTATCGTACTCGGGGAGATCAGGGCTTCCCGTCCCCTCGGGAAAGAGGTCGGATACGCCTGCTTCGAGACACCAGAGTGCCCTGGCCGGATTCAGACCGATCTCTCTGAAGCAGCCTGCCTGCGCCATACTCCCTGCAATTGCTCGACCACATCCGGATGAGAGAACCTGTTCAGGACACGAGTAGGGTCGGCCCTCCTTCAGCCTCTCGAATTCCGTGCTTCCCATCCCCTTCAGGTGCCGGAACCCGATCATGATCGACTCTTCACTCGGGGAATGTGAAACCCATTCACCGGTGTTCACACCCGGCGGAAGCAGGGTTATGCCCATCCTCCTTGCCTCTTCGAGGTAGACGCTGCTATGGTAAAAACCGCCGCCGGCCGCGAGCATTGCCGCCATTGCCCCGGCGGGTCGGCTTACCTTCATCTCCGCCGATGCAGAGGCAACCACACCATACGTATAGGAATGAGCCTTGCAGAACCCGTAGCCGGCATACCCCGAGAGGGCTGCCCAGCAGATCTCGGCCCTCTCGGGGCTCATTCCACGCTGTCTGCACATCGACAGGATCTCCTCACGGTGCACCGCTTTTTTCTTCAACCTCCTGCGCATGAGGTCTCCCTGGGCTTCGTCGATACCGAGCAGTATCGATGCGGCTTCGGAAATATCCTCCTGGAAGAGCATCACACCGAGGTTCTCGCGGAGGAGTTCTCTCAGCTCTGGTAAAGGATAGTCGATTCGGGCAAGACGGTGAACACGGGAGAGGTACTTCTCACGGCCGCCGCCGGCAGCCGCGCCTGGTCTGACAAGGGCCAGGGCTCGAGCGATATCCTCCATGTTCCGGATATCCATTTCCCTGAGCAGCCCTCTGAGGGCAGGGGATTCTATGTGTGCAATACCGAGTGTACGGCCCTCGTTGAGCATCTCGAGTGCTTTCCCCGATAGAGCGCCCTGCTTTCTGAAGAGCAAGGAAGGAACTTCCCTGATTTCACGACATGCAATGGAAAGGGATGTGAGCCCACGCTGCCCCAGAAGGTCCATTTTCAGCAACCCCAGGAACTCCGTGCCATCCTTGTCGTAGTGGGTTATCTCGAGGCCGCCTGTGGAGCCTTCGACTGGAATGATCCTGTCGATTTCGACGTTCGAGCATACGACCCCGCACGGGTGGGGAGCCATGTGGGAGGGAAGCCCCCTCAGTAATCTGGAGCTCTCTAATACCGCAGCAACCTCCGGTTGCGACCATATGGGATCCTCGAGATCCGACATTAGTTTTACGAGTGTGCCTATCTCTTCCATGCCCATACCTGATGCCGCGGCGGCAGCTCTGAACGCGGACCTGGAGCGGTAGGTTACGATCTGTGATACAGACGCAGCATGCCGCCCCTGTTTCTCGAGGAACCATTGCATCAGCTCATCACGCCGATCGCTGTCGATGTCGAGATCGATGTCGGGCGGCTCGGAGCGAAGCCTGTTGAAGAACCTCGCAAAGGACAGATCGTACCGTAAGGGGCAGACTATGGAGATATCGAGCAGGTACGAGACGATACTTCCGGCAGCGGAACCACGTGCAACGGCCGTGATGCCGGTTTCGCGGCAGTGCTCTATCAGGTTACTGAACGTAAGGAAGTAACCGGAGAGCCCGGCCCCGGCGATTGCATTCAGTTCCGTCTCCAGCCTTCGTTTCGCGGCGCAGCTGTTACCGTATCGCTCTTCGAGCCTTGTAACGGTGAGATTCCGGAGCAGCCGGTCGTCGTGTTTCCCGCAGGGGGGTTCTGGCGGTGAATGAACCGGGAGAGAACACGTCAGGAGAGCCAGCTCCCGGTTGTTCTCCAGAGACCTTGGTGCCGTGCTGAACGCGCTCAGGAAGAGATCGAGAGAGGGTACGTCAGATGTCTCCTCAGGGGGGGAGACATCCTTTATCAGGGGCTCGGCCAGGAGGGAGTCGACCTTCCTCAGAATCCGGTGTACAGCCCGGTCATTCTCACGGCAGAACATCGAAGGCCATACGGCAAGCGGATTCATGCCCTTACCGACCAGTACCTCTTCGGCAGCTCCTGGGTCGGCTCCACTGATTCCCAGGGGAAGCACCGCGGAGAATATTCTTCCATGGAACCCGAGCTCGTTTTCGAGGTATTCCGTATCGGAGGAAGAGAATGATATGCAGGCAGTGTTCTCGGTTCGTTCGAAAGCTTCCGTGCGTGGAACCCGCCCGGGAAGATGGAAACCTGTTATGAGGCCCGATAACTCGCTCCAGCCGCTTGCCAGGGCAAGAAAGATGTACTTCCTGCCGTCGAACGTGAGATCGGCACCGGGAACACCCTCTACACCGGACAGAGCGCACGCATCCGTGAAAGCGAACTGGCCGTACACCCCGCCCCTGTCTGCGAGGACGGCACCCCGGAACCCTGCAGCAGCCACGGATTCGGCCAGAGCCCGGGGTGTGGCTGCACCGTATCGGAAGGTGAAACAGCTCTTTACCCATGGCAACATGTACTCTTTCATGAACTATAAGGTAAACAAATGTGCACCTATTCGCAACCCCGAGTTGACACCGGCTCCCCTCGTGGCAATCGTGCGCCATGATCTGACAAGGCTATGCACAAGAGAAGGGATGAGAAATGAAGAGAATGATTATCATATCCATTGTAACAGCAGTGGCAATCGCACTGAGCTGTTCTGACGATCCGACCTCACCCACCGGTAACTTACCTGTGGTACACAACCTGGTGATCATCGAGGATTCCTGCGGGGGACAGGACGTCTTCCTCTCCTGGGACGCAGTGGACGTAGAGGATCTCGATGGCTACGAAGTCTGGTATGCAACTACCGACCCGGGTGACTGGGGAATTGCGTTCAACGTAAATGCTCCCGACACCTTCGGAGTACACGTCCCCACCCAGACCGGTCACTACACGGTGGTTGCACGCAAGGGTATGGACACCTCCTCCGACTACTCGAATGAGGTGAACTCACTGGCGACGCGGAATTACGATACATACCAGCTCCGGACTGACGGCAACTCTGGTCTCATCTTCGCAGAAACCTCCGCCACGACCGGAGACGCCTCTTCCGCCGATTTCGCGCAGGACGTTTACGTTGCGGAATCCGGCAACCTGCTCTACGTCTACGCCGGCAACCATGACCCCGTACACTATCCCGGAGGACATGCAACACTCCTTGCTCCCGTCAGCGGGCTGAACTATGCACCGGAGCCAGGTTCGTCTGACTGGGTTGACTCAATCCAGGTCGATGACTGGAATAACGTTTTCGTGATGCTGGAGGATGGCTACTACGCCGAATTCCAGATCGCGGATACAGTCTACACCAACGGTTTCGATGTAGATGCTTTCGAATACCAGAGCATCCTGGGTCTCAGGCTCTTCAACGTATTCTTCTAGACAAGCCTGACATCGAATGCAGGGGCCGGTTTACAGCCGGCCCCTTTCATTTGCGGAATAACTTCCCCTCGGAACCTGTATCAACATCAGGAACTAACGGGAGGTAACGAAAATGACAGTATTCAAGCTTCTGGCAGTCCTTGCAATGGTGCTCTTCCCCGGAAGAAAGAGCGGGCGAACAACCGACTACGAGACCGTTGTCAACAGGGTGGCCGAAATGGTATGGGATAGTTCTGTCTGGGACATGGCTTCCGACTACGGCCTGGACATCGTCAACGTGACATGGGA
>CBDUZS010000083.1:0-9084 GCA_965371785.1 uncultured bacterium
TAGCTCGTCGTACTCTGAAAATCCCTGCAGGCACTCATCATCCATGGAGGCTGTCGCGGGGAAGGGTGTCAGCACGGGCATCACGATCTCATCCACGCCAGCTCTGGCAAGGCGTCTGATGTACGACCGCGTTTCCTTCCTGTCCTCACATGTCTCTCCCGGATATCCAATTACAAAGAACGTGCAGGTTCTGGTGCCCAGAGAGGATGCCCTGCGGATAAGATCGGGAACCTTGTCGATGTCTGCGGTCTTGTTCATCAGTTCGAGCACGCGCTTCGAACCTGTCTCCGGTGAGAGGGAGAAGTAGCGGCAGCCGGCTTTGATCATCAATTCGAGAAGGTCCTCGTCGAGGGTCTCCATCTTCAGACCCGAGGGGAAACAGAAAGTGATTCCGTAACCGCCGTCGATCAGCCCGTTGCAGATATTCTCCACGCGGGACCTGTCGATAGCGAAGTTCTCGTCCTGGATGTGAAAATCACGGATCCCATAGGTATCCATATGGAAGCGTATTTCTTCGAGAACCTTGTCAGCGGATCTGCACAGCCATCTGCCGCCGCACATCGCGGGAGCCTGACAGAAGGAGCAGTGGTACGGACAGCCCCTGGAGGTTATTATGTTCATGTACTTTCCGGCAAAGGGACCGTGGCTGTAACCGAGATTCCAGTAGTTCTCAAGCGGAAGAAGATCCACGGCTGCAAACGGCTGTGCATCCATATCCACAGTATAGATTTCCCTGCGGGGAATAATGCTCTCCCGTGATGCGAGTCCATCGATCCCGTCCGTTCCCGATCCGTTCTCCAATGCTCTGATGAGGGCTGGAAGGCGTTTCTCTCCCTCCCCCGATACAACGTAGTCTGCGCCTCCCTCGATGAACGACTCGGGAAGGAAGGTTGCATGGTATCCACCAACGATTACAGTCGTTCTCTGAGATCTTTTCTTGATTGCAGCAGTGATCCGGTTACACATGGAGTGCTCATTGGCGCAGTGGACCGAGATACCGACGATGACATCGGGTCCGTCGATTCGTTCAGCAATCTCATCGGGTGAGAGCCCTCTTGCGCGGTACCTTTCGCGGAAAGTGTAGAACCTGTGCGGGTCGAGTCCGTACGCGTCGAGCAAGTCTACTTCGATACCTTCGTTGCGGACTGAAGCCGCAAGATATGCTATTCCCGCGGGGATACCTGGAATGCTGCCGTAGAAATCTGCTTTCAGATGAACAACGGGGGGTCTGATCAGGACGAGTCTCATCAGTGGAGCTGCGGTTCCATCGGCTCCTTCATGTACCTTGCGGTAGCAAGAAGCAGGAATCCGTTTACGTTCTTCTTCAAGTCCAGATAGCTCCTCATCCTGCGGATCTTCTTCCAGACCAGTCCCGGACGGATGTAAAACCGACGGTGCCCCTGCTGGATGAGGTATCTGATCTGAGCCTCAGTCATTCCCTCGGGCACGAAGGATACGTTCTTGAAGTTGAAACGGTCCTTCGTGAATTTTGCGGGAGTAATCCTGCCTTCGATGAGATCCTGGTAGACCTCACTGCCGGGAAGCGGAGTAAGGTTTACGAAAACTGCGTAATCCAGAGGAAGGGAGCATGCGAAATCGATCGTCTTCAAACCCTCTTCGTAAGTCTCGCCCGGTATACCGAACATGAAAGTGCCGTAAGCTTCGATCCCCGCATCTGCAGTCATCTTCACTGCATTGCGGATCTGAGAGAGAGTTGTGCCTTTCTTGATCCTGTCGAGGTTCTTCTGGACACCTGATTCGATGCCGTAGAGAACCCTCCAGCACCGGGCTTCTTTCATCTTTCGGAGGAGTCTCTCCGTTATTCGGTCGACTCTCGCGTTGACGGCCCAGTCGACGCGGATCCGGCGACGCAACAGCTCCTCACAGAACTCCATGGCTCGATCTTCTGAAAGAGTGAACGTGTCGTCCCAGAAGGCGATGTCCCTGACCCCGTGCTCGCGGTACAGGATCTCTATTTCATCTACGATGTTAACGGCTGATCGCATGCGGACATGCCTGTCGGTATGGCAGAAAATACACTGGTACGGGCACCCCCTTGCACCGATAATGTTCGCGTGTGGAAGCCTCTTGTAGAAAGTAGGAGAGGGAAGGTAGGCGGAAATGTCCACCAGATCGTGCGAAGGGAACGGCAGGGAATCTATGTCTTCGGTAACCGGTCGTTCCGGGGTTTTCTCAATACCATCACCACTCCTGTAGACAAGTCCTTCGACGGAATCGAGCGGTTCACTATGCTCGAGACGGGAAACCAGTTCCCGCATTGTCTGTTCACCCTCGCCTCTGACGACGATGTCAAGCCCCTCACACTCCTCCAGGCATCGCTCGAGCCACAGGGTCGGGTGTATCCCGCCTGCAACCAGAACAGCATCTGGAAACGTATTCTTCAGCTCGTTCAGCATCCAGCGTGAGTTCTCCCAGTCGACACTCGTGAGGGTCACCCCGATGAGATCAGGATCAATTTCCCGAAGTTTTGTAATCGCTTTTTCAAGGGAGAGAAAGAGACCCTCGAGATACGTTACATCGTGCCCGTCCTCCAGAAGCCAGGGAGCAAGGTAGAGAAGGGAGGGTGAGGGGACGACGTTGACAAGCGGAGTTATTCTCAGCCAGCGGAATAGGGGGTGACGCCTGTTCATGAAATCGTGCTGATCCTGCTCCCATATTGTGGGCATTGTCAGGAGAACGATTTTCAAATGGAATCCCGCCTTTCAGCGCCCGTTCCCGGCAAAGTATCGGATAATGAGTACGGCAGTGGAATATACATGATCCGATACCGAGGAAAATACTCCTCCGGGGTTCAACTGAACTTACTCCTTCCCCGGTGCGACACACCTCGTTATTTTCCACGATTGACCCGGGAATGCATGGTACAGGGGTTCGTTCCCATCAGGGAGGTTATTATTCTCGTTGCAGGACCAGACATATCCGTCGTGATACCAGCGTACAATGCTGAATCGACGCTGAAGCTGTGTCTTGATTCGCTTGCCTGCCAGACCGTTCCCGCTACTCAAATCATTCTGGTCGATGACGGATCTGCTGACGATACGGCTTTAATCGCTAGAAAAGCAGGTCTGGAAGTTATTTCGGGTCATACGAACAAAGGTCCGGCCCATGCAAGAAACCTGGGAGTGGAAGCGGCTACCGGTCAGATCATCCTGTTTCTGGATTCAGATGTGATCGTTCCGGAAGATCTCATCGAGAAACTGATCGGGTTATTCCAGTCAGATGCCGGAACAATTGCAGTCCAGACACTCTACACACCACTCTGTCCGGCGTCTGGCAGCGTGTCGAAATACCAGAATCTGTATTACTACCATGCTCTTGCAAGGATCAAAGAGGATTCGGTGGCAACGTTTGCCACATGGTGCGCAGCGGTGAGAAAGGAATCTTTCATCTCTGCAGGGGGTTTCAATACGAGAATACCCGAACCTACAGTCGAGGATGAAGAACTCGGTTACGAAATAGTTGATTCAGGAGGAAGTATCCTGCTTGCCAGGGATATCCAGGTAACACACCTTGCATGCTATTCGCTGTCTCAGTTCGCGAAGAGAAGGCTCAGAATGGCAAAAGCCCAGGCCAAGAGCGGATGGCGCTCGATAAGGAAGAGACTCCTGAAACGGTACGTCAACCTCCGGGAGACTGGAACCCATCACAACAGGTGGGTCGTCCTCAGCATACTTCTCGTACTCCTTTCAGCGTTGAGCCTGACCGGTTCGCTTGCCTGCGTTGTCGTTCATGGATGCAGCCCGCTGATCCCGCTCGTCTTTTCCACACTTTTCGCAGTGTTAGCACTTCTCTGCCATCTGGAATTTTTCAGAGTCGTCGAATTTCATCTCGGCGCAGGAGTTCTTCCAAAGTTCATGATTCTCTGCCTGGCAGACATGGCAATCCTCGCCTGGGGAATCATCATGGGTTCTTTTCAGTACCTCACGGGGAAGCGCTACTGACGCAAATCAGATCCTGCCGAAGATGTATCGGAGAATGGTTCGAATAACCGAGAACCCGTAAGGTATCGGTTTGAGGCTCGAGTAACCTTCTCCATGAATGGTCGGTATGGGAACCTCATCTATTCTGAGCCCCGCCCGGATGGCTCCGACGAGCATCTCCGAATCGAAGTTGAATGTACTGGAGTAGCGGTGGTAGGGTATCCGTTCGAGAGCGTCGCGGCTGTACGCCTTGTAGCCGCTGTGGTAAGAGCTCAGCTTCTGCCTGAAGACCAGATTCTCGAGGAGGTTGAGCCCTATGGTACCGTAATACCGGGATAACGACATCCCTCCCTCACGCATATCTCCGTAGAGTGTACGGCTGCCGCCGACTACGTCCGCTCCGTCTTCAAATGGTTTCAGCATTTCGATCAGCTTCCCCGGAGGGTACTGACCATCGGAGTGAAGCATTACGGCAACGTCTCCCCCGTTCTCGAGCATCCAGTCGAACGCGGTCTTCTGTGCCGCACCATAGCCCATGTTGCGCGAGTGCCGGATAATGGAAATCCTGGTAAATTCCTTTGAAAGATGCTCGACGAGCCGGGAAGTAGAATCGGTGGAGCCGTCATCCATGACGAGCAATGTATGGAGCACTTTCCACGCTTCATCGGGGACCGACCTGATGACGTTTTCGATGAGGGTGTCTGCATTGTAGGCCGGCATGTAGCATATGACACTGGACTCTCCGAGTTTGAAATCCTTCATCTGGCTCCTCCACCCCTCGCAGCAAAGGGGTGGTATTCCATGTTTCTCGTCGGAAGGATCTCCCCAGCCAGTTCCTCCGACCACACATCGATGTGAGAGGATGCCCCGTCGAACCAGAATAAATAGGCATTCCTGCCGGTGTATGCAAGCATGAACTCCCTGTCCTCAGGAACCGTCTGATGAGCGCAGAAGATCACGTCACCATCGAGCCATGGTGAGTCGAAATTGACCCCGCTCATAACGTTGGGATACCCGTGTTCACCGGCCTGCATGAAGACTACGGCAGGGGGGGTGACAAGGGAGTCCGCCAGTCTGGCAGGTTCCCTGTCAATTGCCTGCCAGGGCCCGGACCTCAGAGAGATGCCTCCGGGAAGGTATACGAGAAGGGTGATCATGAAGAGACCTGCGGTGACCATTGCTGCAACGGACCCGCCTCGGGCGCCCCACCTCGATCTGAACAGTCTCACGCCTTCCCTGATACCTATGGCAGACAGCAGCATGATGAGCGGGAGAAAGGTGTAGTAGTGTCTGGGACCGTAATCGATGGAAGGACTGTAGTGGATGATCATCAGCGGAACGAAGAGTACGATTGGCAGGAAGAGCCACAGCACTCTCCTGTCTGCCCTGACCGCCCTCAGAGCCAGCAGTGCGGGGAACAGTGAGATCAACGGCCAGCCGAAGAGAATCGTGCTGCCTGTACCGATCTGCTGAGCCAGGTTCATGAGTCCCCGCAGGGGGGTATGGGCATGGTCTCCGTACACCGGATACCACGCCTTGTCGGGGCCGAACCCCAGCAGACTCCCTCCCCTTGCGAGATCGTATGCCGTTCTCAGTGGACTACCGGTGTAGTAGAGGTTTGCCGCCAGAAGCAAACCCACGGGAACAAGAGCTCCAGCCGCAACGGGAAACAGGATTCTCCGCCAATTGCCCCTGCAGCCTGCCAGGATTGCCCCGAACAGGAAAACACTCCAGACGATAACAGGATAAGGTTTCGTACAGACTGCCAGACCCAGGAGGAAGCCGCCCGCCAGACCAAACGTCAAAACACCACCCATGGATCTTTTCGAGATCAGGTAAAGCGACCACGTGATCAGCATGAGGTTCGTATTGTGGGCCATGAAGGAGCTGGTCATGAAGAGAAAGAACGGTGAGAGCAACAGCATAAACGTACTGATCCTGGCCATCCGCTCACCTGCCCAGAGTCTGACCAGCAGGAACATTCCGATAAGCGAGACAAGACCCTCCAGCGGACCGAGGAGAGGAGCAATACCGGCAGCGCTGAAGGGAGCCATGACCACGGAGTGAAACGGCGTGTACATGATGAACCAGCGGCCTTCCCTGAAAAGGAAGTGACGATAGGGAAAGAATGCCCTCGGATCGGACACGTCGGGAGCGGGAGCAGCCAGCTCTCCACCCGCGTATATCCTGGACTGGAAGAAATAGGCTGCCTCGTCTCCGCCCTTGGGAATTCCCTCGAGGGGGCCGTAGGCCATCCAGATGGTGAACAGGAGCAGGAAGAGAATCAGAACTGCAAGAAAGCGCTTCAGGGGGATTTTGTCGAGCCTCGTGAGTATTCGCGATGCAAGGTCCCCCTTGAATCTTCCCGAACCGAACCATGAGAGGAGGAACACGGCAGGAACCAGAAGAACGAGTTGAACGACTTTGTCAACCGGTCCTTCTGCCGAAAAGCCCCCGAACCGGTAAACAACGAACAGCACGACCAGCAAAAACCCCACCGCAAGCGATCCGATACCGGACAACTCAGTACTTCCGTCCCGAAACGGCAAGGATTGCAGCAAACGCAAACGCCGGCGCAACCAGCAGGAGATCGGGATAGGTTATCAATCCTGCGAGAAATCCTCTCATCCCGCCCTTTCTCACCGATGCGATCCAGAATCCCAGGTGACCAAAGGTAACGAACAGCAGCCCAGCCAGAGCAATCCAGGCTCCCGGGCTGGAACCGAGAAGCAGGATGGAGATCCCGAAGGGAATTCCCCAGACTCCTGCGGCACCGGTAAGAACGGGCATCATCTCACCCGGGCTCGCCATCGATACCGAAGGAGTTCCATGCTCCCTTCCCCTCCTCATCAGGTACAGAGATTTTGCTACCATCATCTTCCAGTCGTAGCCCATGAGCTTTTGCAGGGTGTACTCCCTCAGATGAAACACTTCGATACCGGGTGCGAGGAGTATCCTTCCTCCTGCTCCGGTCAGCCTGGCAGCGAAATCGGCATCCTCTACGGTTGCACCGGATATTTTTTCGTCGAAGCCACCTAGTTTCAGGAACATATCCCTGCTCACGGCAAAGAAGAACGTACCACAGCCGTTGATGTACTTCTTTCTTATCCGTCTGGTGAACGTATAGAAGTAGTAGAAATTCTTGTAGAAAGTTGCCGGGCTCTTCCCGGCCGATTCGCGGCTGTACACCGCCTGTACGGCGTCTGCTTTCTCTTCAATCCTGTCTGCGAGCATGCTCCTCCAGCCGGATGGAACGACTGCATCACTGTCCACGAACAGGAGCCAGTCGGATTCGGCTGCGAAAGCACCCGTATTCCTTGTTCCGGCTGCACCCGGTCTGCCCGAGCTCTCGATCACTCTCACACCGAGAGAGCGGGCGACATCCGGTGAACCGTCACTCGAACGGTCATCGACGACGATCAGCTCGTCACCCTGTCGAAGCCCGCTCTTCAGCGGTTCGAGAACCTCCCGGAGATGCTCACTGCTGTTGTGTACCGGTACTATTACCGCTAACGTCGTTTTCTGAATTTCCTGCATATCGAAGCGAACTGCTCCCCCACCATTTGCATAAGGCTCAACCCTCCGCGGAAAACGGCTCTGAGCTGGAAGGGCGACATGATGTTCCTGAGCCTGTAAAGGAGAAAACCGGGTCTGAGGAAATACCTTATGTAAGCCAGTCTCCTGAGCTCCATTATCTCCTCAGCGGTCATCGTGAACGGAACGAAACAGGGCCGATCGAGCAGCATGCCCTGGTCCGAGAGGTTTTCAGACATGCGACCGAAGCGTCCCTGCTGAATTCCCTTGTACAGAGGTGTGCCGGGAAACGGTGTAATAGGGAAGAACTCCACCGTGAACGAGCCCAGCTCCTTTGCTAACTCGATCGTCTGAAGCCCCTCTTCAAAAGTTTCTCCCGGTATGCCGAATATGTAGGTCGTGTGAGTCTTGATGCCGACACTGTGTGTCAACCTGACAGCACGGCGAATCTGCTCGATGGTCTCGTTCTTCATCAGGGTGTCGAGGTTCTTCTGGATTCCGCTCTCGACTCCGTAGTTGATACACCAGCACCCGGCTGCCTTCATCGCGGAAAGGATATTCCTGTCAACGGAATCTGCTCTGCAGGAAACCCACCATCGTACGTTTAGACCCCTGGAGATTATTTCTCGACAGAGTCCGAGCACGTGCTCGTGGCTGTGAGTGAAGTGCTCGTCCCAGAACTTGATCTCCCTGGCACCGAGGGACCGGACGTAGTACTCCATTTCATCGACGATCCGAACCGGGTCTCTCAGGCGGATCTCCCGGTCGTACATCTTGTAGCAGTACAGACATGTTCCGTTGCATCCCCTGCTTGCAAGCATCTGGACTGCAGGGACTGTGGAAACCTGCTCGAAGCTGGGGTAGTAGCGATCCATCTCGCAGAGATCAACCGCGGGGAACGGCAGTTCGTCCAGATCTTCAAGCATCGGTCTGGGAGGGGTGGACAGGATCCGCTCACCGTCACGGTACATCAGACCTCTGACCGAGCCGAGTGTCCTGTCCTCTTCGATCGCGCTGATCAATTCACGGGAGGTTATCTCGCCCTCGCCGATAACGATCACGTCCAGAGAAGGACATTCCTTCATGAGCCTGCCGGGCATGGCGGTTGCACCATGACCGCCTATGAAGGTGACGATTCCGGGGCTTTCCGCTTTAACCGCCCGTATGAAGGATTCCGCCTTGTCCCAGAGGAGGCTGATCACGTAGACACCAAGGGCATCGGCTCTGAATTCGAGGACTTTTTGAGTCATTTCCTCATTCGTGTAGAAGAAACCCTCAAGAAAAAGTATCTCATGCCCGGCAGAGCGGAGAATGGCGGCGATGTACTGAAGCCCGGGAGTGGGCCAGCAGCCGGAGATCCCCCTGGTATCTTTCGCGCGGATGTCATCAGGTCCCCAGGGGGGAACCACAAGGGCAACCCTCAAAGAACGTCCCCCAAATCGAATCAAGGGGAATCGACGTCTCCAGTCGGGAGAGTGTCAAATCCCCGTCTACCGTATCGAGTATAACCCGGTGAATCCTACCTGCCCACAACTCCCATCACGATGAGATGACCATGTAAGCCGGGCATCGGACAATCAACCAGCCACTCCCTGATCTCCAGGAGAAT
>CBDUZS010000084.1:0-9043 GCA_965371785.1 uncultured bacterium
CCTTGTGGTTACTTTTGACTGAGGTGTCTTGATGAAGATTCGAGAGATGTACAGGGGAGAGGGACCTCCGGTTCTCTCGCTCGAGGTGTTTCCCCCGAGCAGGTCCTACACACTCGAGTCGGTCTTCACCACACTCGACGGACTGCAGGAGCTTGCGCCTTCCTTCATCAGCGTGACGTATGGCGCTGCTTCGGGTGAAAGGGAGAGATCCGTCGAGATAGCTTCCCGGATCCTGAAGGACTACTCCATCGAGCCCCTGGCTCATCTGACCTGTCTGGGCCACAGCAGGCAAGAGATTGCTGAGAAACTGGACGAGCTCTCTGCAAGCGGTATCGAAAATGTTCTTGCTTTACGGGGAGACCCACTCGAGGACGACCCTGGATTCGACCCGGCTGCAGGGGATTACAGGTTCGCTTACAGCCTTATCGAGGAGATCAAGCGCCGCGGGGATTTTGGCATCGTGGCTGCCGCCTATCCTGAAGGGCATATCGAGTGCCCCAACGTCTCGATCAGTCATGAACATCTCCGCTGGAAAATTGACGCAGGCGCGGAGGTGCTGATAACACAGCTCTTCTTCGACAACAGGATCTTTTTCGACTTCATGGAGAGGATAGCTGCCCTTGGCATCGATGTACCCGTGATTCCCGGGATAATGCCAGTGCTCAACTCCAAGCAGATCAAGAAAATCATATACCTGTGCGGGGTGTCAATTCCAGCACGGATACTGAGGCTGCTCGACAAGTACGGCAAGAATCCTGGTGATATGGAAAAGGCCGGCATCGATTACGCTGTCGAACAGGTATCGGGCCTGATCGAGAGCGGGGTGTCTGGTATTCACCTCTACACGATGAACCGGATAAGCCAGATTACAGAGATTGTCCGGCGTACCGGGCTGGCGGGTTCCGATGCCTGAGGTTTTCACGTTCCATCCTGAGATGGAAACTGTCAGACCTTCTGAGAGCCAGGTGTCGGTCAGATCAGGATGCCGGTCGAAGGACCTTGGCGATGTTCGTGGAACAGTCGAGTTCGCGATTGACCTGGTTACGGAGCTGGCGGAGCCTGTGGGTTTCGAGTTGCTGCTGGATGCGGATGTATCCGGTGGCGAGGTCCGTACGCAGAAAGTAACTTTCCATTCGGATTCGCTTGCAGTGGCAGTTGCAGGATCCGGGACTGTAAGCCTGATGCTTGCAACCATCGGCCCCTCATGCGAGGCTAGGGCGAGCAGGCTGGAGGAGTCGGGAGATCACCTTAAGGCGTTCCTCGTTGATGCGGCTGCTTCGATCCTGGTCGAGAATGTCATGAAGGAAATGCACAGACAGGCTGGTATCAGGATGTCCGGCTGCAGGGGCACTGTCAGATTCTCTCCCGGGTTCGGGGACTTCTCTCTCGAGAACCAGGTTACTATCGTTCGACTCCTCGGCGGAAATAATACTGGTGTGAAGGTAATGGAGGGTTCCCGTACCCTCGTTCCCTTGAAGAGCACGACCGGAGTAGTGGGATGGCTGCAGCATCTGAACTGAAAAAGCTCCTGTCCGAGAGGATCGTTTTCCTCGACGGGGCTACCGGTACGCTGCTGTACGCTTCGGGCATGCCTGCCGGCGTATCGACGGAGCTCTGGGCAGTCGAGAACCATGATGCCGTTCGCAGGCTGCACCGTGAGTACGCCGATGCGGGAGCCGACATATGCCTTACATGCACGTTCGGCGGGGTTCTTGCCGACACAAGCGACAGGGAATCTGTAAAGAGAGTCAATGCTACGCTTGCTCGGTTCGCCCTTCAGGAAATAGGTGACCGTGCGATAGTCGCTGGAAGTGTGGGCCCGACCGGGCATACCATCCACCCGCATGGTGACCTTCGATGGATCGATGCATACAGATTGTACAGGGACCAGGCTGAAGGCCTGGCGTCAGAGGGAATTGACGTTTTCTTCTGCGAAACTTTTTCCGACCCGAGAGAACTGAAGGCCGCGGTACTTGCGATCAGGGACACCTGCCCGGACGCCTTCATATCCGCCCAGATGTCGTTCGGCGAGGAAGGGCTCTCGCTTGCGGGGACATCACCCACAGCGCTTGCTGTGCTTGCGGAACAGCTGGCCGTCGATGCTACCGGTGCGAACTGCTCAGTCGGCCCGGAATCCCTGCTGCCGGTGGTCAGGCAAATAGCCGGACTCACTTTCAAGCCTGTATCCGTGGAGCCGAATGCCGGTCTGCCGGTCGATGGAAAGCACACGATGGGTCCCTCGGAGTTCGCGAGGTGGTCTGAAGACATCGCCTGGGCAGGCGCGAGCATCATCGGAGGCTGCTGTGGAACCGGACCCGATCACATACGCGAGATGATAGGAGCCGTAGGCTTTCGGAAACCCGCAGAAATAGAAGTAAAACCTATTCGGGCACTTACGTCCATCGACAGGATGGTTCCTCTGGGAGCCAGGATGCTGGCGGTGGGAGAGAGCCTCAACCCGACCGGTCGCCCGGTGCTTAAAACAGCCATCCGCGGCGGGGACTTCCAGAAGGTGGTTTCGGCTGCGCGGGAACAGGAACATGCCGATGTAATCGATGTGAACCTCGGTCTCGAACGTGTCGTTCCCGAAGGACTGGTAGCGGAGGTCTTTTCAAGACTTTCAACCGGACCTCCCTTGTCTGTTGACCTCTCTACTCCTGATCTGCTGGAAGAGGCGTTCCAGGAGATCGGAGGTATCGGGCTTCTCAACTCGCTCACTTCCGTGGAGAGTGATATTGCCTCGAAGATCGGAATCCTGCTTCGGCATGGCGGATACGCGGTGCTCCTCCCCATCGACGAAGAGGGTCTGGGCGAGACGGCTTCTGAGAGGCTTTCAAAGCTCGAGAAGGGGCTGGCGATACTCCGGGAACACGGCTTCCCACCCGAGAGAGTGATCGCTGATCCCATCGTGAAGACTGTCGCCGCAGGCGGCAGACCGGACGAGACGATTGCGACCCTCGGACTTTTCAGAGGCAGGGGACTGCTGACGATTGCCGGTGTATCCAACGTATCACATGGGCTGCCAAGGCGGCGCGGCGTGAACAACTCCATGCTCTCCGTGCTGGCCGCTGGAGGCCTCGACCTGGCAATCGTAGACGTACTAGAACCCTCCACCCTGGAAATCTGCCGGGGATCGCAGATCCTCGCGGGAAGAATCGATCCAGCCGACTTTCTTGATTTGCCGATTCAGGATCAGGTGGGACCCTCGGATGATCCGATGGTCGAGCTGAGAAGGAGCCTGATCAGGGGAGATGGACACGGAGTGGAGACAGCGGCGTCACTGCTGCTGGCGGAGATGGTTCCACCATCTGAAATAATCGAGAAGGGACTTGCAGCGGGCATGGCTGAAGTAGGCCGGCTCTACAGCAGCAGGAAGCTCTTCCTGCCCCATCTTATCGCTGCAGCCGATGCTGCGGAAGCCTTGATGAGCATTCTCGTTCCCCTGCTCGGGAAGGACGAAGTGACGAGTGCCGGCACGGTTGTGATAGCCTCTGTCCGAGGTGACATTCACGACATAGGGAAGAACCTGGTCGCACTTTTTCTTCGAAACTCTGGCTTCAGGGTTATCGACCTGGGCAAGGATGTATCCTCGGAGAAGATCGTTGAAGAGGCTGCCGGGCAGAATGCCGACATCATCGCCCTCTCTGCGCTGATGAGCACTACCGCCCCCCGGATGGAAGAGGTTATCGAACTCGTCGGGAAGCGCGGTCTGGCCGTGCGGATCATGGTCGGCGGGGCAGTGGTTACTTCCGATTATGCCGAGACCATCGGTGCCGATGGTTTTGCTTCTGATGCGTACAAGGCGGTGGAGACGGCCAGGAGGCTCGTTGAATAGAAAGAACTTCTCTCAGATGAAGGTGTTCCTGATCAGGCTGTGTGTTTTCATCATGGTCTATCTTTTTGTGATAAACCCACTCCTGGGACTCTACTTCGACAAGATTGTAATGAAGGATTCACTTCTCAGGCGGGCCGATGAACAGTTCTCGGACCTTGACATCCTCGATGTTCTGGTTCTGGGCGATTCCCGGTCAATGGTTGCCGTTGACCCGGATCTCATCCCCATGTCCTTCAACTTCTCGACCAACGGAGAGAGCTACCTCCAGACCTATTACAAAGTATCCACGATTCTCGATCGTAACGAGCTGGGTGTTGAGGTAATCGTTATTCCACTTGATCTGCATTCCTTTTCATCCTTCCGGACCGAAAGGATTAACGACCCTCTGTACTGGCGGAGGTACATCGACTTTCTGGACCTTTCCCGAAGGCTTGGACTCCTGAAGAGCCTCGATGTGCTTGTGGACTCCTGGTTCTTTCCCTATTCCGGCTACCTGATGCCGACGGGAGTCAACTTCGAATTCCTCATCGGCAACAGGACAATGCAAGATCTTAACCTCGGTTTCAGGCCTCTTCAGCAACATTTCGGGTCTCTCCCAGGCGAGGAACGCAACTCGGTTGCCCGGTCAATGGTTCGACGCCAGCTGGAGGGAAACGATCCCCTCGATGAACGGTTGTTGCTCTGCTTCGGAGACATTGTTGATCTGTGCTCGAAGACCGGCGTCGAAGTCGTCGTTGTTTCCTATCCAATCACCGAGGAGTATCTGAGCATCGCAGAGAGCACGGTAACGAGACAGGATATCATTCTTGCTTCTGCAGGTGTTCTAGAGGAGTACGGAAATGTCCATCTCCTGGACTACTCCCGGTTGTTCAGCGGTGCGACGGAGTACTTCAGTGATTCGAATCACCTGAACGAAGAGGGAGCGAGGCTTCTGACCCTCAGGCTTGCAGAAGACCTCGATGAACTGAGTCTGATCGAAAATCCCCAGATGCGATAGAAATATTCCTTGCTAGAACTGGAAGTAGATGAATTCGTTGCCTTCAGACGCACCGAAAACGATTATTACCGCCACGACCAGGAAGTACACGGACCACCGGAGCGCTACCGGGAACCCGTCGATCTGAAGAAGGAACTGCTTCTTCCTGGCGAACCATTCGAGTACGAGAAGAGCGATGCACGTTAGAAGCAGTACCGGAATGTAAGCGTAATCGATCACTCCCGTTGACGGGCTTACGGTCATGGTTCTGATGTAACCAATCGCGTGTGCAAGGCTCTCGCTCCTGAAGAAAATCCATGCGAGCAGGACCAGTGAGAACGTGATCAGGATTGCGCCTATTTCCCTGAGTGATGGAAGGAGCCGACCCTCTGCAGCCGTACCGATGTATCGTTTATGCCTGCGTGCGAGTGTCATCGGCAGGAAGTAGAGACCGTGGAGAAAACCCCAGAAGATGAACGTCCAGTTCGCTCCGTGCCAGAGGCCGCAGATGGTGAACGTGATGATGATGTTTGTTGCTCTCTTCAGCCTGGATGGTTTCTCACCGCAGAGAGGGACGTACAGGTAATCACGGAACCATGTGGATAACGAGATGTGCCATCTCCTCCAGAACTCCGCTATGTCTCGTGAGAAGTATGGGAAGGCGAAATTCCTCATGAGATCAAAGCCGAACAGACGGGCACATCCGATTGCGATATCCGAATACCCTGAGAAATCGCAGTAGACCTGCATGGAAAAGAAGAATACTCCTGTCAGGAGAGTGAAACCGTCGTACTGAGCGTAATTGCTGAAGATGTTTTCCACGACGGGAGCCAGGTTGTCGGCAATGACCATCTTCTTGAAAAAGCCGTTCAGCATCTGCCGCATTCCGTCGCGGGCCTTTGCATCGTTGAACTCCCGTTTGCTGAGGAATTGCGGAAGAAGGTTGCGTGCTCTTTCAATAGGACCTGCGACAAGTTGAGGGAAGAAGCTGACGAAAGCAAAGAATGCGATGATGTCTTCCGTCGGTTCCGTTTTCCTCCTGTAGATATCGATTGTGTAGCTCAGGGTCTGGAAAGTGTAGAAACTGATGCCTATCGGCAGAATAACGCTGAGGGTATGCGGACTTGCTGACAGACCGACCTGATTCAGCATATCGCAGAAAGAGGTGATGAAGAAATCGTAGTACTTGAAGATGGCGAGAAGACCGAGGTTTGCGATCAGGCTTGCTGAAAGGAGAGCCTTCCTGTAAGAAGGTTTGCTGGTTTTCGAAAGGGTAAGCCCTACGGCGTAGTCAACGATTGAGCTGAAAATGATGAGGGATAGGAAATGCCAGTCCCACCATCCGTAGAAGAAGTAACTGGCACACAGAACGAAAAGGTTCTGTACTCTCAGCGGGGCCTTCTTGAGAACCCAGTAGATGATGAACACCAGAGGAAGAAAAATTCCGAAGGCTAAGGAATTGAAAAGCATGCGTAATCAATCCTGTTTTATGTAAGCGAAAATCGAATGAGTAATCCTAACAGAAAAGCCGTATGAATCAATCCGTCGATTTCGTGATAAGCCTGTCTATTATTTTTGGTAAACATCGTTCCGGTCTTGAATACCCAGAATCAGGGCATCCTGATCCATGATCACGAAAATGATATGATAGATCTTTCAGGTCTGCAGTGCTTCAAGAACTGCTTTAGGGTTCTTTTCCACAACCTTTAGTAGAGCTTTTGCTGGACCTTCCGGTTCCCGCCTGCCCTGTTCCCAGTTCTGAAGAGTACACTTGCTTACACCAATCATCAGCGCAAACTGACTCTGGGAAAGATGGAGATTTACCCTTATTCGTTTTACGTCAACTGGACTGAAGTCGAATACACGGGAAGGCTTTAGTAAACCCTTTCGAATTTTGCCAGCCTCCTGAATACTTTCGACAAGCTCTTCAAACAATTCCTTTTTCATGACAGCTCCTTTTGGACTAATCCGCGAAGGATCTTGAGTTCCTCTGCGGATAGATTATCCTTTTCGCCCTTGCCATAGGCAAGAAGCATATAGATTTGGTATTCATCAACATACCAGTAGTAAATCACCCTTATGCCACCACGTTTGCCCTTAGATGCTGAACACCAGCGTATCTTTCGGAGACCACCACTTTTCCGAATGATAGCACCCGCCTTCGGATTCGTGAGCAGCCCAAGCTGCAATTCACGATAATCGCCATCAGATAACAGCTTGGTGATCTGCCTTGTGAACACAACTGTCTCTATGAATACCATGGTTCTAGTATACGCCAATGGCTGATAGTGTCAAGTCATGATTGTGATCGTGCAGGTCTTGATTCTCTCAGGAATATCAGGGATTGACTAACCTGGAATATCGGAATGTAGTAGTATTTCTCTCTGGAGATACACACTGGTTGCAGGTGTACTGAGAAGAACGAGAACAGGATATTGAATTTCCCGAATCAAAGCAGAGGACATTACATGTATCTGGTAACTGGCGGTGCAGGCTTCATTGGGTGTAACATCGCACGTGCGGTTCTCGATAAGGGCATGCGGGTTCGCATTCTCGATAACTTCAGCACAGGTCACTGGCACAACCTCAGGGACATCAGGGACGACATAGAAGTTGTAGAGGGCGACCTGCGCAGTTACCACATCGTCCGGAAGGCAATGGAGGGTATCGAGGTCGTGTTTCACCAGGGAGCGCTTCCCAGCGTGCCCCGGTCGATAGCCGACCCGATTACATCGAATGAAGTGAACGTGCAGGGAACACTGAACATCCTTCACGCTGCACTCGATTCCGGATGCAGGAGAGCCGTGTTCGCCTCTTCCTCGTCGATCTACGGGAATGCTCCGGAGGAGGTCAAGAGGGAAGATCTTCATGTCCGGCCACTATCACCCTATGCCGTCAGCAAGCTGGCAGGGGAAAAGTACTTCCAGGTGTTCCATCACATCTACGGTCTCGAGACGGTAGCCGTGCGGTACTTCAACGTGTTCGGCCCGTACCAGGATCCCGACAGCCCGTACTCAGCCGTAATTCCGCTGTTCGTTCGGGCCATCCTTGCAGGTGAGCCGCCCGTGATAGACGGTGACGGCGAGCAGTCGAGGGATTTCACGTACGTCGACAACGTGGTTCACGCAAACCTTCTCGCTGCCGACGCTCCCGATGCTCCCGGGTATGTGATCAATGTAGCCTGCAACGACAGCATCACGGTCAACCACCTTGCCTCTGAAATCGCAAGGCTGCTCGGCCGGGAGGATATCGTTCCCGTTTACGGTCCGAGCAGACCGGGAGACGTGAAGCACAGTTGCGCGGACATATCGCTTGCGAAGAAGCTCCTGGGTTACGAGCCGGTGGTTTCCTTCGAAGAGGGACTTGCCAGGACGGTCGAATTCCTCAGGAATTCCCCGCGGATCTGAATTCGAGTATCCCGTTCAGTCAATCCTGTGCTTCCAGCATCAGCGGCGGCAGCAGGTCTTCCAGGTCCAGCACGAGTTCAGCAGTGTAGACCCTTTCTCTGTCACGGTCCGTGATGAAGGTCTCCATCGCGTAACCGGAGTCTTCGGTGACCATGCCGCTGAAGACCTCAAAGCCGTTCACCCTCACCGTGACCGGTTCAGGAAAATCGATCATCTCCCTGTGGAGAAGGAGCCTGAGCACGCACAGACGGTTCACATCCAGATCGAACACGTTGTCTTCGACAGATGCATCCACTCTCACCGAGGGGGCTGTTCTCGGCAGCAGCCAGTAATACTCTGGCATGTTGAACGACTCCGAGAGCTGCAGCGTCTCGCCATCCCTCTCCACCATCAGGGTGAAAGGATCGCCCGGCAGCATGTCCGAAAGGATGGGGTATACGTCATCCATGCTGAAAACCAGTGCTCCCATGAAACCCGTTATGACATCTCCCCCCTGGAGGCCCGCCCTGACTGCGGGAACATCACCGTCTGCCACGGCTGATATGCGCACTCCATCCTCTTCATATTCCCAGTCCACGTAAAAGCCGAACATCAGCCTGTCGGATACGAGGATCATGTTCCAGTCGGCGTCTGTGCCTATCAGGGGCCATGGGATTATGGAGTCTACTGCGAGCCAGTCGCAGCGACCTGGCTCAGAGCTTTCCCAGACGATCGCTTCGGGGTGGCTTCTGATCGTGGTGCGGAGAAACTCACCGAGTTCCGCCTCGACGAGGGGGAAGTAAGCGGGGTCATGCTCGTAGCCGTCGCAAGTCCTGTAGATGATGT
>CBDUZS010000085.1:0-8961 GCA_965371785.1 uncultured bacterium
GTCGTGCTGTTGACGCTTGCCCTTCCCGTCCAGAAATCCGGGTGGTAATCGACGTCGTCGACACCGTACTCTCCCCAGACACCGTTGCCGCTGCTGTCCCAGAGGTCGGCCCCGGGAGCCGTGTCGTTGTTATCACGGAAGTAGAGATCGACCAGCGGGTACGCGGTGTTACCGCCGTAGGAGATCTTCGCGTCTCTTCCGGCTATAATGTTGTCGTCTCCCCAGATGAGCACGTATTCGACACCCTCTGTCTTGCAGTCGGTCAGGAATGCGCGGATCTCCTGTGGAAGGTCGACGCAGGAGTACTGGCTCTGGATCCATGTGGTGGTGTAGACGTTGGTAGGGACACCCTTCCTCGTCTTCCACGTGGCCAGTGTGTTCGCGTATGACTCGTAGGTGGGTGTTGCGATGATCACGTACTCTCCGTAGAGCAGATCTCTCGAAGGCACGATAATGGCGCCGGAATTGGATACATCGAGCGGGTTGACGACAGCCCTCCTGGCGATTTCCTGCGATCTCATCTCACTCTGAAGAGACCGTCTGGCGATCGACTGGACCTCCGGGTCATGTTCGTATGACACCGTGATCGTAATGTTTTCGACTACCTCGAGGTTGCCCTGTAGCGGGTTCCATCTGACTGGATGGAATGTGAGCCAGGCCATTGGTATACCGAGAAGAACACTGGAGTTCTGGAGAATGATCTCCTCTCTCGGGAAGTAATCGCCGCTGGAGTAAACGAATTCGTCAGGTTCGGGCATGGGTATATCGGCTGAACCCATCAGAGAAAACGGAACCTGCTCCGTTGCGGGCAGTACGTTGTACCTTCCCCTCAGGGAGGAATACGATACATCGACTACCGCTATTTCGTATGCCCGGCAGCCCGTTGGAAGCGCCACTCTCAGATTGACTTGTGGCAGGGAAGGCAGGCCGACATCGGTTATGAGTGATGCTCCGGGGACGTGAACCATTGTATACGGACCCATTTCCTCCAGTTGTACGGAGGATGCTTCAAAGGGAATTGTGACCGTAAGCTCTCCTGCGGCTGCCGGGATGGCGGCGAGTATCAGGACGGCAATCAGGGCAAAAGATCTCATCGTATCCTCCTTCATAACAGGCATGAAAAAACGAGTGTGTACACCCCTGCCTGGAATGCACACCGTATATGAATACAAACTACTATACGGAAATAACTGCGGGGCAGTTCTGCGTCAATGGGAGAGTGAAGTGGTACGTTATCTCGGCATTGCCGAGACAAAAGCGGCAAGACCTTCGGCTGCCTCTGCCAGAGAAGAGGAATCGGATGGAGTTATTACCGCGCTCCATAGTGGTCCCTCAGCGCCCTTGTACAGCTGAACAGAGACCGATGACGAGTCACCTGTCGCGGTGACGAACAGGTCTGTTCCGAAGAACTCACTCGCAAGGACAGCCTCCTCGGAAGCCGAACCGATTCCCAGGTTGAGAAGGTCGGGATACACCCTGATGAGTGTTTCCGGAAGCTGCGCCAGATACTCACGCAGAAACTCTGCGGACGATTCTCCAAGCGATGCCGGGAAGACGGATACCGCAAGAAAGAAAGGCTCATCCTCCCTGATGATCGTATCCCAGTCCACACCGGTGACGCCGGTCGTCGGATCCGGAGGAATCACGTCAGCCGGTTCCGCGCTGATGGGGTCACCTTCAGGACCGGAGAAGACGTCGAGTAAGAGAATAGCGCCTATGAGAGCTGCTGCGCCCAGGGCAAGGTAAATATCGATGTTGTCATCGGTATCGCCTTCTTCACCGGAACCGCCTCCTGCGGCCCAGACTGTCGATGCCCCCGCCAGAGCGAGGATCGCAAGGAAAGTACTGAATGAATGCAAGGTTCTTTTCATTTGTCTGCAGTCCTTTCCGGAGTGTTTGCGAATCTAGTTCCCATCCTCGGAATCGGCAGCAATCCTGTCCTGGACATCACGGGGAACGGGTTCGTAGTACGCGAAGTTCTGCTGAAAGCTGCCTCTTGCCTGTGTGAGTGATTTCAGCGAATTCGAGTACTGGTACAGCTCCGCCTCTGGAACGAGAGCTTTGATGATCTGGAAGCTGCCCTCTGCTTCCATCCCCTGGATCTTGCCTCTCCTGGAGTTGATGTCTCCCATCACATCTCCCATGTACTCCTCAGGTACGGTGATCTCGAGGTTCATGATGGGTTCGAGGAGTATCGGTCCTGCCTGCATCATGACCTCTTTGAAGCATTTTCTGGCCGCGAGCTTGAAAGCCATGTCCGAAGAATCAACGGAGTGTGAGGATCCGTCGTAGACAACAGCCTTCACATCGACGACCCTGC
Organism: uncultured bacterium; assembly: GCA_965371785.1. GTDB lineage: Bacteria > Fermentibacterota > Fermentibacteria > Fermentibacterales > JCC-6 > CBDUZS01. The sequence goes on from CBDUZS010000085.1 coordinate 2,321, forward strand.
ATCCCGATATGGGACCGTTTCCAAGTGTCTCATTGATACCCTTCTCGACAGCCGGGATGAACTTTGTAGGTATGGATGCGCCCACGACCTCACTCTTGAAGACGAAACCCTCCCCACGCGGCATTGGTTCCAGCCTGAGGAACACATGGCCGTACTGACCGCGCCCTCCAGATTGCTTCTTGTGTTTGTACGATCCACTTGCCGTCCTTGAAATGGTCTCGTGGTAAGCGATCCCCGGTTTGAATACTTCCGCTTCGACACCGACCATATCCTTGAGACGCTGAAGCATGACGGAGATGTGCTGGTCGCCCATGCCCGAAATGGTTGTCTGTCCGATCTCCAGTTCGTTCCTGACTACGAAGGTGGGGTCCATGGATGTGAGTTTGTGGAGTCCCGTTCCCATCTTGTCCTCGTCACCGCGTTTCCTGGGTGTAATGGCAACCCTGTAGACTGGCTGGGGAAGGGCAATAGACTCCAGAACGACCGACTTCCCCTTCTCGGTAAGAGTCTGATTCGTAGACGTATGCCGTAGTTTCGCAACCGCCGCTACGTCTCCGGTCACGAGCCTGGAAGTGTCGATCCTGTCCGCGCCGTTCACGTAGTAATAATTACCGAGTCTTTCCGATGTACTCTTCGAGGAGTTGACAACCTCTACCGATCCTTTGATGCCTCCTCTGATGACTCTTATGTAGACCAGGTCTCCGACATGTTTGTCCAGGGAAGTGCTGAACGCTCTGGCAACGAAGGAACCCGATGGGTCCGGGAGGATCTCGCTGCCGCCGACAACGAGTTCCGGCTTGCGCTCGAGTGGAGAGGGCATGTACTCCGTGATCGCATCGAGCAGGTAGCCGGAACCGGCCGGGGGGATGGATACGCCGCAGAAGAGCAGGAAGAGATCCCTGTTCACCACAGCTGTCCTGATTCCCTTTTCAAGCTCATCCTGTGACAACGTGTCATTTGCAAAGAACGCCTCCAACAGCTCTTCATCTACCTCGGCGGCTTCCTCTATGAGTTGTGCCCTGTACGTATCGAAGTCATTTCGAGCACTGTCGGGAATATCCATCTCGCTGCCTTTTAGATCGGTTGCCTTTCCTGAAATGACGTTGACAAGGCCTTTGAGAGAATCCTGTTCGATGATGGGAAATACTGCCGGAATGACATGTTTACTCAGATTCTCTCTTGCCTTATCGAGAACACGATGGAAATCCGAATTGTCCCTGTCGACACGGTTCACCCAGATCATGACCGGAATTCCAGCGTCTGAGGCGAAATTCCATGTCTTGAAGGAACCGACTTCGACACCGTCCGTTCCGTCGAGAACGAGAATCGCGCCATCGGATGCCGCGATGCTGCCGATGGTTTCACCATAGAAGTCGGCCAGGCCAGGCGTGTCCAGGAGGTTGATACGGCATCCGGACCATTCACAGATTCCCATGGACATGGACAGGCTGTGCTTCTTTTCCCTGCTCTCGGCAGAATGATCGAAGATGCTCGAACCGTCATCGACAGCGCCCAGCCGTTCCGATCCTCCAGAGCGGAAGAGAAGGGCTTCGCACAGGCTTGTCTTGCCGACGGATCCATGGCCAATGACTGCAACCGTCCTGAGTTCGTCCGAAGAATAATCCTTCATTTTTTCGCTCCAAATGTTATACTTTAATATATAGTGTTAATATGTAATAGTATTTCATGATCAGAGGCGTGATTTATTACCAACTTGTACCGGTACTGTCAACTGCGGGTCGGGTCTGGTCGAAAAATGGAAATGGAATTATCTGTAGGATCTGATTTCCTGGATCATCCCCGGAATCGAAAGGAACCCGTGTCCTCAGCAAGGCTGCTCATACTGATAGTATCACTTGTGTTCCTTCTCGTAATAGTGAGACGGTTCATCGGAGCATGGTTCGGAGGAAGCACCAGAGAAGAGGAGTACAGGAAGCTCGAATCCGGGCATAAACGTGAAAACTCCGATACCGTGACGGGTGAATCTCCATCATGTCCGGAGTGCGGCAGCCCGACAGAACTTCACGAGTACCCTCACCTGAAGGTATGGAGATGTACTTCCTATCCTGATTGCAGAGGCTTTGTAAAGACACGAAAACCGTCCAGGCCGAAATTCGCTACCGACTGGGAGCGAAAGAAGAGTTAACGATAACAAACCGATGGAGTGTTCACAGTGTCGAAAGAGAATGGCAGCATGAGAATAACCAGACATCCGGTCCTCGATCCCTTACCGGACGAATGGGTCTCTTTCAGCTTCAATGGAAGAGAGCTCCGTGGCAGAGCAGGCGAGGCGGTTTCGTCAGCCCTCTTCGCTTCCGGAATCCATGTGTTCGGTCACCATCATCGTGACGGAAGCCCTCAGGGAATTTTCTGCGCCAACGGTCAATGTTCCCAGTGCGCCTTGATCATCGACGGCATTCCTGCCAAGAGCTGCATCGTCCCTCTGACCGAAGGGATGGTGATCACAAGCCTGGAAGGACTTCCGGAACTGCCGGATCGCAGTTTCGCCCTCGAACTGGAGAAACCCTGTGTGATCGAGATAGATGCGCTCATTCTCGGGGCCGGTCCGTCGGGAATGGCTGCCGCAGTCGAGCTGGGCCGAGCGGGTATTGCCACGATTCTCGTCGATGACAAGGACAGACCTGGTGGAAAACTGGTCCTTCAGACCCACAAGTTCTTCGGCTCTGAGGAAGACTGTTATGCGGGAACGCGGGGAATCGAAATCGCAAAGCTCCTCTCAGCACAGATCGCCGAATTCCCCGAGGTGGATACATGGCTGGAGAGCATAGTACTCGGAGTCTTCAGCGACGGCACCGTTGGTATTCGACACCCCTCAGGATACAGGATCGTAAAACCTCGCTGCCTTCTCGTTGCTACCGGTGCGCGAGAGAAGTCTCTTCCGTTTCCCGGCTGTACCCTTCCCGGAGTCTACGGAGCGGGAGCCTTTCAGACCGAGGTCAACCGGGATCTGATTCGCTGTTCGGAACGGATCTTCGTCGTGGGAGGAGGTAACGTCGGGCTGATCGGGGCATACCATGCAATCCAGGCTGAAATGATCGTGGTCGGGCTTGCCGAAGCCATGCCGGTATGTGGTGGATACAAGGTCCATGCTGACAAGATATTACGTCTTGGCGTCCCGATCTATACGAGACATACGGTTCTTGCCGCGCATGGCTCGGAACATGTGGAATCCGTCACCATAGCAGAGGTTGACGACCTGTTCAGGCCGATTGCCGGAACGGAAAAGAGTTTCTTCATAGACACTCTCCTGATCGCCGTGGGTCTCGATCCGGTAAACGAGTTCTACGAGAAGGCTCGAAGTTTTGGAATGACCGCTCTGCTCGCCGGAGATGCAGAGGAGATTGCGGAAGCCAGTGCCGCAATGTTCTCGGGACGTATAAAAGGCCTGGAGATTGCCGGAATCCTGGGAACCGGAGGGATTTCCGTTCCCGGTGAACTCGCAGAGAAAGCGGAGATACTGAAGAGCCCTGGAGGCAGAACATTTCCTTATTCTGTTCCATCGGAGAGGGAGGGAGTCTTTCCTGTTCTTCACTGTGTACAGGAGATTCCATGTAATCCGTGCATGACATCATGTCCGATGGACCTGATTGGAACCGAAGATCACCCGATAATGGGGAATCCCGTATTCCATGGTGAATGCACTGGATGTCAGAGATGTGTAGCCATTTGCCCGGGGCTTGCCATCACCCTCGTAGACTTCAGGAAATCGAGCGAGTCCCCTGTCGTCACCGTTCCCTTCGAGCTTGGCGGGTTCCGTGTGGAAGAGGGAGAACTCCTGACGGTAACTGGAATCTCGGGTGAGGTTCTCGGCAGGGCGAAAGTACTCGGAATAAGGAAGACTGCCGGTTTTCCGAGAACAGGGCTGCTCAGGCTCGAAGCTCCTGCCGACATCGCGAGTGCAATTGCGGGCGTACGTGTTCAGCCTCCAGAAGTCACACTGCCCCATCCGTGTGCGTGGGAGATACCGCTGCCCGATTCGGCCGTGGTCTGTCGATGTGAGCGGGTTACTGCAGGAGAAGTACGTGAGCTTCTTCGGGCGGGCGTGTCCGACATGAATGAACTCAAGGCTCTCACGAGGGCTGGATTCGGTGCATGCGGCGGAAAGACGTGCAGATCGATAATTGCCAGGCTCTGCAGGGAGGAGGGGTTGTCGGGTGACAGCATTACCGACTTCACGGAAAGACCTCTCTTTGCGGAGACGGATCTGGGTTACTTCACCGGAACGGAACCTGACGATGAGCGTTAGCTTCGATGTAATGGTCATAGGAGCCGGAAGCGTGGGAACCCCTCTGACGATGAGTCTCGCCGAGGCCGGAGTATCGGTGGTCTGCATCGATGATAACGGTTCTGCCGGTCAGGGAAACAACAAGAGCGCAATCGGTGGAATCAGGGCTACACACGGAGAACCTGCAAAGGTCGCACTCTGCCTTCATTCCCTCGAAACCTTCAGAACCTGGAAGGAGCGATTCGGAGATGACATCGGATGGTACGAGGGAGGATACACGTACGTAGCTTACGATGAGGCTACGGCGAATCTGTTTCGAACCATGATACCCGGACAGCAGGAGGCTGGTCTGGATATCCACTGGAAAACCCCGGAGGAGATATCAACGCTGGTTCCGGGCATAACGCCTGACGGTCTGCTCGGGGGGACCTTTTCACCGGGAGACGGCAGCGCGAACCCCATGTCCAGCTGCTATGCCTTTTGCAGGAGAGCTCGCGAACTGGGTGCCTCTTTCAGGTTTGGTGAAACCGTGACCTCGATTGAAAGAGTCCATGACTGCTACGATGTGAAAACCGATATGGATCACTATTCATGTGGAATGGTCGTGAACTGCGGAGGTTCCACCGCTCCCACACTTGGCAGGATGCTGGGACTGGAACTCCCGATTTATCCCGACAGTCATGAAGCCGGGATTACGGAACCTGTCCAGAGGTTCTTCGGTCCCATGGTCGTGGACATCAGGAAGGCTCCCGGTTCAGCCAATTACTACTTCTACCAGCACGACACGGGTCAGATCGTCTTCTGTATAACCCCTGATCCGCCGATCATGGGAACGGACTCGAGGGAAACCTCCGAATTCCTCCCGTTGATTTCGCGCAGGATGGTGAAGCTTTATCCGAGGCTTGCCAACCTGAAAGTGCGAAGAACCTGGCGAGGCAGCTACCCGCAGACACCTGACGGGTCACCGATAATCGGTCAGTTCGGTCCCTCGGGACACTACATCGCCGTGGGAATGTGTGGTCAGGGATTCATGCTCGGTCCAGGTGTCGGTGATCTGATGGCCCGGCTAATCACCGGCAGGGAGACCGATCAGGATCTCACCGTCCTCCAGGATCTCCGGCTCGACAGGGAATTCGTTTCGGAGGAAGCACTCAAGTAGGGAACCCCGTCGATCAGAGCGACAGGAGAACACCTGCTGCGATTGCCAGCACGATACCCGCTCCCTTTGTCAGCGACAGCCCCTCGGAAAGGACGAGAAGCCCGAAGATCACAGGTATAGCAGGATACAGTGCTGTGAGAGATACACTGGTACCCAGAGGCCCTGACGACATGGCTGCCTGGAAACTTATAAGTGCAAGTCCTCCCAGAACACCTGCAAGAGCGGCAATAGCCCCCCCGGGGATACCGGTATTCCTGAAGTTCTGCCCCATCACCAGGAAGATCACCAGAACGGTGAGGAATGAGAATGCCGAGTAGATCAGTGCGGACGAGTAGTGCCCGATCCTGTCTGCCGATAGCTTTGCGAGTATGGCCCAGAAACCCCAGAGCACTGTTGCCATCAGGGTGTACATGACGTGTTTGGGCATAGATATTCTCTTCTAGTAAAAAGGCTGCCCGAATTTACATGTCTCTTCAAAGTCATGCAATAGGCTGTTGGGAAGGTTCGAGATGAAAGCAATACTCTTTCTGACTCTGCTTGTCGTTCCGTTGGCTTCACTTGCCGAGATGTCCGTTTGCGGCACTGAGGAACTGCTGCCGATCGGTTTCACCGAGGAGGAACTCTCCAGGCTCGACGAGATCGGATTCAACACGGTTGTTACCGCTCCTCCTCCTTCAGGTGTGCGGAATCCCGGGGAATTCGAGCAGGCAACAGGTATTTTCGTCAGATGGCCGCTCGGTGTTCCATACGATTTCCTCGTCCACGTGTCGAATAACTCATTCCTATGGGTGATAGTCTCGAGTTCTCAGCAGGCTTCAGCCAGTTCTGCACTCGCTTCGGCAGGTGTGAACATGTCCAACACGGATTTTCTGATAGCACCGACGAACACCATATGGGTGCGGGACTACGGCCCCTGGTTCGTAATGCTGGCAGATGGAACACAGGGGATATTCAATTACACGTACAACCGCCCCAGACCTCTTGACAACAACATCCCAGTCGTCGTCGGCAGCACCTGGGGGATACCCGTGTACACGTCGGATATCGTGCACACAGGGGGAAACTACATGTCGACCGGTCTCGACCAGTCAATGTCTACTACACTTGTTTACGACGAGAATGGCGGTAACGTCTCCTGGGTAAACGGCCAGATGGAAGACTATCTGGGAGTGACCGACTACTTCACCATGGATGATCCCAATGTCACAGCGATCGAGCATATCGATTGCTGGGCAA
>CBDUZS010000086.1:0-8426 GCA_965371785.1 uncultured bacterium
TGCGGAGGGGGCAGCGCATTCGAGGAGACGCTGAAGGGCATCAGACTGCTGCAGGAGCTTGATCTTCCCGTGTACGTGAACGCCGTGATCGATGACTTCAGCCTGGATGGGCTTCCCGATCTGATGGAACTCGTAAGCCGTGAACTCGGCCTGGACAGCCTTTCACTCTCACTCCTCCTGTCTCCCGGGGATGCACCGGACTCTGCGAAGAGATTCGATACGCTCCGGAGAGCCTACTCGATCGCATCGGAGTACGATCTCAGGCTCGGAGGCCACCACAGACTCCTGCTGGGTCGTCTCATCCCCGGTCTCGAGTGCGGGGCGGGAATCAGCACCGTCCTGATAGATGCCTCGGGGTGTGTGAACGCCTGCCAGAGATTCGTAGGCAGGCTTGCCCCGGATTCCCCCTGGACCGGGAGCTTCGACTGGGAAAATTTCACATCCTGCCAGGATTGTGTTGCCGTCTGCCGCTCCGATGCTGACAGGGATGTGGGAGACATGCTCTACGGCCTCTACCGCAGGGAGTACCCCGATTACCTGTTCGTTGATCGGCTCGACCGTATTCTCTTCGGCGTGATACCGTGAGACTCTACAGGTCTCCGGAGGATATTTCAGGGAAGAGAATCCTGATAATGGGTCTGGGAACCAAGGACGGAGGGGTGGGAGCCGCGCTCTTCTCAGCTCGTGGGGGTGGACATGTCACGGTTACCGATCGGAAACCGGAGTCCTGTCTGAGAGAATCTCTTGCCGAGCTGGAGGGGCTGGGAATCAGGTTCCGTCTCGGGGGTCACAGGGCAGAGGACTTCGAGACTGCCGATCTCGTGGTGAGGAATCCCGGCATCCGAAGGAGCAATGACTACCTGATGGCAGCCTCCCGCTCCGGAGCGGCGGTCGACAGCCCGATCGGGATATTCTGCGAGAGGGTAGTCAGACCGTGGATCGGTATCACGGGAACGAAGGGGAAGAGCTACACAACCCATCTGACTTCTCACATGCTCTGCGAATCCGGAAAACCGTCTGTCGCTGCTGGGAACAACTGCGTATCGCCACTCCGTACCGTAGACGATCAGGACATTCTCCACGTCCTGGAGCTCTCCTCGTGGCAGCTGGCGGAGATGGATATCCATGACATGTCGCCCCATATAGGGTGCTGGCTCAACTTCTTCCCGGATCACATGAACTGGTACGGGAACATGGAAGAGTACAGGCGGGACAAGGAAGCCATCTTTCGGAACCAGGACGGGAGTGATTTCCTGATCGTCCCGCTGGACGACGATTCGCTGGCATCAGTACCGAGTCGTTCCGGAAAGCTCCTCTTCTCATCTTCCGTCAGTGGCGAGGGGATGAAAGGCTCCTTCGTAGCCGGGGGAAAGATCGTATACAGGACGGGATCATCCACATTCAACGTTGCAGACCTCGACGATCTGCCGGCTGGGATAAGGATTCCGCTTCACCTCGACCTCGTCCTGCCATCCGTATGCTGTGCCGTGGCAGCAGGAGCCGACCCCGGGAGTCTCCGGGACGGTCTGTGCTCGTTCGAGGGCATTCCGCACAGGTTCAATACGGTTCTCGAGCGAGAAAGTTTACGGGTAGTGAACGATTCCGCTGCCACCACCCCGGATTCGGTCGTAAGAGCGCTTGAATCGCTTGGTGGAGAAATAGTTGTCCTTATTACAGGTGGCGGTGGACACAAGAACCTGGATTACAAAGCATTGACCGAGGCAATCCTCGAGAGCGTCGACTTCCTGATCCTCTTCGGGAATGATGCAACCTCAGACATTATTGAGGATGAGCTGCAGGGGAAGCTCGGAAAAAGACTACTGAAAGTTGGGGAGATGGAAGAAGCGGTGACTGCGGGAATCAACTTTTTCAGGGATGGCGGCTCGGGAACACTGCTCCTCTCACCCGGCTGCAGCGGAGCCCCCTTCTATACCGATCTCTTCGAGAGGGGAAGGATGTTCGAGGAGGCAGTACGCAGGAGGATTGACGGGAATAGTAAACGAGGCGGAGGGGTGCGGAGATGAGCGAGTGGTTCGAGGACGAGCAGAAACATACATTGTACATCGATTCCAGGACTGAGTGCTGACTTGCCCAGGATCATGCAGATCGTTCTGTCATCGATTGCGCTGCTCCTCTCCCTGCCTCTTTTCCTCCTATCCCTGCTTATTTCAGCCGTATTCATAGGTTTTCCCCCATTCTACAGGTCATCGAGGAGGGGGCTTGGTGGAACGGAGTACACACACTGGAAGATCCGGTCGATGAAGCGGGGGAGGGAAACGGGCCGTGTGTTCTTCGAAGCGCACAGGCTCAACTCCTGGGGCAGGCTCCTGCGAAGGCTGCACCTCGACGAGATTCCAGAACTGTGCCACATAATTTCCGGCAGGATGAACATCGTCGGTCCGCGTCCGCTGCCCTCATCGCTGCTCGAAGGGCTTGATACCTCGCTTCGCGATACCGTGAGACCAGGATGGACAGGACCCGCACAGGTAAGGCTGCTGCGCAGGGGCAGGCTGGACAAGAGGCTTCAGATAAGGCTGGACAACCATTACGTAAGGCACCGCTCGATCCGCTACGACATCAGGATAATGTTCGGTACGATCACTGCAGTATTCTCGGGCAGCAGGCGGGATATGGACCCCCGTTCCACGGTGGACAGGATCGAATTCGGGAGAAGGCACTAATCGTGGCGCAGTTCGAGTTCGTCATGAAGGCCGTGGATGGTGTGGAACTCTTCGGACGGGGGCGGGATCCTGGCTCTGGTGCAGGATCGGTAATCTGCATGGTACACGGCCTGGGTGAGCATTCGGGAAGGTACGAGGAGGTATCATCAATTCTCGAGAACGCCGGTTACGCGGTCGTAGCTTTCGATATGAGGGGTCATGGTAAGTCTTCCGGCAGGCGGGGTGACGCCCCGTCATGTGATATCCTGCTATCGGACATTGACATGCTGCTCGAACGAGCTGCCCGACAATTTCCCGGCAGCAGGAAATTCCTCTACGGTCACAGCTTCGGTGGAAGCCTTGCGATCGGCTACGTGCTTGATCGCGGTGCAGCACTCTCCGGAATCGTGTCAACATCACCCCTGCTGCGTCCTGCAATGCCCCCTCCCTCGTGGAAGACCGCCGCAGCCAGAATCCTCTCCGTTGTAATGCCTTGCTTTCCCATGTCCACCGGTCTGGACAGCAGGGGGCTCTCACGAAGGAAAGACGTCGTCGAAGCTTACACAAGGGATCCGCTCGTGCACTACCGGATTACACCCAGGCTGGGAATCGCAATCCTTGAACTCGGAATCCGTAACCTGGAAAGGGCATCCGGGCTGTCACTCCCGATGCTGCTGATGCATGGTGGAAGCGACGGCATCACATCCACTGAGGCTTCGGAGGAGTTCGCATCGAAAGCTGGAGGGATGTGCCAGCTGAAGGTGTGGGAGGGGCTTTATCACGAGATTCACAACGAGCCCGAACGGGAAGAGGTCTTCGCCTGCCTTCTCGAGTGGCTCGGAAAGTGATCGGAGGGTATCGGTGTTTCATGATATTCCAGGACCAGTCCTCGACAGGATCAGGGAACTCGAAGAAATGGATTCCCGTGACAGAGCGGATGGATCCCTGCAGAGGGTCCGGCTGCGCCAGGTTCCTCCCGAGACGGGAAGGCTCCTGGCGATGCTGGCTTCAATGGCTCCCCCCGGAGACTGTGTGGAGATCGGGACCAGTGCCGGATACTCGACCCTCTGGCTGACCCTGGCGGGGCGGTACCGGGCAGGCAGGATAAAGACATTCGAGATCCTCGAGGAGAAGGCGGAGTTGGCGCGGCAGACTTTCGAGAGGGCACGCGTAGCCGATCTGGTCGATTTCGTTCACGGCAACGCGTTCGATTACATCCCTGACCTTGATGAAATTGCCTTCTGCTTCCTCGATGCGGAGAAGTCGGACTACCAGGACTACTACGATGTAATCGTGCCCAGACTGGTTCCGGGCGGTATTCTTGCGGCGGACAACGTGCTCAGTCATCGGGATGTCCTGTCTCCGTTCACCGAGCGAGCACTGGCTGACGAAAGGATTGATGCGCTGGTGATACCTATCGGTTCAGGTGTACTGGTCTGCAGGAGGGAGAAGACATGATTCGGAAAATGCTTCGCCTGCTGACGTCCAGGAAGACGTTCGCGAAGATTGAGACCGAGTCGAGGAGCTGGTTCTGGAGATGTGAATTGTGCGGGCACGAGTTCAGCGTATGGGATATGGGAGGAATCAGATACAAGGCTTCAGGCAATCCGAAGAGGCTTGTCAGATGCCCGTCCTGTAATACTACCGCAATGTTGCGGCTCCAGAGAAGAATGGGACTGGCAGCCAGGTGACGTAGCCCCGGTCCACGCTCCCTATTGCACGGGTCGAATCAGTAATGTATCAATTCAGTAGACAATTGGTTCAGGAAACCTGTATGCTGCTCGCGGCAACGGTTGTGCGGGTTCAGGGGGAATCCGTAAACTGCTCGAACAGCCAGGTCCGGAAAGGGGAAGCAGATGAAATTTTCGGCTGCGTTACTCCTCCTTTTCTCGACAGCAGTCCTTGCCGACCTGCCCACGTTTGCAAACCCGTTCTTCATACAGGCCAATGGGGTGGATCTCGTCGTTACATCGAGTATACCCGACCCGAGCGTATTGGACTGGGACGGCGATGGCGTGAAAGATCTGGTGATAGGGCACTTCGCCGGAGGGAATGTCCGGTTCTATCCCAATTCAGGGACGAACGCTACCCCGGTATTCACAACTTACACCTTGCTGCAGGCTGGCGGTTCAACAATCTCCGTAGCCTACGGTTGATGCACGGGAGCGACGAATCCACAGGTTGTGGATTACAACAACGACGGCTATCACGACCTTCTCATCGGTGACAGGAACGGCGCCACCTGGCTCTACAACGGCAGCGCCAGCGGCCTGCAGGCGGGTATACACCTTTACGCCGGTGGTTCACCCATAAACACCGGGTACAACTCTTCACCTTACCTTGTCGACTGGGATGAAGACGGTTACCTCGATCTCCTGATAGGGGGTTACCCCGTAGGAGGCGGCACCACCAGCGGGTTCCTGCACCTCTACATGAACGACGACTCGAATCCGGATGAGCTCAATTTCACAACGTTCACGAACCTCCCGTTCTGGAACAAGTACAGGACTACGCACAGGATGTACGACCTCGACCGCGACGGGGACAAGGACCTCATCCTCGGCAACGAGGACGGCAAGATCTACTTCGCGCCCAACCTGGGCACGAATTCAGCTCCCGTTTTCAGCACATATTTCCCTCTCGAATCAGAGGGGGTCGTGATCGACGTAGGAGCAAGGGCTCGGGAGGAGATAAACGACTGGAACGAGGACGGCGTACCCGACCTGATCGTCTGCAACACCACCAACGACAAGGTCCAGGTCTTCATCGGCTACGACACAGGTATAGAGGAGGGGGAATCGGGTCTGGAAGGGCTCGAACCGCTCTTCCTCACCGCAGGCAGTCCGACAACCGGCCTCTTCACGATGAACCTGCAGCTGCAGTCCGCAGGTTCCGTCGGGATATCGGTTTTCGATTGTCATGGAAGGGTCGTCGAAGACTTCACATGGTCGCTTCCCGCTGGGAGCAGCACGATGAACTGTGATATCGGGACGAATCCACCGGGAGTCTACTTCGTGACCGCAGACTTCGCTGGCGTTGTTCTCGCAGACAGGATAGTGCTGATCAGGTAGACTCCGCTTACCTGATGAACACCAGCTTCTCGACTGCCTGCCGGGCTCCTGCCGATGCATGTACGAAGTACACGCCGCTCGGCACCTGTTCTCCGTTCCCGTCGGTTCCGTTCCAGGGCACCGTATGCTCACCGGGAAGCCGCATCTCATCCAGCAGCGTTCTGACTTGTCTTCCGTGCAGGTCGAAGACGGATATCTCTATGTGACTGGCCGAAGAGAGTGTAAATCCAATTGAGCAGGAACTGCTGAACGGGTTTGGCTCGCCCGGCAGGATGGAGAGAAGGATACCGTCTCCCAGACCGGATCCTTCGGCAATGCCGGTGTAGACCCCGCCAAGCTCCAGCGATGGTTCTCCGAAGAGATTGAAGTTGTACAGGTTCATGTACTCGTATACGCTTTCCCAGCCGTAGACGGAGTTGGCATCGTACTTGCCCCAGTAGAGGGCGTCACCCACCCTGTATTCTTCAGCCACCAGGTAGCGGTTGAAATCGAAGCAGATCTGTTCCGTTCCGCCGGGTAAATTCTTCCAGTCAGCTGAAATAGATGCCGGTCGGGCCGCGCTGACTATGCCGATGGATGCTCCCCATCCGGGCTTGGTCAGGAGATCTATACCGCAGTTTCCGTACGGATTCGGCTCAGGGTAGCCCACATCGCACGAGACTGCGAATACCACCGATGGATGATCATCGTCCAGGTCGGTGGAATTGATGTTAATGAAGGGGTAGCCCACGAGTTCGCCATTCGCCGATTCGGGAACACCGTCACCGTCGTCCCACAGCCAGACGGTCCTGGAGGCTCCGTTGGGCCACCCGTGCCCCGACCAGTTCACAACGGCATACTGGCCGTTGCGCCACGCGTTGGAAAAGGCGATCTCACTGATGGGCGGCCATGGGAAGGGAGAGGTCACTAAGCCGGCTTGCTCGCTCATGTGTGTGATGCTGTAGCCGCTCATGAGACCGGTTTCGATGGAATCGAGGAGGGTTGCCCCGTCGATGAACGGGTATCCGCTGTAGTTCTGGTTCTCGAAGAAGAGAATCGATCCCGCATGGAGTACATTCGTTTTCCAGGACCCGGTGTCCTGCTCGAAGGTCACCGTCTTACTAAGTGCATAGGTCACACGGCTGGAATTGCTGACGGGTATCCGGCCCACTGAGACCTCCGGCATGAAATCCGGGACATCCTGATTGTACTCGCCGAGGTACCCATCCCCATCGAGATCCCATGATATGGAATCCGGGAACGAGAGGTCCGCGTAGTAACAGTCCGTGGGCGTTCCCGGGGCGATAAGGCCGGGATTGGAGGGGTCATAGACATGGTAGGATGAATCAGGATAACAGATACGCATTGGAACCGCAGCGTAGTTACCGACGAAGAGGACGTATTCAATACTCCAGATGTTGTAATGACTCCTCAGGAAGTTCCTGATCTGTTCAGCCAGATCCGATCCGGGTTGACTCGTTATCTCGCTGTCGGTGATGAGAACCGTTTTCACGCTGAATCCCAGTTCGGTCTTCCAGTCGACGAAGCCGGACGAGTTTATGGAGTTCACGAGGTTGCCAGTTGTGATGATGACGAAGTCCCAGGTCTCGTCCAGCAGGCCGGTCTCTACCTCTGAACCAAGGTAGCAGCCTGCGAATTCATGGTAGTTCGGAAAGAGCTCCCTTGCTCGTTCATCGGCAATGCAGTCGGCTCTCAACCGGTCGAAATGTTCAGCCTCCGCACTTCCTTCGTCAGGGGTGGAGTAAGTGATAACCACACCGATCTGATCGTGCAGGACCAGCCCCCCTGAGACGGGATTGAAACTGAAGGGAGAGTACGAGACAGAAGCATACGAGTACTTCCGCAGGGTGCCGGTACCCGCAAGCCATGCGAGTTCGTCTGGATAGGGTTCGTCATTGAAGTAGACGGATTCATGGTTTTGCTGCCATTCGATCCGTAACCTCTCCATCTGTTCTTCGAAGAAAGGAGAGCCTGGAATGGGAAGAATACCTGCGAATGGTTCGATATCGTAATGCCCGGGCAGCACGGTTTCCTGCGTACTGATGACCGTAACGGACGTTGCCCTGGCACCAAGCGGGAGGAGAAAGAGGAATCTCTTCATCGGAAGCAGGGGTTTACCCGGATTCATGAGGAGCCCGAAGCCGTCCATTTCAATTCGGTCACCGCCTGGAGTCTGCATAAGATCAAATTCACCGGCCTGGAGAGTGACCGTCATCCGGCCCTGCCCTGCAAGGGTGGTCGAGACAGTTGCAATTGCACAGAACATGACCATCATCGAAAGTGCCACTTTACTCATCTGTATACCTCCGTAAAAACCGGATGTCCCGTGTCAGTGTTTGCATTACTATACACACAAATAGTAAAGCCGGTAACCGGTAAGAGACAAGATTTTGCGCGACATGCAGCGCTGCCCTTTACCCCGCTTGACTGACCCACTCATTCCTTGGTAATATTCCCAGCTCCCGTGGGCCAGCATGACGGTCCGCGGACAGCCCGAATCCATCCAGGCAGAAGACTGGCAGGTTAACTGATGCAGGCATGTCTCACACTGGGTGACGCACTCGTTCCGCGAAGAACCCTTTTTCGTGATGTCCTTCTCGTACTGGGCACAAAGGCGTTCAGCGGAACGTAGCTTTCGCAGGATGGACAGCTGATCCCTGCTTCAATGCAGATCCCTATCATCCTCTGTCGGTTA
>CBDUZS010000087.1:0-8362 GCA_965371785.1 uncultured bacterium
ACCTCGCACGGCGTATGCCTTTGCATAGTCCGGATCGAGTTCTAATGCCTGTGAAAGCAGCTCCTGCCCTCGTTCGATATCACCTGAAATGATCGACACGGTTGCCAGTCCAACGTGTGCTCCAGCATGTTCCGGATCCAGCACCAGAGTTGTTTCCCAGTCGCTGAGAGCTTTTTCCACGTCGTCCAGATGAGAGTAGGCAATGCCCCGTTTGAAAAATGCCTCAACACATGTGGGATCCAGTTCGATTGCATCTGTATAGGTGCTGATCGCATCCTCGAAATCATTTGCTTCGTATTGTCCCTCAGCCTGTTCGAGAAGTGCTTCGACCTGAGCATCAGCACCGAATGAAGTGGCAACGGACAAAAGCATGAGTGCGATCCAGAGAAAGTATTTTTCCAGACATTTCATGAGTTCCCTCTTTCCATGCGAAGTCAGGAGTACATGTTAATGATGTTTATTCCTGTATGATTAATATCCTCAGTAACAAAGCCATGCATTACCACCATCCTGATTGCTGTTGAAGACAATGACAAGCCCTGTTTTTCTCACCACTCTCCCCGGGGGTTTCCTGATTTACTCCACTACACCCAGTAATGCAGCACTCTCGAAGTCAGCATCGGCTTCAGTGAAGTTACCCAGGGCTTCATGGACAACCCCCCTGCAGAAGTAAGCGTCGCCGTTATTCGGGTCGAATTCGATTGCCAGTGTGTAATCGGCAATCGCTTCAGTAAAGCCGCCAAGAGTACTGTAGCAATTGCCCCTGTTCAAGTATGCATCGGAATAATCCGGAGCGAGTTCGATTACCCTGTCATAGTCTTCGATTGCCAGGTCGTACTCACCCATGTACGTACGTATGTATCCCCTGTTGTTGAAGGCATAGCCATTCCCTGGGTCCAGCTCAATTGCGGTGTCGAAGTCAGCCATGGCTTCCTCGTAATGACCAACCATACCGAACAAGGTCGCGCGGTCGGTGTAGGCATTTGCGAAAGAGGGATCGAGAGCTATTGCATTGTCGTAGTCACTTATGGCTCTCTCTACGTCTCCCGTGAGACTTATCGCTCTGGCCCGGAAGAAGTATGCATCTGCGTACGAAGGATCCAGCTCGATAGCTTCTGTAAGCGTGCTGATAGCATTCATGTATTCTCCCGCATCAGATTCCTCAGCAGCCTTCTCGAGGAGGGCTTCCACCTGAGCGTCGGAGCCAAAAGCAATAGCACAGGATGGAACGAGCAAAACGATCCAGAGAACATGTTTTTGAGTACAGATCATAGGCCTTCTCTTTTCATTGAATTTGAAATCACGTGCATACTTTAGTCATACCGGTAAGATCTTCAGTTGTCTCCCCGAATGAACTCTCCCAGCACCCTGTAGTACTGCGGATAATCCTGTACATCGTTGTGAGTCGCGCCCTCTATGACGACTACTTCCAGAATGTCCTGGTCGAATTCCGAGATAAGTCTCTCCGTTGACCTGCGGGGAACTACCTCGTCCCGCCCTGCTACGATGATAAGCGTCCGTGCGGTGATGTTCTCTGCCCTGCTTGCGGAGTCGAAGCGGTCTTTCAGCATGAGCCTTATCGGAAAGACAGGATACGCCGACTGGGCTACGCTCACCATGTTGTCGAAAGGTTCTATCAGAACCAGCCTGTTCACATCTCTTTGCGATGCAAGATAGGAGGCCACCCCTGCTCCGATGCTTCTGCCGATTACGGAGACCTTCTCATGGCTCTGTGATACATGGTCGTAGATTGCCAGGGCATCTGCGTACAGGCCTTCCTCCGTTGGCGAGCCGTCGCTCTCCCCGTAGCCTCTGTAGTTGATAAGGTATACGGTCTTATCTTCGAATACATCGTTGAAATCAGGGATGCTGTACTCAGGTCTCTCGGCGTTTCCGCCGAAGTAGATGATAGCATCAAACCTGCCCTCGTTCAGTACCCATCCCCTGAGGGTGATTTCACCACTGATTATCTCAACAGGTTTTTCTGCAGTGTAGAGTGCCCCCTGCTGAGGGAAGTAGATAAAGGCTCTCTGGTTCAGATACATGTAGACACCGATTGCCAGGTAAGCAATCAGCGCTATCAGAATAATGGTTATGAAAGTTCTCCTCATCGAAAATTGCTTATCAAGACTTGCTCGTCACCACGTTTTTTTCAGCACACGTGCGTAGCCCCCACCTGAACCCTTAGAGGGCAGCTTATTCCTCAGGTACAGCGTCGCCCACTTCTGCCTTGCGATGCTCATGAAGTGATAGAGATGGTCATTCACACGACTGCCGTAGTGCTCTGCGAGATATCCCCAGGTAACACCCTCCAGCAGCTTTATCGGAAGGGGGAGCTTTCTGGCATACTCCTCTACAAAGGGCATCAGTCCACGCTCATCGAGTGTTCCAAGCTCGAGGAACGGAAGGAACTCCGCGGGGGGCGCGCTGTCACATCCACCGGCGTAGTAAACCCTGTGGTCGCTGAATACATCCATGAGCACGTTGTTGAAGAGAGGCTCGGAAACCTGGCGGCTGCTCAGTTCGTTGTTGCCAAGTATATCCTCCATGCACTGGCGTTCCGATCTCCACTGCCGGGGGTCGAGCGGGAGCTTCTCGAGGTCTTTCTCGACAGGGCGCAGTTCGTCTGCTGCTCCCCTGCCGAGCCAGTTGAATACGGTGGCGTTCACTTCGGAGCTTTTCCTGCCGTGTTTTCTGATCGTGTCGATGATCGTTGGCACCTTGTCCACTATCTCACTTCGAACCATGACGTCTGCAGTCCAGTTGATGTCATGCTCCTCCGCTCTCTCGATCGTTCTGATGAGGTCCCTGTAGGCGCGTCTTCTCCCGACGGTTGCATCATGGTCCCAGCCCAGGCCGTGGAAGATCATCTGAATATTGTCCATCCCTGCATCCTTGAGCCTTCTCCATCCGGCATCATCAAGCCGGGACAGACCAAAGCAGTTCGACACGAAGAAGTAGTCGTCCCAGAGAAGGCCGAGCTCAGACTGTTTCTCGAAGATCTCCAGGAACTGAGGATGCAGCGTAGGCTCGTAAAGGTAGAAGAGCGCGGTCATGGGGAGGTGCTTCTTCAGCTCCGCTGCCTGCTCGAGGATCCTGGTCATCTCCCCGTAGCTCATCATCGCGGAGCCCGGCTTGCCGAAGGAGTGGCAGTGACTGCACTCGTTCACACAGGGCATGCCGTGGATACGGAGCTGAAACCCCTTCAAGTCTCTCAGTCGATGTCTGTCTTCAGTCAAATGTTTCCGATCATTCCAGTTCAGCTGCCGGTTGCCGACGCTGATGGACAGCGGGTCCCAATCTGGGGAAACACGTTGTAAACCATTTAATTACTTCCTATGACTTCGTGGATGTCCCAGTTCCCGTCAATCCACAATCCAATAATATCAACCCCATCGTATTGCTTGCGAAGAAACTGTATTGCCTTTTGTATGTGAAGAATCTGATCGTTTTCAGGCGCCGGGTTTCCGGCACAATCGTGATGACCGACGACGGCAACTCCCACAGAATTGTGTTTCTCGATTGAGATTTTCAGTCTTTCTAGAATAGCCTGGCCAGATGTACTGTCTCTCTCTTCCGACAGAATCAGATTCGGACCGGCTTCCGTAATGGAGTCAACGTATTCAGCATTGAATCGCTTTTGCAGATACCTGATCACAGGTAATTGAACCCGCCCATCCATGCAGTTGATAACGGTACAGAATCGCATATCGTTTTCCTCTTGCAGTCAGCAAGCATGTTTCACGGCTGTATTCTGCTGATGACGCGCTGAATGCCCCGGCAGCCCTTTCCGGCTTACGGCTATCATAGGAACTGGAGGGCGGCGTGTCGGGGGCTGCCGTCACAGTGTAATGCATTTCCGGAATCCTGATTTACGATTCGAGGAATTCCTCGTACGGAACGAACATTCCAGATACCGGCTGCCACCAGATGATCTCTCCCCTGTCGTAGACCCTGAACCTGTCAACTACCGGCGCGGTGTTCGGATCACCATGGCCACCCGGTCTGTGAACCTCTCTGATCGCAATATCGTAGTAGTCGCGGAAGGCATCATCGGACAGGTTGTCCAGGTACGCGATGCTGAAGGAAACTCCTTCCGGGAACGTGCTCCCGCACTTGCCGCTGATGGACAGTGTCGAGATCAGCAAATCAACTGCTTCGTTCTCGTTGTGGACCACAACCGGAATTGCCGATGAATGTGCTTCTTCCGGTACGTTCAGCCAGCTGTAAGGCATCTCTCCGTAAAAGGAGCGGACCCTGTAACCGAATTCGATTATGTCGTCCTCGATGAGTGCAACCCATATATCGACGTCACCCTCCCTGTCCTCGGGGTCGGGCAGTTTGTGGAGCAGGTACATCCTGCCCGGTTCCTCGAACACATTGAATCCTTCTTCGAGGCTGAACCCCCGGAGAAGGTCCACGGCACCGTCAAAGAACGTCTTTGCTGACTGTCCTTCTCTCCTCCAGGCTCTGAGCTCTACCGTACCGAGGTACGTATCCTCCCATTCGTCGACTGACCAGCCAGGGGGATTCGCGGTGATTCTGACAGCGTTCTCCCACTCGTCAGCATCATCCGGACCATGGTCAGCCCACTCGACTCCCCAGCTTTCTGGAACCTCAGCCTGGTGAGTGAAATCCTGCGTTGGTGGAAACAGACCCAGCAGATCCTGGAAATCCTCCGCCTGCGGGCGAGTAAGCTCCCACGTACGTTCAGGAGTTACATCGAGCACGTACGTGTCGGGATAGAGCCATAACGTTTCACAGGCTGCGCTTCCAGCTTCCCTCTGGTTGTCGAAAGGACCCGAGAAGACGTACCAGAAAACCGGACCTGGTACGGCAATTCCGGGATAGAAGATGACCTGGACGGAGTGGCTGACAAAACTCTCCAGCTCCTCGACGACCTCTACTGCCTCAGTTTCGGTTCCGACCGTAGTGTAGAGGGCTATCCAGCCGCTGATTCCGGTATTTCCGGCATCAGGTTCGAGCATGAGAGAAATGGTCAGTAAAAAACTCAGGATCATGATAAGCCTTCCCATTCCCGGTGTTACACCTGTACACGGCTAATCTGCTCAACATGCATACCCCTGGCAAACCCGTACTAATTCTCTGCCGGCGCCACCGAATCACATGCTTGCAGGAATGGGAGTCCGCAGTTATCTAAACATGAACACTGGAGGTTTCTCATGCACAGGTTTCCGATATTTCTCATTCCGGCTCTGCTTCTCTTTCTCGCAGATACGGCACTTTCAAACGGCGGCCCCATGGATGGCTCACATATCCTCAGCACTGGCAACATCACGTTCACAGAAATCGAAACCATCAGGCTTCTCGACGAATCGATAAGTTTCACAGTCGAGGGGGACTTCGTCGATGTCGAAGCCGTTTACACTCTTCTCAACGAAGGTGGAGCAACGGAAGTTGCCTACGCTTTTCCAGTCGATCATGCAGATATCTACTTCGGAGGTGACCTGGAGGAGTGGATTGATGACGAGATACCTTACTTCAGAATTCTCACCGGCCCCGATCTGCTCGATGTGGAAACCGTTACGGCCCCCGATTCCTTCAAATGCTGCGTTGTCGATGACTACAGCCTCTGGGCACGGCGGACCTGGTTCACCGCGCAGATTCCGTTCAGCTCAGGTGACACGAGCGTAGTGACTGTGCAGTACAGGTTCAAGACCCAGTTCGAGGATTTCGTTACGAACAAAGACGTCTTACCGAGCATCACCAATCGCTACTTCAGGTACGTACTCAACCCGGCAGGTTACTGGAGTGACGGTATCGTCGAAGATTTTGGCTACACAATCGATTTCTCCTCGGTTCTAGCGTCGGGCGGTGAAGTGATTTCGGTACCCGAATGCGGTACATGGATCTCGGAGGATGTTTTCTCGTTCGAATCGAACGATTTCGACATCCTTCATGCTGATTCAATCGAAGTCCTCTACGACATCGTTTCTCTGAAGATGTACCAGTACTTTTCCTCGTCCGCCCTGTCATCTCAACACCTGGAAGAGGTAAACGTATCCTCGACATTGCAGGGTGCTCCGGACTACTCGGTGGGGAATCTCTTCGACATGGACATGACCACGGCCTGGGTCGAGGGAGCTTCCGGTGACGGGACGGGTGAATGGATCGATATCGAGTTCGATGACGTAAGTGTGTATTCCATCGGAATCGTGAACGGATACATCAAGAACGAGACTACGTACCGTGAGAACGCCAGGGTCAGGAAAGTGGAACTCGAAATCGTCATCGACGAAGACGGTCCCTACTACAACGAATGGAGTGAAGACCGCATCGAGGTAATCGAACTCCCTGACCTGTCCTGGGAGGAGATCGAGAACGGACATTTCGGATCATTCTTCGGGGAGCTGTACTTCGACGGTGGCGGCGGAGAAGGCATGGAGAGTATCAGGATCAAGGTGCTGGAAGTCTATCCTGGAACGGTATACGATGACCTCTGTGTTACCGAGCTGATCATCATGGGATACCCCTATTAAGAAACCGCCGCCTGGCAGCCTTCCGCTCCTCCTCTCGGTACTGACAATTCTCACGGTACCTTCACAGGCTGCAGGAAGAGCAATTGTCGAGATCAACGGTCAGGTCACGGAACAGGCTGGCTTCTATTTCATCCATTCAGGAGACACTGTGGAGGTGTCAGCCGGAACGGCTCTTACGTCGAGCTGGTTTCTCGTAAAGCCGGTAAGAAGAGCCTATTCCAATTTTCCGGACACTGACAGCACCTGCAGGCTCGGCATCGACTCGCTGCATTACACGGTGGACGAACTGGAACAGACCTATGGATTCTCCTTCATACCGGGCATTACTCCCATGATTCCAGAGCTAGGAACCTTCTACGTAGGGATCGATCTGCCACATTCGCTCTCCGATTCGATCACGGCATGCGAACCGCTTCACAGGCTCTATCCGGAACAGATAGTACAATTCGCTGTCAGGAGTGATGACACCTATCCAGGCTTCCTTACGGAGCTCATCAACACTCCGTTCATCATGGCTCCCAGGTCAACACCTGCAGGATTCCACCAGGCTGACG
Source organism: uncultured bacterium (assembly GCA_965371785.1). Classification (GTDB taxonomy): domain Bacteria; phylum Fermentibacterota; class Fermentibacteria; order Fermentibacterales; family JCC-6; genus CBDUZS01. Next base: position 7,055 of record CBDUZS010000087.1, read on the forward strand.
ATCGCCTCGGATGCGACTGTGCAGCGTTTGCAGTGTACGGCAAGCGCAGGCAGGGCTTCGACTACCGATACCTCGGCCCATGGGGCATTCTGGAGTATCTGGAACCTGTGTTCGACGAGCTGTTCCATCCCGTAGCCACGGAAGGACATTTTGTCTACCGCTCCGCGGATGGACTGCCAGCAGAGATTGGTGAGGGAAAGCTGCAGCCCGGCTGCATCCTGCACTTCGGTGAGCAGGTTTCGATCTTCCTGTCGGATGAAGGCGTCGAAGGCCTGCTGGATTCGGATGATCTTCTGTTCCAGTCGTGGTTCGATGGTCCGCATATCTGCAGAGTCGGTGAGAACGGTTTTCCCGGCAATCCCGTCAGGATCTACAGATGGATGGATGAAGGACAGCGCCCTGATTGCCCGGTGACCCGAATGGAAGAATAATCGTTCTGCCATGTATGACGGACATGGAATACTAACTGGAGGTCCTGATGATACCGCTGCTTTTCAGTGTTCTCGTAGATACGGTTGTTGTCGATCCGGACTTCGAGTCGGTAAGGGTCCACGAATGGGGAGTTGTTCAGCTTGACAACTCCTACCTGACGGCTACCGGCGCCGAGTGGTGCTTCCTGGACGAGAACGGGGAATTCCAGAGCGGTGAGCTGCTTATCGTCGATGCCCCCGTCGTCTGGTTCCACGGCCCTGATTTCACCGGGTCTTTCACGGTAGACATCGTTGATGGTGAAGCCACGCTCCGCTATCCGAGACCGCTGGATGTAATCGTTACCTCTGCATCGAGCCCCGACATGGCTCTTACAAGTGAGGTTGTTCAATGGACTGATCTGTCTTTCAGGAACGAAGTCGATGCTGTGGACAGGATCAGCTCACTCGTCGACTCGGAGATCGAGAACTTCGAATGGGCGCTGCCATTCTGGAGGGATGTCCCCGCTCTGACAATCACCCGGGAGGCTGACGGCTGGAGTGACAATTTCCTCTACTACGAATGCTCGGTTGCACAGCTTCCGCCCAACCTGGGGAAACCGGAGGAAGAGGGCTGCATTGCCGGGTACTACGGTCCTGCGCTGCTCTTCAGCTTCGAGAACGATGAGCTGCTTGCCCAACGCGCAAACGTTTCCGACCAGTTCGATGTGTCCGGCGGATACCTCACGGATGATCAAATTCGGGAAACACTCTGCCACTGGGCCGGAAGCAACCTGAAGACGGAGGAAATCGCGGCACTCTGGAGCACATGGGAGCCGCCAATAAGGGGCAGATGCAGCTTTTACGGACAGCACGTGCTGATCTTCCCCCTTGCCGATCA
>CBDUZS010000088.1:0-7280 GCA_965371785.1 uncultured bacterium
CCGCAGCCTTCAACTCTATCGCAGAAGAACCATTCTCACGGTCGAGCTGCCGCCACCTTCTGCCATTCCACGGCAGAAGTAGACACCTGGCGGGAGGTCTACTCCGCTGCCGTCGGTGCCGTCCCATGTCACGTAGTGGCTTCCGGGCATCTGAAGCTCGTCGGTGAGGCGTCTCACGACACGTCCGTGCATATCGTACACCTCTATCGTCACATTGGCTGCGTACAGGCCGCCGACGGTGTAGGAAATCGATGTGGACACGCTGAACGGGTTGGGACAGGTCCGGTGCAGGTACACGCCGGATGGCCCTGTGGCTTCCGGTCCTCCTGCAATGCCGGTCTGGTCCTCGTACAGTTTTACGGATACGTTTACCCTCTGTGTTACATTGAGTGATGATTCGTTCGAAATAACCGCATTGTACTGCTCGTCTGTCGGAATCGTGAAGTCGGTCTCGATATCGAAGGTGTCCTCTGATATCTCGTACGCCTCGAACGGGGTGCTGGCCTCGTAGGCAGCATAGTTTTCCTCGTCGCAAATGAAGAAATCAACGTTGCCGGGCGGTTCCGATTCCGAGAATACATCGGAATCATCGAGATTCGTGCCGTAAACGGTTTCTTCGGGAATCTCGATATCTATTACCATGAGGTAGTCGTCGGTCGGTGAACCGGGCGGCGTGGCGGTGGAAATGTCCAGATCGGCGATTTCTCCGCTCAGAGACACTTGCATCGTGTAATGCTGCCCTGTCACCGTGGATACCGAAACTGTGTAGTATCCGGTGGGAGGGTAGTTGCCGATCGGGCTCATAACCTTTGCCTTGAGTAGCCTGCTGTCACCGAAGAGGTACTGTCTGACGCCGGTACTGCTCGTGTAGTCGGCAAGGCACCGCGGACCCGGGACACCATCGCTGTCGAGAACGATGCAGGCGCCATCCACTGGATTGCCGAGGGCATCAACTACGGTTACGGTGAGCGTACATACATCCGTGTAGCGTTCGGTCACGTTCCAGGTGTATCCATCGCCTCTCCAGTCGAATACGCTGGCGATATCCCAGCCCCAGCCGGGATCGTAGACTCTAGGGTCGTTTATATGGGTTCCCACGGGTTCCCAGGCTATCCATTGCCTTTCCCAGAACTCGTTGATCTTGTGATCGTTCCGGTACATGACGGCGATGGTTGCAGGGATGAGCGCGGCTCGCGACGCAGCAGAGGTCAGGTAGGAATGAACGCTGCATGTTCCTTCATGCCAGTGATATATCCGTACCGGCTGATTGTGGTGAGGATGTGACTGGAACACCATGACCGTTGTTATCCATCTGGTGAGGGCTCCTATCGCTCCGTTGTCGAGGCTGTTCGTATCGCAGTTCCACAGCGTCGTGCACACCTCGAGGGAGTCTCTGAGCAGCGGATAGCCGGTATCCGCATGGTTGAAGAGATAATCCCTCCAGAAGACACCAACGGGTGGATCCGCGTGGGTGCCGGTGGCAGGATTTATGTAGTCTGGTCTTTCCCTGTGCAGCTTCGGATGGACAACGAACCAGTAGTAGATCTCCTTCGGCAGTTCGAGAACCAGTGTGTCGGGATCCTCGTACACTCTGTAGCTGATTGTGGAGTAGTAATCGCCGCCGGCGGAAGCGCTTCCGTTGTTCACAATGTCGGCATACGCCAGGTAAGGATCGTTTTCGTAGAGCAGAGTGACGTTGTAGGTGAGGATATCCGGCTCGAACTGAGACGAGCCAAGCGTCTGCGGAGCGAGGTGAGCAACCTCGAACGCGATCTCGTCGACGTATGGATCCGATGCTCCGAGTATCACGTTCGCGTAGACGTCCTGGTACGAGGACGACAGCCTGGAGAAGTTGTCGGCAAGATCCGTCTGCAGCCAGTCCGGCGCTGCCGCGACTGCGCTCAGCGCAAGGCTGGTCAGCCCGTCGTCGGGAGGATCGAATGCGAGGGTTCCGGAGGAGTTGACGAATATGATCTCACACGTTTCACCTGCGGGAATTCTTATCGACGCGTACACCGAATCGACAAGAACCCAGTCCTGCTCGATCTCCAGACCCGTTCCTACCGCAATTCCCGAGAGTAGAAGGATGCAGGGAATCGCGGCAAGTGCGGGCATGCTGCATTTTCCGTTCATGCAGGTCATCGGAGACATGCCATCCTGATGCATTGCCCATCGGAGCCGGTCGTCAGCCGGCAGAAGTAGATACCGCTGCTGCTTCCGCTCCAGGTTACATGATGGCGGCCGGCAATCATCTCATCATCGACAATGGTTTCGACTAGCCTGCCTGCGATGTCGAATACTTCCAGCCTGACCGCCGTCAGACCGGGAAGGTTGAAGGATATGATTGTTTCCCCGGCAAAGGGATTCGGGTGGTTTCCGAGGTTGTAGAACTGCGGATTCGGGGCAGTACCGGGTTCACCGATGCCCGTCAGCTTGTTGCAGGTGAAAACGACTTCCCTCGTTTCGTTTGCGGCAAGTGGATCTTCAGTCTGGTTCCAGATGTGCAGAATGGCGAAATTGTCGGTGACGACCACATCCTTGCAGTCATGGCTGACTACGGAGATATCCTGCACCCTGACGGGGAGAAGCACTATCGGACTTCTGTTTCCCCACTTGCTGGTGTATCCGGGGGTACCCTCGATGTTCATCGTGATTCTGACGGTAATTTCCCAGAGACCTCCTGAGCTGTCCACCAGCACTTCCTCGGTGTAGAGCAGTGGAGCGTACACACCGATGTCTGCCACCCTTGCCTCCATGGCGGGATCGCCGTATAGCGCTGAACCATTAAGATCCGGGGCTCCGCCTGCTCCGGGAGTGCCGTTGTACTTGTCGTAGTAGAGTGCCTGGTTGGCCAGGAAATAAGCCTCGGGCCAGGTGTAATGTGTCTGCCTTTCGAAGTACGCCTTCGTTCCTCCGTGCTGCTGGCTTACCGAACCTTCGGGAATGACGTATCCGGTGTAGAAGTACGCACCCGCCGTATGAAGCCAGCCCAGAGCCATGGAGTTGTAGGTAGTTATCTTGCCGATATCGCAGTTGCCGAGACCGAAGAAGATTTTCGCGTTTACCGAGTTGATCGGGAAGAAGGAACCTGTCTTCGGTACTCCTACCGCCTGACAGCCGATGGATCCGTAGGATCTGAAGAAGCCTTCCTCTCCCGATGTCGGATAGTGCAGCTGCCACTGGTAACTGGCGCCGTGCCCGCTTGTTACGAAAATGTCGACGGTGTCGGCATTCAGGCAGGTTACAAGCCATTCGGTTCTGTCCGTAGGGCCATCCGTGTGCTCGACGACATTCGGATCGTTCAGAGCCTTCGTGTAGTACAGTCCGTACGTGCCCTCGCTCGTGGCGATTCCCTGCGGGTAGTGGATCAGGTCACAGCTTGTCGTGCCGCCCAGAACGGTGATCACATCAAAGCCCTCGGGACCCGTTACTATTCTCATTGCATCCTCGACATGATATCCCGTGATGATTCCCCAGATTGCATCACCGTACGGATCGCTGTCGAGTGCGCGGTGATACTGCCATACGGAGGTAACGAATGCTGCGTTTGCATCGTCCCACTTCGCAACAATGGCCAGATAGTCGGGAGCGTAGGCACCGACAGCGCTCTGCGTCTCATCGAGGTCGCTTACGTAGGTGAACACCATACCGGAGTATTTTGTGCAGAGAGTGTTGACGACTTCAGCCCATTCCGGATCCTGATACGTCTCTTCCTTTACCACGATCGCGTACCGGAACGAATCCCTCTGCATGGTCCACTGTGCCATTGCCGGCAGTACGGCAAAACACAGCAGGCATGCCAGGAGAGTTACCATTGTTAGTTCCTTAGGAACACTGCCTGGTCCTGAACTGGTTTTCATTTCGGCCTCCTTTGAACAGCGTATGTGTAAAACATTACTGAAACGGTACGATTTAAGCATGCAAAAGTCAGATTATCGGCCTCCTGTATATTTTAGCATAAAGCGTTCGGGAACACAGGTCAATCACTCTTCTTAACGTTACTGGTACATATATATACGAGCTGGAGAGGGTGTACTGCAGGCGCACGATTAGCTTTCTCGAACCTGATCAGGAAAGATCTATTCGGTCAGATGCTTCCTTGCCTCCGGTTCCTGCTTCCTGTACATTCCTTCCTGCTTCAAAACCGCTGGAAAGGAGCCCCTTCTGCCTTCCAATCCCGTAACGATCACCCCGCATGACATCGTCTCCATCCTCGAGGAGAGTCTCAAGAAGCTTCCGGGGTTTCAGGGAATGGCTTCCGGAAAGACCTTCAGGCTGAAGGAAGGGGAAAGGCGGCGAATCGCTGTTCTCTTCCTCGATCTCAAGGGCTTTACAGGGCTCTCCGAGGCTCTCGATCACGAGGAAGTGCATTCCCTCGTTGGCGGAGTGATGGGCGTGCTCTCGCGGGTTGTGCAATCGTACGGCGGCTACGTGGACAAGTTCGAGGGTGACAGGATAATGGCTCTGTTCGGCGCCATGGCTGCCGCGGAGAACGACAGCGCACGAGCAGTTGACTGTGCTCTTCGCATGCTTGACGTGCTGGAGGAGATAGGTCCGGTACTGCCTGATGGCAGCTCTATCACTGCCCGTATCGGCATCGACTTCGGGCCGGTGACCGTCGGCCCGGACCCTTCGGGGCATTTCACGGCAATAGGGATGACCGCAAACCTTGCTTCACGGGTTGAGGAACTTGCAGAAGTAGGTACCGTTCTCGTTACCGGAACCGTCAGGGATGAGTGCGGCACACTCTTCAGCTGGCACGACGTCGGTGAAGTCCGCGTACGGGGCGTCAGTGACTCCGTTCAGGTTTTTCGACCCACAGGACCTGGTGACCTGCGTTTTGAACGCTGGAACAGAGCTGAGAGGCTTTCCGGAGCACCTCTGGTGGGCAGGTCCGACCAGCTGGCAGTTATCCGCGGCGCACTCGATGCCGCGCTCGGCGGAGAGGATTTCTCTTTCGTAATGGTCGCGGGAGACGCCGGTATCGGCAAGTCCCGGCTCGTTCACGAGTTCCTGGCAGGAGTATCGGATGTCAATGTTCTGCGTGGCCATGCACTTGCCTATGCCCAGCCTTCCTACTGGCTCTGGATAAGCATGATCAGGGAGTATCTCGGGGTGGAGTGGGATGATCCCGGTGCTGTTTTCCTGATCGAAGAGAGAATAGGGGAGGCAGTCAGGAACTGCCCCGACGAACGTCTCGGGAGAGTTCTGTCGAACGTCATTCCCATTCTTTCCCGGCTGATTGCTCTCGGAGAGACAGGATTCAGCGGCGGTTCGGTGTCCGAACACTCCGCCCTGCTTCATGCTCTGAAAGCCTTCCTCGATGTCCTGTGCGCCACCGGTCCGGTAATTCTTGTTCTGGAAGACCTTCACTGGGCTGACGAGGCTTCCCTGAACTGTCTGACTGCTTTTCTGTCGGCAGAGGGTGGAACGCCCCCGGTAGAGGTTGTAGCAACTTCCAGACCGCCTTGCATCGACCTGTCCGATATCGATACCGAGGTCATCAGAATCGACCTGGGTCCACTCTCCCGGGAGGATGCGAACATTCTGGCAGGTTTCCTTCTGTCTTCAAACGAGGAGGCACTCCTGGACCATGAACTTCTTCAGTTAATCGTCCGCCTGGGCAAGGGAAACCCGTTCATCGTGGAGGAACTCGTCCTGAGTCTTCTCGATACGGGAGGACTCTCGAAGGATGATTCCGGAAAATGGTGGCTTGCGGTAAGCTCCGCGGACATCGAGATACCTTCTTCGGTACGGTCCTTCACCCAGGCCAGGATCGACCTGCTTCCCTTCGAGGAACGGCAGCTGCTGCAGTACTGTTCCGTGCTCGGTGTCAGTTTCTGGATGGAATTGCTGCTTGAGGCGATGCGGATACTTTCTCTCGAAGCATCCTCCCGTTCTTCGCTTCTTTCGAATCTCGTGCGGAAGGGGTTTCTCGTTGAGGCCGAGGTCGGCAGATACACGTTCAGACACGCCCTCGTGCAGAGATCGGTTCATGGAACCATTCTCAAGCACAACCTGCGAATTCTGCACAAGGCTTCCGCTCTGGCAATAGAGGACCTGTATCCGCTCGAACTCGACGCCATGGCTCCCGTCATTCTATCTCACTGGGAGAGAACCAACCAAAGCTCGGAGACAATACTCTGGACCTCGAGGGTAATGGAGTCTTCATACAGAACCGGCCAGCCCAATGAATCTTTCATACTTGCTGAAAGACTCCTCGAATTGACCATTGACTGTTCCGATGATGGTGAGGACTGGGAAGCCAGGATGCAGGCTTACATCATCAGGTATTCGATACTTGCAAGGAGGGGCGACGCAGACAGGGCTTTTGCCACAGTGGATGAAATGCTGTGCGAAGCACGGGAGAGAAGCAGTACCGTCTGGGAGTTAAAGGCTCTGAGAGCTAAGGCGATACTGCTGCAGGATGCAGGCAGGAACAAGGAATTCGAAGATATTCTCGAACTTGCCATGGAGAAGGCCGGGAAGACCGGTGAGGAATTCCTTCTGGCCCGTCTCAAGGGAACTCTGGCAAATTACTACAGTAATACGATGAAGAGTGACAGAACACTCGATCTTTACCTCGAGTCGCTGGAAACGCTGAAGAAGCACGGCAAGGAACCCCTGGTCGCTTCGACGCTGTCGAACATCGCAAACCTCTACTCCAGGGACGGGGAGCTGGAGCTTTCACTCAAGTACTTTGTCAAATCACTGGAAGTTCTCGAGAAGCTCTGTGATATGGTTGGAATTGGTTTCGCCCTTAACGGTATGGCAATTGTCTATGCAAGGCTCGGTCAGATGGACAGGGCTGAAGAACTCTTTCTGAGGGCTTTGAACAACCACAGAGACACCGGCAGCAGAGTTGATGAATGTGTTGTTCTCGGGAATCTGGGAATCGTTGCCAAGCAGCGAGGGGATTACGACTGCGCAATAGAGCGATACGAAAGAGCTCTGGGAATTGCGGTCGAGACGAAAAGCCGCAGATCGGAGTCGATCAATCTGGTGAACATCGGCAACCTGAAGCGTATAACCGGTTATTTCGACGAAGCAGTGGAGTTCTGCACCAGGTCACTCGAGCTAAGCACCCTGCTTGATGATCCTCTCACAATGAGCCATGCGCTCAGCTTGACTGGCATGACCTTTCTGGACGCCGATGAACCGGAAAAGGCGCTGGAGAGCTACGACAAGGTTCGGGACATCGTCGAGAAGCGCAACATTCGTAAGGGTATGGTTGAGGATTTCGACTTGTTCCTCGAAGCCCTGGAGAGCGGGGGGCATTC
>CBDUZS010000089.1:0-7245 GCA_965371785.1 uncultured bacterium
CAATTCAGTTGGATACTATTCCCACTCGATCGTACCCGGCGGTTTCGATGAGATGTCGTAGACAACCCGGTTGATTCCCTTCACCCGGTTCACGATAGAAGATGAGATGTTTGCCAGGTGCTCGGAGTCCATCCTGTACCAGTCAGCCGTCATACCGTCAATAGAAGTTACAGCCCTGAGTGCAATGACCTTCTCATAGGTTCTCAGGTCACCCATCACGCCAACGGTACGGACCGGCAGTAACACGGCAAAAGCCTGCCAGATACTGTCGTAGAGATCATGCTCCGTAAGGTAGTCGATGAATATCCTGTCCGCCCTGCGTAGGAGGTCCAGATACTCCCGGTTGACTTCTCCTATTATTCTCACTGCGAGTCCGGGCCCGGGAAACGGGTGTCTGGAGATCATCTGTTTCGGCAGGCCCAGTTCCCTGCCCAGTGCTCTAACCTCATCCTTGAAAAGTTCTCTGAGGGGTTCGAGGAGCTTGAGATTCATTCGTCCGGGCAGTCCACCGACGTTGTGATGGCTCTTGATAGTTGCGGAGGGCCCCTTGAAGGAGACGCTCTCGATCACATCGGGATACAGTGTTCCCTGCGCAAGATGGGTGACGCCTTCTATTCCCGATGCAGACATTTCGAACAACTCTATGAACACCCTGCCGATGATCTTCCTCTTGAGTTCGGGATCTGTGACTCCCGCAAGCTCTGAGAGGAATTCTTCCCTGCCGTCTATTGTGATGAGAGACATCTCGAAATGCTCTCTGAACGTGTTCTCGACGAACTCACGTTCTCCGAGGCGAAGAAGCCCGTTGTCAACGAAGATCGGAGTGAAACGATCGGGAACGGCCTCATGGAGAAGAGCGGCAACTACCGAAGAGTCCACGCCGCCCGACAGACCGAGAATAACCCTGTCTTCCGGACCGAGGCTGGCTCTAATGCCCTCTACGGCCCTCTTCCTGAAGGCGGTCATGTTCCAGTTCGGTTCCAGTCCGGCGATATCGAAAAGGAAATTCCTGAGAAGCTCGACGCCGAATTCGGTGTGGTGGACTTCGGGATGGAACTGAACGCCGAATCTCCGCTTCTGCCGGTTTTCAATCGCAGCAATCGGAAGCGAGCCTGTCGAGGCGACAATCGTGTACCCTTCAGGTGCGCTCGAAACCCTGTCTCCATGACTCATCCAGGCCTGGAGACCGGGCTTGATTCCCTTCAGCAGAATCGTGTCGCTCACCGGTATCAGGTGTGCACGCCCGTACTCCCTCCGGGAGCCACCCTCGACTCTGCCATCGTTTTCGTTCCCGGCAAGCAGATGCATGCCGTAACAGATGCCGAGTACGGGCAGAACGGTATCGAAGATCTCAGGGGGAGGATTTGGCGCATCCGTGTCGTAGACACTCGAAGGGCTTCCGGAGAATATCAGTGCTGCCGGGTCGATGGAAAGAATCTTCTCCAGTGTTGCGTTGCCGGGTATGAGTTCACAGTACACTCCGAGTTCCCTTACACGCCTGGCAATCAGCTGGCTGTACTGTGAACCGAAATCGAGAATGGCAACCCCACCCGGAATCATTTGTGCAATGCCCTTCTTTTCATGGCTGCCGCCATGAATGCGGCAAAGAGTGGATGAGCCTGGAGTGGGCGGGATTTGAATTCCGGATGGAACTGGCAGGTAACAAACCAGGGGTGATCGGGACGCTCGATCATCTCGATGAGAGTCCCGTCCGGAGAAAGACCGGTGTACGACATTCCTGCCTTCTCTATCAGTTCTCTGTAATCGTTGTTGAACTCGAACCGGTGCCTGTGACGCTCGGATATGGAACTGGAACCGTACGCTTCTGCGGCATGGCTGTCCTTCGCCAGCACGCACTCGTAAGCCCCGAGGCGCATTGTCCCGCCCTTTTTCACCACTTTCTTCTGGTCGTCCATCAGACAGATGACGGGATGGCGTGTGCCGGGATCGAATTCGATGCTGTTCGCACCATCCAGACCCGCGAGATTCCTGGCGGTTTCGATCACCGCGCACTGCAATCCGAGACAGATTCCGAAGAAGGGAATACCGTTCTCTCTGGCGAAGCTGACTGCTTCCAGCTTACCCTCGATCCCCCTGTGACCGAATCCGCCGGGAACTAGAATGCCGTGAACGTCCTGAAGAAGGTTCGCGGCTCCCCCCTGGAGAGTCTCCGCCTCGACTCCCTGTATTGATACACTCACATCGTTCGAGATTGCCCCATGCTTCAGGGCTTCGAATATGCTCTTGTAAGAATCCCTCAGGCTCATGTACTTGCCTACTACGGCAATTCTTACGTCGCCGCCTGACGGGTTGATAGCCCGATGAAGCATGCCCTGCCACTGGCTAAGATCCAGTCTGCGGGGAGCCAGATCCAGCTTCGCGAGGATGATCGTGTCAACGCCCTGCTCGGCAAGTTCGACGGGAACCTCGTAAATCGAGTTCTCTACGTTCCTCTCCTCTATGACGGCATACCTCGGCACGCTGCAGAAGAGGGAGAGTTTTTCGAAATGTTCTTCCTCCATGGGTTTCTCGGTACGACAGATGAGTACGTCAGGAATGATACCCAGCCCCCGCAGGAGGCCAACGGAGCGCTGGGAAGGTTTCGTTTTCATTTCGCCCGATGCGGAAAGGTATGGGAGAAGAGTGAGATGGACGAAAATCGAGTTGCCTGTACCAAGATCATGCGCGAGCTGCCTCAGGGCCTCCAGAAAGGGGAGTGACTCGATGTCGCCTATCGTACCGCCTACTTCTGTAATGGCAATGTCTACATCCGGGGAGCTGACCGACAGGATCGCCTTCTTGATCTCATCGGTTACGTGCGGTATGACCTGCACCGTTTTTCCCAGGTAACCGCCTTCTCTCTCTCTCGAGAGGACATTCGAATAGATTCTTCCGGCCGTATAATTACTGTTCTGATTACAGGTAATTCCCGCATATCGCTCGTAGTGACCCAGGTCGAGATCGGTTTCGGCACCGTCATCCGTTACGAACACTTCACCATGCTGGTAAGGCGACATCGTTCCAGGATCAACGTTCAGGTAGGGATCAAGCTTCTGCATCGTAACGCTGTAGCCCCTCTGTCTCAGGAGCAGAGCGAGAGACGCTGCAGTGATGCCCTTCCCCAGCGAAGAAACCACTCCACCCGTTACGAAAACGTACTTCGTGTCCCGAACCATAGATGTCCCTTCCGAAAGATGGAATATACAATCCATTCAACTCGCGAACATGGCGTCCAAACCGGACAATTTGTTAGATTACGAAGCATATAATCTTCTCCGCTGTATTGATTGAAGGAGCTGTATCCATGAAGACATTCCTGTTACTGAGTACATGTACTCTCGTTCTTGCCGCACTGGCTCAAGCCGAGCCGCAAATTACCGTGCTGAACAATGGGCTCACCGTGATCACCGAGGAAATGCACTACGCTCCCGTGATCGCCTCCCTTATCTCGTACAGGGTGGGAAGCCGGAACGAGCAGGATGAGCTGGCCGGGATAAGCCACTTCTGTGAGCACCTGATGTTCAAGGGAACACCCTCCATGCCCCTGGGCCGTTTCTGGCAGATCGTCCAGCGGGACGGCGGGTCCGCAAACGCATTCACGAGCGAGGATGTAACGGTCTATTTTCTCCTGCTGCCATCCGGAAGACTCTCTGATGCGCTTCGGATAGAGAGCGACAGGATGGTCAACTGCATGATCGATTCCGCAGAAGTCGTTTCGGAAAGAAACGTTGTTCACGAGGAGCGCAGGATGGGAATCGATGCCCCAGACGGTGCGCTCTACGAGGTGATGAATTCATCGGCTTTCACGGTCCATCCTTACGGACGCCCGGTCATAGGGTCCGATGAGACCATTCTCGGATACGATCACCACAAGGCCGCGGATTATTACGAATCCTGGTACAATCCCAACAATGCCGTCCTCACCATCGTAGGCGATTTCGACACACGCGAGCTGCTCGACGAGATCGACTACTGGTTCGGAGACATTCCGTCACGGGAATTACCTCCCGAGCCGGACATGGTGGAACCTCCACAGACTTCACGCAGGTACACGGAAATCGAGCATGAATCGAATCTCGGCAGGCTGATGATCGCTTTTCATACGCCCTCGGGCTCGGATCCCGATTCACCGGTTCTCGATTTGATCTCGACGTACCTTTCATCCGGGAGAGCCAGCAGGCTGGATCAGGTTCTCGTCGAAACCGGTATTGCCAGCTCCGCCTATTCATGGAACAGCACTGGAATCGATCCGGGGCTGTTCGTGTTCGGCGTAACACTGATGCCGGATGTGGAAGCTTCTGAAGCCGAGGAAATCATCTGGGCGGAGATCGCTCTTCTGGCGGAAGAGGATCTCACACCTGAAGTGATGGAGAATCTGAAGACTAGGGTGAGAGCTTCAGATATCCTGGGCGATATCACCCCTCTCGGGCGAGCCTTCGACCTGGGTCTCTCGATGACGATGTACGGCAACCCGTTCCAGAGTGATGACGATCTCGAGACAATCGAAGCGACAACTACAGATGATATCCGCAGAGTTGCAGCAGCTTACTTCGTCAAGGGATCCGAAACCGTAGCCGTGCTGATTCCAACTGGAGGGCACGAAGGTATTTCACGTGACAGGGAATCTCTGCCCACCGACGTACAGGAGCCTACTGCCATCGACTACGACGGTCTCGAGATTCCCGCCGAGATGCTTACTTGCCCTGATGTATCGATCTCACACAACGTAGTCCGCAAAACGCTGGATAACGGAGTGGAGATAATACTGAGGGAGGATCACAGTTTCCCCGTCATCTCCATCTCCTTCGCGATTCCGCTAGGCATCTTTCGTGAAGATCCCTTTCTTGCGGGCATTGCAGGCGTAACCACCGAGATGATGCTTCGCGGATCGCATCAGCTCTCGTACTCCGAGTTCCATGACAGACTCGAATCAAAGGGTTCGTATCTCAGATTCGGCGCAGGCCACGAGCACTCCTCCGGTGAAATAACCTTGCTTTCCGAGGACATCGAGATAGCTCTCAGAACGGTCGCCGATCTCCTTATGAACCCGGCGTTCAGACGGGAAGATTTCGAGCAGGTGATATCGGAAGCACTTGCAGGCATCGAGAGAAGCCATGAGAACGTTTTCGCCATGTCAATGGAGAATCTGACCCGAATAGCTCTCGAAAGATCCGACCAGGCACACATTCCCACTGCAGAGACGGTTGGAGCGATCACTCTGAGCAGCTCTTTTGCGTTCTTCCAGGCATGCTCACGGCCATCAGAATCCTGTATCACGATTGTCGGGGACATCGATCCAGATGCTGTTCTCGAACAGATCGATGTTCTTTTCGGTTCCTGGGAAGATCCCAAATCGGATCTTCCACCTGTCGTGGTTCCCGTTCTCTCGACTCTGGCAGGAGACTCCATCGTGGAGACAATGCCGGGCAGGATGCAGGCTGCAGTCAGTATAGCCACTCCCGCTCCCGGTTACAATTGCGACGATTACATAGCTTTCAACGTCATGAACCAGATTCTCGGCAGGGGAATCGGCTCCCGTCTGGGGCATTTCGTCAGGGATGACCAGGGTCTTGCATACGCAGTCGGAAGCTTCAACAACGCCATCGGCGATCAGGGGCTATTCATAGCCTACCTTTCCACCAGGGTGGACTACGTCGAGCAGGCGATTCAGTCGGTTCTTACCGAGACCATGAGGATGAGCACAGAGGAAGTGATGGAGATAGAACTCGAGCTGGTGAAGGCAAATGCCGTAGGCAGACATGCTCTCTCCTCTATGAGTTACCGGGGACAGGCCGGTTACTTCACAAGTACTTTCATGCGGGGGCAACCGCTTGACTACGACATCGTGTCACTGCGGGAGAGGCTTGCGCTCACACGGGCACAACTCATGGGAATCGCAGCCACTTACTTCATCGACGAGTGGTTTGTCTCCATTGCGGGAGGTGTTGACGAAGACCTGAATCCGATAATGGAATAGAGCCACTCAGGGGCGCATCAGATGCATCACTGCCTCCGAGCCTTGACAATTTGGTACTGGAGTACTAATTTAGAGAAGTACCAAGGAGGTTTTTCAGTGGCGACTCCAGTTTCCATACCGGAATCGGTAACCCTGGCCTTTCATGCAATGGCTCTCATCGCAATTGCCGGAAGCGGTGGAAGGCTCAGTCTTTCACAACTAAAAATAGGAAATGCATCCCTCGATCATCTGTCAAAAGTGCTGCAGAAACTGGTCAGGGCAGGTTTCCTAAAATCGAAGCGGGGCGCCAAAGGTGGATTCCTTCTAGTAAAGCCCTCCGAGGAGATCACACTCCTTGATATATGGATAGCCCTCGAGGGCAGTGTATCCGTCGAGTCCTGCTCCCTCCTCGAGGACGGTTGTCCTCTTCCCAGGTGTGTGTTCGGGACACTGGTCGAGGATGGCAACAGACAATTCAAAGAGTATTTTGCTCACACTACACTTGCATCGTTCGCTGCCGAAGGGAATTAACGTGATGACTACCAAGCTCAAGCGCAAGATAATCAAAATCGACGAGGACAAGTGTGATGGCTGTGGAATATGTGCTGATGCCTGCCACGAGGGGGCCATCAGGATAATCGACGGCAAGGCAAAACTCGTCAGTGAATCCTATTGTGATGGCCTTGGTGATTGCCTCGGTCCCTGTCCGAGGGATGCGATCTCTATAGAAGTCCGGGAAGCTGACGCCTACGACGAAGAAGCTGTCCAGGCCAACCTGTCAGCATCGCTGAAAGAGCCCTGCCCGCCTTCGGGCTGTCCGGGGAGTATGGCAAGGAAGCTCTCCCCCGAGAACGAACCAGGTGCTGTTCAGCCGAATGGCTCCGAAGTAACATCCCGTCTGACGACATGGCCCGTGCAGATAAGATTGCTTCCCGTGAACGCTCCCTACTTCAGCAATGCGGACATTCTGCTGGCAGCTGATTGCACGGCACTGGCCTGCCCGGATTTTCATGAACGGTTCCTCGCAGGAGGGAAAGTTGCAATGATGGGCTGCCCGAAACTCGATGACTCGGATTACTACCTGGAGAAGCTCACCGAAATTTTCCGAAGCAATGACATACGGTCAATCCACGTGGTTTACATGGAGGTTCCCTGCTGCGGCGGCCTTGTAAGGCTCGTTCATCAGGCCCTCTCAGAATCCGGGAGGAGCATTCCCTTCACCCTCACGAAGCTCGGTATCAACGGACAGGTAATCGATACGGTCAGACTCTGAAATCCACAGGCTTCCC
>CBDUZS010000090.1:0-6935 GCA_965371785.1 uncultured bacterium
ACCCTGATCGCAGCAATTAACTGGAACGGCAGAGAGTTCATCACAGGGATGATCGACTCCCTCCTGCCTCAGATGAAAAATACTGAGACACGTCTGCTCGTTTTCGACAACGGTTCTGATGACGGTTCTGATGACCTTGTGGAGAAGAAGTACAGCAATTCGGGTCGTGTAAGGGTACAGCGCCACGGAGAGAACATCGGTTTCGGAAGGGCTGCAAACAGGATAATTGCAGAAGCAGGATGTTCAACGGTTGTCTTGGTCAACACCGATACCATTTTGCGGCCTGACTGCCTTCAGAATCTGCTGTTGCCGCTGGAATCCCGGCCTGAAGTGGCCCTTGTCGGACCCAGGCTTCTGTGGCCCGACGGTAGCTTCCAGCTTTCCCAGCGAGATTTTCCCTTTCCGGGCAGACTTCTGCTAGAGCACATCCCGATTCTCCGGAAACGCACCGCGAAATTCTCCAGCCATGACGAAGCCGTCTACGTAGACTGGCTTGTCGGTGCGATGATGGCCATCAGAGTAAAGGCTTTCAACGAGATCGGCGGGTTTGCCGAAGAATTCTTCTTCTTTCACGAGGAAACGGACTTACAGTACCGTCTTGCGGAGGCCGGCTGGAAAGTATGGTTCGAGCCTTCCGCGGAGGTGTTCCATCTGGAGGGGGCTTCAACCCAGCAGAAATACGGGCATCGTGTATATCTTAGGCATATCCCGGGGAAACTGCTGTTTTTACAAAGGCATGGAACCCTGGTTGATATAATGTCGTTCAAGCTTCTGATGACGCTTCTTCAGGTCCTGCGTATGATGACGGGCTGGCTTTCCGGGAAACTGAGAGCATCCGATGTCCGCTACACAGCTGGCTACTGCAGGGAAGCAATACGGTTGCTCTGGCGTAAATAACGAGGTAACCTTTTGATACGTGTATTCAAACCTTCATACGACAACAGAGAGCTCGAGGCAGTTGCTGAGGTTCTGAAGTCCGGCTGGGTCGGCCTTGGTCCGAAAACCGCTGAGTTCGAACGGGAATTTGCCTTGTACTGCAATGTTGATCACTGCATAGGTCTGAACTCCGGAACAGCAGCGATCGACATGGCTCTCAGCCTGCTTGATATCAGCGAAGGCGACGAGGTCATCATACCCACGATAACTTTCATCTCAGCTGCCCACTGCGTGATCAACCATGGAGCCACACCGGTATTCGTCGATATCGACAGAGAGACTCTGAACGTTGATCTCCACGATGTGAAACGGAAGATCTCGGACAGGACCAGAGCAATAATGCCTGTTCACTACGGCGGACGGCCTGTGAGAATGGATGAACTGAAGGATATTGCCGGACACATCACAATTGTGGAGGATTGCGCCCATGCCACCGGATCAATGTACAAGGGACAACCGGTTGGAAGCATTGGTGCCATAGGCTGCTTCAGCTTTCATGCTGTAAAGAACCTGGCCATGGGTGAGGGGGGTGCCATAACCCTGAAAGATGAATCCATGGCGGAACGGGCAAAGAAAATGCGCTGGCTGGGTATCGACAGGGAAACATGGGATCGAACTCAGCTGGACAAATCCTACTGGTGGGAATATTCAATAGATGAGATCGGCGTAAAGTCCCATCTGAACGATATTCATGCCGCGATCGGCCTCGTGCAGCTACAGAAACTCGAAGAGGCAAACCGGCGCAGGCGGGAGATTGTACAAATGTACCGGCTGAGCCTCCAGGATATCGAACAGATTGAGATGCCACCTGAGGAAACCCCTGATTTCGTGTCGTCCTGGCACATCTTCGAAGTAAAGACCCAGCGCAGAGATGAGTTGAATCTGTTTCTGGGAAGGAACGGGATCAGCACAGGTGTGCACTACAAACCACTGCACCTCTACTCCTGTTACGGCAGGCAACCGTCCCTGCCTGCCGCAGAAGATGTATTCAGACGAATTCTAACTCTGCCGCTGTACCCGGATCTGACGGACAGTGAAGTTGCGTATGTAACAGACACGATCAGAAAGTTCTTCAATGCAGGATAATAGCGTATCTCCCAGAATCGTATGCGTGTGCGGCAAGGACATAGGATACAGGATCGCCGGGTTCCTGCTTGATCAGAAGGCGGATGTCAGGTTTGTCGTGAACGAATACGAAAAGCTGGGACAATGGTACAGAACACCCCGTGAGCTGGACATCGTCGAGATCCTCGAGGATGAGGTGGCTGAATACGGTCCCGATCTGATAATTGTTGCCTTCTACGATAGAATTCTCCCCGAAAGCATTTTCTCGATTCCGGATCTTGGTTGCTGGAACCTGCATCTGGGCGACACTGAGCGGTACCGGGGAGCCTACCCGAACATCTGGGCTCTTTGCAATGGAGACACAACCTACACCGTCACGTTGCATAGGATAGATGCAGGAATCGATACCGGTGACATACTGGCCAAGCGTTCCTTCCCCATTTCACAGGAAACAACCGGGCGGGAACTGTATGATGCGATGGTCACGGAGGGAATGGAGCTGTTCCTGCGGTGTTACAGCGATCTGACAAGCCGCAAAGCGCTTCAGAAAACCCGTGCTCGAGACAGCTCTGAAGCGGTCACCCACTATCGGAAAGAACTGTCACACGAAGTGCATCCTCCTGAGGAGTTCATCAACTCAGTAAGAGCATTGACTTTTCCGCCCTTTCCCCCGCCATACTTCATGATCGGAGATCACAGATTCATTATTGTAGAGGAAAAACCCGAGAAACATTGATTATGGTGTGAGGAGCAGGATTCTCAGGGAGTTCTATTAGCAGATACGAGAGTGCAGACAGGAAACATGTCGATGAGGGCGTAAGCATTATCGAACTGACTAACGACTTGCCACGTAAGTTCTTACGATAAGAGCCCGTCTAACTGAGGCGCCTCGCCAATCTGAACGATCGAACTCGATCCTGACTGGTGGAAAACTGACTGCAGACTTCCGCCAATCCTTTGCTATTATTGCAGATATGAGGAAACTCAGAGATGAGGAAAAGTCTTCAGGAACACCATTTTCTGCTGATCGTCCCAGTTGGCGGGGTATCTTGATCGATTATCGAACTTTCTTCGATGAACCATCCGAATGTAGAATTAAAGTAATTAAGCTGGCTGCTGAGTTCCTGGATGCTTGCTGATCAGGGTTACCGATTCCTTAACTATAGGCTGTGTGTGATTAGTATCTCTTGGCGAATCGGATATGATGCCTATATACTCATCTGGAGGTTCGTGCTTTGATCAGATCGCTTTGTCTTCTGTTTATCCTGCAAGCAGTTTCACTAACTCAGCCAATGCGCCTCTGGTCTGTTGAGCATTTCTCTGGCGAAGCATCCCACTATTCAGAAGTCATTCAAGCGGTAACGGGGGATTACTACATGGCTGGCTGGGCACCAGATTTATGTCTGTTCAAAGCGGACCAGACCGGTGAATTGCTCTGGAGCTATGGGCTTGAAGGGTGGGACTGGCAGGGGACATACTGGGTTGAAGAGCTGGAAGACGGCACAATCGTGGTCACAGGTGCATGCGGGAACGAGTCTGATTCCTACTATTCGCTCCTTGTTGCAAAGGTTCAACCAGATGGTTCGGAAGTCTGGGCACATGTGTACGATCTGAATCCGGACCGGAGTGAATGTGGATACTCTATCACCGAATTGCCTGACGGAGACTTGATTGTCTGCGGATTCAATGATTCAGTAGGATTTCCCAGTATTTCGTATGCGTATGTCATGCGCATAGATCCAGAAGGGAACATGTTATGGGATGCTGAATGGGGTAAGAGCACGGCTACTAATTTCTCGCTCAGAGCAACCTATTCAGAAGGCGTATTTTACATTCTTGCTCATGGAACAGATGTCGGCACGGGAGCCCCGCACATACTCTGGTACTCCGAAAGCGGAGTGTATCTTGGACGTCAGCGCATCGAGGTACTTGCTTCTTACTATACAGGACAAGGTCATCCGAATGAAGATTCAGGATTCACATTCACGTCGAACAGCGGAATGTCAGGTGATCCTCCGTCTTACACATCTCTGACAAGAGTAGACAGCCTGGGAAATGTCATCTGGCTGACTCGTGTTGCCCCTAATAATCTGACTCGTGGGATCAGCGTGACACGAATGTCCAGTGGGGACTACCTGTATGGAGGCTGGGTTTATACCAGTCTTGTGGAGCCTTTCACAAAAAGGGGAGTACTATATTCCTTCGACTCTGAAGGGAACGAAATCTGGAACATCGAACTTGGAGATTTTGGATGTGAGCGGTTCGACGGTGTAATAGAGACAACCTCAGGAGATATTATTGCGTGCGGGGGTTACCAAGAATCATGGTTGTACTGTTTCGGAGATGCTACAGGGATTGAGGTCGATCCTGATATTCAGCAACAGATTGTACTTTACAGCATTCCGAATCCTTTCTCTTCGTCAATGTCAATCACATGCACACTCCCAAACCAGGTCGATGATACCGAACTCTCAGTTTACTGCATCTCAGGTAGGCGAATCAGAGTGCTGCATTCAGGTCACCTCGACAGTGGAGACCATGTATTTGATTGGACTCCAGAGTCTGACACACCATCAGGCTTTTACCTGATAAGACTCCGAGCTGGAAACGATGTCCTGACAGAGACCTGCATCTACATGAGATAGACTTGCCTACACAAACATTTAAGTAAGATTTAACCGTGGCGGGGTATCTTGATCGATTATCGAACTTTCTTCGATGAATCATCCAATATCAGAAATAAAGTCATCAAGCAGGTTGCTGAGGTCCTGGATACTGCTTGCTGATTATGACTTGAGCTTCTGAATACTAACACTACGCAAGAGGAGTCGAGGATTGACAGCAGTTCTAGTTAGGAATATTTCTTAACTAAGATTACATCCTAGGAGAATGAATCGAGTGAAGAAGCCTGATCAGGAGCTTGAACCACTCAGGTTCACGCTACGTACGGCGGGAATCAGGATGACCCATCAGAGGATTGAAATCTTCCTCGAGATCCGTCGGTCTCACGACCACCCCAGCGTAGCCGAGGTGTACGAAGCAGTCAGGGGAAAGATGCCCAGCATTTCGCTGGACACCGTTTACAGAACCATGAGAATGTTCTCGGAACTTGGTCTCATAAACCGCCTCAGCTCTACTGAAAGCAGTGTACGGTTCGATACAAATACGTGCAGTCACCACCACTTCTTCTGCACCAGGTGCGGAGGAACTATTGATTTCATCAGCAGATCTCTGGATGATCTGGAGATACCTGCAGAAGCGTTAAAGCTGGGATCAGTACAGCGAGTACAAATCGAGGCTCGAGGACTGTGCAGAGAGTGCTCTGAGGAGGAGCATTGAGAAGGGATGGTACCGGGATGAAGGACAAGAAGAAACTGACAACGAACTTCGGCAAACCGGTGGAGAACGACCTGAATGCGATCACTGCAGGAGAGCATGGCCCGATTCTCCTGCAGGACGTTCACCTGGTCGAGAAGCTGGCGCACTTCAACCGGGAAAGGATCCCCGAAAGAGTGGTCCACGCAAAAGGTGCGGGAGCATTTGGATACTTCGAGGTTACCAATGACCTGTCGGAGTATACCTGTGCAAGTTTTCTGTCCGAAGTGGGGAAGAGGACCGAGGTCTTTGCCCGTTTCTCTACAGTGGGCGGTGAAAAGGGATCTGCAGACTCAGAACGTGACCCACGGGGATACGCAGTGAAGTTCTACACAGAAGAAGGCAACTTCGACATGGTCGGGAACAACACCCCTGTGTTCTTCATCCGTGATGCCATTAAGTTCCCTGACTTCATCCACACCCAGAAGCGAAATCCTGAGACTAATCTCAAGGATCCAGACATGTTCTGGGATTTTCTGTCCCTGACTCCAGAATCAATCCACCAGGTAACAATCCTCTTCTCCGACAGGGGTACGCCTAGAACCTACAGGAACATGAACGGCTACAGTGGTCATGCCTATATGTGGTACAATGCAATGGGTGAGTACTGGTGGGTGAAGCTCCACTTGAAGACCGACCAGGGTATAGACAACTTTACTGGAGAAGAAGCTGATCGGATGCGAGGGATCGATCCAGACTGCTCCACCCGTGACCTCTTCGATTCAATAGCAAATGGTGACTACCCATCCTGGACTGTCCAGGCCCAGATAATGACACCCGAGCAGGCCAGGACTTTCAGGTTCGATCCCTTCGATGTGACAAAGGTCTGGCCGCACGATGAAATCCCTGTGAGACCTCTCGGGAAGTTCGTACTTAACAGAAATCCCGAGAACTACTTCACTGATGTAGAGCAGGCAGCGTTCTCACCTGGCAACCTTGTTCCCGGAATGGGGCCATCATTCGATAAGATGTTCCAGGCCAGAATATTCGGGTACCCTGACACCGCTAGGCACAGGCTTGGGTCCAACTACCACCTCATCCCGGTCAACAGTGCCAGGGGTGTGAAGGCGGTAAATTACCAGCGAGACGGAGCCATGCAGGTCGATGGCACTGGCGGAGCAGGGCCGAACTACTGGCCCAATTCATTCGGTGGACCGGCCCCCGATCCCTCGAAGGCTGTACCGCCTGTCGATGTTACGGGCACAGCCGACCGTCATGCAGTTGAACTGAAGGATGCCGACTTCGTCCAGGCCGGGGACCTGTACAGGAAGGTGATGACTGACATCGACAGAGAGAATCTGATCAGCAACATCGTCGGTCATCTCAAGGGTGCAGCGAAACGGATTCAAATGAGACAGACTGCTCTTTTCCTGAAGGCAGATGAGGAGTATGGCAGAAGGGTAGCTGAAGGCCTGGGACTGGATGAAATGGAAGTGGAGAAGCTTGCTTCAATGAGCCAGGAAGAACGGGTAGCAGCAACCAGCCAGTAGTGATGCAGAGTCTCTGCGGAAGGAGTACGATAACCAGTTTGAATAAATCGAGATGGCGGGGTATCTTGA
>CBDUZS010000091.1:0-6817 GCA_965371785.1 uncultured bacterium
CAGACGAGAGCTTTTCGACCTAGATACTGGAGATAGATATAACCTTGACCAGATACGTCTTACACAGGACTTCGCACTTGTATCAGATAACGGCGAACTGCTTGTTATCCGACAAGAATGCTGGGAATTCAATTTCATACAAGGTATCGCATTCTACAATCCCATCTCTGGAAACATAAAGGAGATCGAATATTTCTTCGGAAATGGGCAATACTACTCCCGGTCAGCAGATGGCAGTCTTACTATTGTAACCGAATCGGCCGACCAGGGTTATCTCAGAGCTTACGATTCTAGATGGCATCAGGTGTGGAGAATCCCAGCTCAAGGACATTCAGAACCTATTATTACACCAGATGGTGAACTGGTCTATTTAGTTTGGGGTACTGGACTTACAGTGCTAGATGGCGATACGGGAAGAACGATCAGTAAGTTATTCGGAGGTAGAAATACACGCTTACCAGTACTGAGTTCTGGAGGAATGTACTTGGCATCTAGGGTGTTCGAATATCCCGATTCGACCTGCCAGGCCAGTAACTGGTTTATTGTAGCACCAGTTTCGTCATGGCTCGATGATCATCGTGTGATTCAACTTGATCTCGATCCAGCAAGTTGGGTTGCGCCCTCCCTTGAAGGCGTTAGTGACGCTGGCCAGGTTCTGTTTCGAGTGTATTCAGCTAGGACTTCGGGAAGTCTGCACAATCGTAAATGGGGCCTGCTGGCCAGTACAGGTGACCTAGTCTGGTTTTCGGAAACATTCATGACCCCTGGTGACCCAGATCCGGAAACTGGATATGATGAGCGAAGCTTCGCTTGGTACAATAAGGATGACCCACATGCAACCAGCTCGGATGGTTCGAGGATCATCTATGGAATCCTGGACCACATTGTGATTGCTGAGATTACACCTGATTTAGATTGATACCACTGTACATTTAATGAGATTTAAACCTGGCGGAGGGGGTGGGATTCGAACCCACGGACCCCAAGAAGAGATCAACGGTTTTCGAGACCGTCCCGTTCAACCGCTCCGGCACCCCTCCACCGCAGGGGTTGAAATATCTTCTCGCAGGAGGTTTTCTGCAAGTCCAAGACATACATTGAACAGCCGTATACCTGAATTTTCATGAACTTAAACCAGTAGACTCTGTTGCAGGATCGCTATCGCAAGGCTTGAAACTAACTGAAAAGTATCGGTCGCGATTCATTTATTCATGGAATATTATCATTGACACGGGATACCATGTAAGAGATTGTTGCATCGGTGGTTTCTGGAAACACGGGGGCTCGACGGGAACCATCATAGGGATAACGACACTATAAGATTTGAGATAGATCATATGGGGTTCTTCCGAAAACCCACGATGTTCGAGAGGAGATCCGATGCGGAAAAAAGAGTTCCTGTTGGTTTTAGCTTCAGTGCTGCTTTCGATTACACTTGCATGTTTCAACAGGACTGATCCGTATGGAGCTTCTCCGGGCTTCGACACGTACCTGCTCGTGGACACGGGATACACTCCTACTGACAGTATTTGGGGAATCGGAGAATACTCCTCATTCAGCTTGCACTGGAATGCGTCGGGCAATGCGGAGTACTACGTGATCAAGTACTATCCTGTACTGATTACGGTGGACAACTGGGATGAGATCCTCGTTGGCGATACCGTTCCGGGAGATACCGACTCGGCGTATGTATTCGTTCAACCGGACGTTTATGAGAACGTTTGCATCGGCTGCGGCCTGTGTACGGAAGCCTGCCCGAACGATGCGATCTCACTGCAGAGCGATGGCCGAGCTGTCATCGATCTCTCGAGGTGCACAGCATGTGGAGAGTGCGTCAGGGTCTGTCCGGTCAACGCCATAGAGGATAGTAATTTCGGGATGGGCTATTACTTTGGCGTAAGAGCCTACTCGGAGGGCGGCATGCCCTCGGAAACCATTGCAGCCAGTTCAATGCCGTACAAGTTGATCTATCACAACAATTATCTCTATTGCGGACACTGTCCCGGCAACCTGCCCGGGGGTGGAACGCATTCGGGCTGCTACATTATCAACACGAGCATAAATCCTGATGGAACCGGAGCACCTACCGGCCCAGGATGTCCAGTGGATGCTATATGGCAGGACACCACCGATTACATGATCTACATCGATTACGACAAATGCATCAACTGTGGTACGTGCTTCATCGAGTGCTGGAACTACGGAGGCAGGGCAGATCCCGATTACGGATACACCGGGCTCAGGTCCCTCAGGAAGATCGTCGTTCCGGGATGGTTCACACCTGACGTGCCCGCACCACCTGTACCCAGGTAATTCTAATTCCGATTGGGAGGGACAATGTTTAGACTGCTATCTGTGTGTATGCTCCTGTTCTCGCTTGCAGCGGCAGACATGGCATTCACACCCGGAAGCGCTGAAGGCGTTCTGGAGTGGGATCCTGTCGAAGGAGAGTTCGAGGCTCTCGTCCTGAAGGTTTCCGACACTGAGTACGACGGGGACTACCTGGACTGGGGAGCTCTTCTTGCAGACATCGAGAAGGACGAAGAGACGGGAGAATTTCCCACGGCTTTTCAGGTACCTGCAGCTTTCATAGTCAAACCTGATGACTGTATGGGGTGCCAGCTCTGCATAAGCGCATGCCCTGTCGATGCCATTGTAATGGTAGATGGCAAGGCTGTGATAGATGCTGCAGCGTGTATCGCCTGTGGGATCTGTGCAGGTGTCTGCCCGGTGGATGCGATATTCGCACCATCTGCTTCATCATATTTCGTTCTCTTTGGCGTTGACGCAGAAGCTGATTACACGGTCATCGAGGAAATCGCACCATGAGGACCAGAGGGGTAACGGTTCTCCTGATTCTGCTTATTGCCGCAGTATCAATTGCAGGTGTGAAGTACTGGGTTCAGAGAAGCAACTGCTCTGGTTGCGGTGACTGCTACACGGTCTGCCCCGTCGACGCAATCGAAATCGTCGATGGAAAATCGGAGATCGATCCGGATGCCTGCATAGGCTGTGGATTGTGTCAGGGGGTATGCACTTATGATGCGATTCGCTAGCCTTTCCGTCGCTATAGCCCTGCTCGTACTCGCAGCTTGCGAGGGTCCGGCGGAAACAACGCAGCTGGTCGTCGATCCCGATCAATGCATCGCCTGTGGAAAATGCGAGGAAGTCTGCCCGTACGGCGCTATCGAGGTTATCGATGGAAACGCAGTCATCGATCCCGTTCTGTGTCACTTC
Source organism: uncultured bacterium (assembly GCA_965371785.1). GTDB lineage: Bacteria > Fermentibacterota > Fermentibacteria > Fermentibacterales > JCC-6 > CBDUZS01. The sequence goes on from CBDUZS010000091.1 coordinate 3,238, forward strand.
TGTTACAGGTGCGTCGAGATCTGTCCGGAAGGAGCAATATACTGATGAGATACATTCTCCTTGCCGTATTGCTTGCTGTTACGGGTTTCTCTCTTGCAGGCACACTGGACAGTTATCTCTCCTTCTCCTACGAGGGGGACAGCCTGGGTTTCGGCAGCGGCAGGCGCAGAGCGAACCTGGGCTTCAGGTACGATGGAGGTGCATGGAACCTCGAGGTGGATGAATCATTCATCAGCAGCGACAGCGGAGGTATTGTCCCGAGATACCTTCGGTGCACGAGTGAAACCGATATAGATTTACGCGTTGTCACAAGCATATTTCTGTTTAATCCTGATTTCAGATACTGTTTTGACCCGGATGAAGGCGCTGAACAGATCCTTCCCGTTACGGCAGGTGTAGCCCTTCGCAAGGGTTACATGCGCCCGGGAATGGCGCTTGGCATCGATCTGCCCGGTAACCTCTACCTCGACGCTCACGGTCATTACTGGAACCGTGATATCGAATCGGATGAAGGCGCCGAAATCGCCTGGACCGAGATCAGGTATGGTGGAGGTCTGACCTGGGAAACCCCATGGGGTTTCAACCTGTCTACCTCGGGGTTGAAACACAGCACATCAGCAGGCGATATTGCCTACGAACCCGAGTGGACCCGGGTGGATGTAGCGGTGTCAACTGCTCCAAGGCAGTTTCCCACGATGACTTCTGTTGTTGCCGAAATGAAATACTCGATATTCGATGGCGAGGATTTTCTGAATAACCCTCTTGCCGACCGAGTAACCGCACGAATCAGAGCGGTTCAGAATATCTCGCCGGAGCTTGCTCTGAACATGACGGTCACAACAGTGTTCGATCTCGAAGAAGGTCTTACAAGAACGGCAGCCAACAAGGGCGCAGTGAGACTGATCTACCACTTCTTGAAATCCGGAGATGTTCCCTCATCGTTGTCCCTCGGAGGTCAGTACACAACCTCTTCCATTGAAACATCCAGACTCGATCTGGCGTTCAGGATCAACGTCTGGAAAGGGCTCTCCGTTCTTCTGAACACAGACCTCTGGGAAGGACCGACTTCGGTTCCCGGTGCGAGTGCTTCCAGACAAAAAGTCACACTCGGAGCAGGTCTCGAGTACAGGCTCACAAACAGTTTCCTTGTCTGGGCAACCGTCGAGCAGGAACGTACTGACTTCTCAGAGATAGAGGTATGGGAGCGGATTCGAACCGGTCTCGAATTCTATCCTGGAAGGTTTTCCTTCTAGACTGACCGGTGACAGCTTTGATCAACAGGCGGGGGAGTTCTATTTCCCGCCTGTCTCACAGAATCGAAGGGATGGGGAGTGTTTGAGGGATTAGCCGAGGGCCTTGCTCTCGGACTTGCCACGGGAACCGCCTGCCTTGCAACATGCGGACCCATCTACGGCGCCTATCTGCTCAGTGAGGAACGGACCGGTCGACAATCCTTCTTGATCATTCTTCTGCTCAGCGCCGGCAGATTTGTCTCCTATGCAATATTCGGAGCTCTTGTTGGGCTTTTCGGGGGATCGATACCGATCCCGGTACGTGTTCTGACCGCAAATGGCGGCTATCTGCTCTTCTCATTCTTCCTCCTTCTGTCGGTGATCAGGATCAGGAAAAGCTGTGGAGGCTGCCAGACATCAAGGTTCCTTAACCTGACCAGGAGCCCGTTCCTGCTGGGAGTTCTTACGGGGTTCTCGATATGCCCTGCGTTTCTCATCGCCATGACCGTTGCCTTTGACACCAGTGGTGCTCTTGCGGGTTCGATGCTCTTCATCGGTTTCTTCTTCGGAACCACGGTATACATTCTTCCTTTCGCTCTCTTCGGTCTGCTTACCAGTAAGAAGTGGATCACAACGGCTGCGAGGATACTGGCAGTGGCTGTTGCCGTGTATTTTGCTGTAACTGGAATCAAGGGTCTTGTCCGCTACTACACTGATCCTCAGAGGGGCATGCTAGTTGATTCCCACTCGCATACGACCGATTACGTCTTTTCAGCAATCGAGCAGGATACGATCTACGTGCTGTTCTTCGAGGGATCTGAGGGTGATTACGGAGACAGCCTTGCACTCGACCTGGCAGGTGACGGGTTCCCGGAACTCAAACTGATCACAACCGATTCTTCCCGGTGGTCCGACGCGATTCTGGAGATTCCTGAGCTCTCCGGTGTAATAGCGTCGTGGTGGGTTGACGAAAGATCCGGGATCGAGAGGAATCTCTGGCAGGAAGGTGTTGCGGCTGCTCTTGATAGAAGACAAATGCGTATATTCGCAGTTGAGTACGAGCCTTACTGTGAGGAGAGGGTGGCAACGGTCAGGAGCTGGATGGACAGGTACAGTTTCAAGTGTGATCCCGATTCGGGATTCTCATTCCTGATGTTGAACACCATTGATTGCGATCCAATTGATTGTTCCACCTGCCCTGTCACACATTGAACGGAGAGCGATTCATGCCTGAACAAGCATCGACCGGGTACTCCGGACCCAAGGTAAAATCGGATTGTCTGGTGACTTACACTGCGTCAGACGCAGAACTGTCAATATCCGTCGAATCAGAGAATGACGTTTCTGCTCTGGTTGCCGCAATGCTCGAAGTGGCTGAAAGGCTGGACGTAAAGACTGGCGTCGTCGAAGTAAAGGACCACGGAGCATTCCCTTTTGTAGCCGCCGCGCGATTGGAGGCTTCTCTCAGGAAGGTTCTCGGAGAGGACTTCGAGGTGCTGCCTGCCAGTGGAGACATGGTTCCCTCGAAAGCGGAAAGACCCAGGAGATCGAGGCTTTACGCTCCCGGCAATATGCCCAGGTTCATCACAAAGGCATCCAGATCGGGCGCCGATGGCGTAATACTGGATCTGGAAGACAGCGTCTCACCCGAGCGAAAACAGGAAGCAAGAATCCTTGTTGCCTATGCTCTCAGAGAAATCGACTTCGGCGACATGGAGGTAATGGTCAGGATTAACCAGGGCGAGCTGGCGCTGGACGACATCGCCTGGATAGTACCGCAGAAGGTTCAGCACATTCTTCTTCCAAAGGTCGAGAACGGCGATCAGGTGGCAGAGGTTCGCGATCAGGTGGAGAAGGTGATGGAGCTGTGCGGCAGAGAGCACTTCCCGTGGCTCATGCCGATAATCGAGAGCCCTCTTGGAGTGTTCAACTCCCTGGAGATAGCACTGGCTGTTCCGGAGATGGCGGCACTCACACTCGGTCTGCAGGACCTCACTGCAGAGCTCGGAGTAAGACCGACGGAACATGGAAGAGAGAGTTTCGTCGCAAGGAGCACAATCGTCATGGCTGCAAGGGCTGCCCACATCCAGCCAATCGATACGGTCTACGCCGACGTTAAGAACATCGAGGGGTTGAAGTCATCCATTTCGGAAGCAAAAGAACTCGGCTTCGTGGGCAAGGGGTGTATTCACCCCGGACAGGTAGAAGCGATAAACGAGGGTTTTCTTCCCGACGAAGCTTTGCTCGAAAAGGCGTTGAAGATCGTTCTCGCGATGGAGCACGCCGAACGGGACGGTCTCGGTGCCGTTGCTCTGGGCTCCAAGATGATCGATCCCCCCGTAGCCAAG
>CBDUZS010000092.1:0-6008 GCA_965371785.1 uncultured bacterium
GGGCAGGACCGTTTCCAGAACGGAACTGTGCATATCGATTCGGCCAAGTAATTCGTTCACCAGCATCTGTCTGCGTGCCGTGACATCGGCAATCTCCTGAGCCAATCTGAATTCGGATGCCTGAGCGCTAAATGCGGATGCGGCTAATCTATCCCGGGATCCGCTGTATCCCAAAGGCAGACTCAGCACTGCGAAGACCATGAAAGCGTCTCGCCCCGGTTCTACGGCTCCCATCTCAACCAGTGGTTCACCCACACCCGACCATGTTGCTCCCACTTCGAGATTCGGGGCAAGTCCCGCCCTGGACGATGCTGCCTCTGCCCTCCGTGATTCACTCTGCAGAATGCTCTGCATTACGGCGGGAGTCTCGAGGATGCCTACCGAATCGTCCACTCCCTCCAGGAAGTAGCTTGCACCGGGAAGGGAATCGGGCCAGACTGGATCACCGAATGGCGTTCCTGTCAGGCTCTCCATCTCAAGTTCGAGCGCATCCAGTGTGAGTTCCATTCCGTAGATCTTCGAATCGACCTGTACCGTGCGGTTCTCGAGGAAGAGAATGGAGATCAGACCAACGGAGCCGGTCCGGTAGCGTACGTCGGCTATTTCCATCAGGCCGTCGAGTCTCTCCAGTTCGTCCACCATGTAAACAATGCCGTTCCGGGCAACGAGCATCTCCGACCAGGTAACGGCAATGGAAGTCCTCAGCCCGAGCGATGCAGTCCAGTGCTGCAGTGATGCTCTCTCCTCCATGAGCGACATCTCTTCCCGCGAAGCCGCTAGCACGCCAGGCCAGGGAATCTTCTGCACTATGGTCACTGTGAAATCCACCGGGCCATTCCTGGTCTCCAGTGGTGACGGAGCCCAGGCTGCTCGCAGTGTTGGATCGGGAAGCCGGCCCGAAGCCGAGTGGAGTCTGGATACGGATTCGACTGTCAGATCACTTGCCAGGAGTGCATCGGAGTTCTCGAGTGCTGCGTGCCAGAGGCTGCCGGGAACTGCATCGGACTCCACATCCGGGGCACTGATACCGTTGTTCACGGCCAGCAGCATGAGTAACGCAACTTCCGGTAACATTTGAATCCGCAAAGCCATCAGAGTCCTCCATCACAATTCAGCAATATAATACCAAATTAGTAGGAAATAGTTCCCGGCTCCCCTTTCTGCCGGAAATACGGTGCTGTGACAGGCTGAGCCCGGGCATCTATAGTTGTACCGTACCACGACGCAGGAACTACCGTTTTACGGAAACTGGGCCAATCAAATGGTCCAATTGCGCAAGAAAAGGAGCACACGATGTCGACGATCACTCTGAAGGGCAATCCCGTCGAAACCATTGGAGATCTTCCTGAAATGGGTTCATTGGCACCAGCCTTCACCCTGGTTGATACCACCCTCAAGGAAATCAGCCTGAATGACTTCGATGGCAAAAAAATCGTCCTGAACATCTTCCCCAGCCTCGACACCGCGGTATGCGCTGCATCGGTACGCAGGTTCAACTCCGAGGCTTCGGATCTGCCCGGAACAGTCGTCCTCTGCATTTCAGCAGATCTTCCATTCGCCCACAAGCGTTTTTGCGTCGCCGAAGGACTCGATGATGTGGTCAGTCTATCCGTGTTCCGATCACCGGAATTCGGAAGGGACTACGGCGTGACCATGACGACGGGTCCCCTTGCAGGGCTCCTCTCCAGGGCAGTGGTCGTGGTCGACCGCAACGGCCGCGTGATCTACACACAGCAGGTCCCCGAAATAGCAGAAGAACCGGATTACGAGGGAGTACTCGATTCGTTAAGGGGATAAAACCCACTCCAGGCTCATTCGCTTCTGATACATCCGGGGAACTAATTTCGTATATATTTGATACAGATATGTAGAAAGAATACCATTCCCAACGGTTCAGCCGATGAGAGGTTGTCATGACCAGAGCAATCGTAATACTTGTATTCCTTGCAGCACTTGCAGCAGCAGGTAATCTGATAGTGGTTGATTCCGACGCCAGGACACCGGGCGGCATGGAATTCCTCACACTGACCACACCGGTGTACATCTCAACCGATTTTTTCATTACACTTTCACCAGAGGATTCCCGGACCGGGAGTCCACGAGTTGAGGTTCTGGATTCAGGTGACATCCGTGTCGAGAACTATGCGCTCGTCCATCTGTCTTCCGATGAAGGGCTCCTCTACCTCGCAGACCTCGGTGAGATACTCTTCCACAGGGATCGAATCGCCCTGATAAAGCTCGACGGTCCCCTGACAGACCCGTTCGCTCGCACGGGTGTGCTTTCGATACAACCACTCCGGGCGGTTTCACCTCCCGGCGTTTACACCCCGCTGCTCACGGATCGCGGATACGACGACTACGTTGCCGACATGGTAGCAATGGTCGACGAAGATTCGCTCAAGTACAACATCCAGCACCTGGAGGACTACCAGACGCGGCATTCCAGTACCGACAATTTCGACACCGCTGCCCAGTGGGTCGAGGACAGGCTGGATTCCTACGGCATGAACGCCTTCCAGCAAACCTTCCCCATGTCATCCTACGACTGTGAGAACGTTGTCGGAGAACAGCAGGGCACTACTTACCCCGACCAGTACTGGATCGTATGCGGACACCTGGACTGCACATCCACAAATCCCTACATCGATGCACCGGGCGCCGACGACAATGCGAGCGGCTCCGCGGCAGTTCTCGAAGCGGCCAGGATTCTCAGCCAGTACGAATTCTTGTACTCCATCAGGTTCCTCTGCTTCGGCGGTGAGGAACAGGGTCTCTGGGGCAGCGCCTACTACGCCTCTCAGGCGAGTGCGGCCGGAGACGACATACTTGGTGTGGTGAACCTGGACATGATCCTCTACGGTCCACCTCCGGACGATGTCCTCTGGGTCTCCTACAACGCCCAGTCGACTGGGCTCGGACTCGCGATGGAGGCAATCTCCGACACGTACGTCCCGGCGCTGGTCACCAACGTCGAGTACAACCCGGGCATGACCGCCAGTGACCATGCCTCCTTCTGGAACAACGGGTATGCTGCCGTCCTCGGAATCGAGCAGGAGGTCTACAGCAACCCCTTCTACCACCAGACCAGCGATATGCTCTCGAACTACCTCCTCTACTTCCCCTTCGGTACGAACTGCACCAGAAGCGCAATAGCAACGATAGCCTACCTTGCAGAACCCGAGGGTCCTGTCGGCATTGCCAATGGTGAGATCGCACCTTTCCCTCTCGGTTCGCTTATACAGGGCATCGGTCCGAATCCGGCAGCGGGTTCGGTATGGATACGCCTCACTTCATCCATCGAAGGTCCGGTCGGCATCTCCCTCTTCGACCTTGCAGGCAGGGAGGTCTACACCACTTCTGCCCAGGTCTCTGAAGGCAACGCACAGATCGATGTCTCCGGCATGCCGGCTGGTGTTTACTCGGTTCGTGTTTCCGGGGCTTCGCTATCCGATACTGCCCGCCTGGTCGTACTTCGGTAGGTTCTTTCCGGGCGCTTCAATCGCCTTTTCATCTTGACAATATTCCCGCCCCGGAATAGTGTTCGATATTCAAATATTCGAATATTCTTTTTACCCTTTTACGAATTGAATCAACATGTCCCATGTCGCTACAGATCATGCCGAATGGGCCTCCATTCTCAAGGCATTCGCACATCCCGTCCGACTGTTGATCCTCGACGAGCTGCTCAGAAATCCCAGGTGCGTAACCGCAATACGGGAGATACTGGGCGTACGGCAGCCGAACATATCCCAGCATCTGACGGTACTGCGAAACTGTGACATGGTTGCTTCAAAACAGGAAGGTTCCTACAGGTGCTACTACCTGCCAAGGCCAGGCCTCGTGAAAGCGGTGTTCGAAGCAATCGGCAAGGACTGGCCCGAGACTGCAATTGAAGAAGTCAGAGAACAGTTCAGGACCGCTCTTCGCAAGAGATTGAACGGGAAGAAATAACGTGGAATCGTACGAACAAATCAACCAGGGAGAAGGAAGATGGCAAAGGTAGCCTTCGTATGTAACGGTAGCGAAAACTCGAACCTCTATCCTGCTTTTATACTCGGTTCCGCAGCTGCCGCAGCGGGTGACGACGTGGTTATCTTCTTCACGCCCGGCGGCGTACCCGCTCTCAGGAAAGGTGTTCTGGAGGGCATTACCGGAAAGGGCATGCCTGACATGGCGGACCTCCTCATGGGAATCAACGCTCTCGGCGGGAAATTGATGCTCTGCGAGCTTGGGCTCGAAGCACACGATGTCACAGCAGAGGATCTGCGGGATGACATCATTATTACAGGTGCCACCACATTCATGGCAGAAATACAGGACGCAACCAACACGTTTTCATTCTAGAAAGAGGTTAACTAATGGCCACTCATCAGCTTGACACACTCGGGCTCAAGTGCCCGCAGCCCATCCTGAAGATAGCAATACAGGCAAAGTCAATAGCCGACGGCGACATGCTCGAGATCAAAGCAGACTGCCCCTCCTTCCCGGACGACGTAAAGGCCTGGTGCCAGCGTACCGGTAAGATCCTGCTCGTTTGCGCTGACGAGGGTGGAGGCAAGTTCAAAGCACAAATCCAGTTCTGACACTGCTTGAGAGGTGCCGGAGATGGAAGATTTCAATCCCAGAATAATCGGCTTTCTCTGTAACTGGTGTTCGTACGCTGGCGCAGACCTTGCCGGGACCAGCAGAATGACCATGCCCGCCTCACTTGTTCCCGTGAAGGTCATGTGCTCCGGCAGAGTCGATCCCGAGATGGTCACCGATGCTTTCCTGCGGGGAGCCGATGGCGTTCTCATCGCCGGATGCCATCCGGGCGACTGCCACTACGAGAAAGGCAACTACTACGCCAGAAGGCGTTTTGCCGTCCTCAAGACCGTTGTGGAAAGCCTCGGGCTGGAAGCCGAAAGGCTCAGACTATCCTGGGTTTCAGCATCTGAAGGAGAAAGATTCAGGCAGGTGGTCGAGGAGTTCACCGAAACGATAAGAGCCCTCGGTCCCAATCCGGCGGGGAAGGAAACACTTCTCTAGTGTCCCCTACACAGGATGTCCTGGTAATCGGCGCAGGCATCACCGGAATGAAGGCCTGCCTCCTGCTCGCTGCAGCCGGCCGCAAGGTCCATCTCGTCGAGAAGTCCTCGATAACGGGTGGTAACCTCATCAGGTGCGAGGATATCTTCACCGAGATGGAATGTGCCACCTGCATGGTCTCACCTTTGCAGCAGGACGTACTCAGAAACGATCTCATCGACCTGATCACCCTGGGCAGAGTCACAAATGTCGAAGGCTCGGCCGGTGGCTTCAGGGTTACCGTCAGCCAGCAAGCGTCATTTGTCGACCCCATTGCATGTATCGGATGCGGTGAGTGCTGGGGCGCATGCCCCGTCGAGATCCCGAACGACTACGAAGAGTGTCTTTCCTCGAGGAAAGCCATATCCGTTCCCTGTGCCGGAGCGCTTCCCAACGTTCCCTGGATCGACAGAGAACACTGCAGGAGATGGACCGGCGAGGACGGCAGCTGTTCGCTTTGTGCCGACGCATGCGTCTTCGAAGCCGTTGACTACTCACAGGAGAACAGGGAGTTCGTTCTCGAGGTTTCGGACATCGTAGTGGCAACGGGGTTCGAATTACCGGATTCGGCGCTCCTGGATAAAATGGGCTGGGGAAAGAGCCCCGGCGTCTACACCGCCTTCGAATTCGAGAGGCTCTACGCCTCGAACGGCCCTACTTCAGGTGATCTGGTCCTCCGCGACGGGAGAATACCTTCATCCGCGGCCATTCTGGTCCATGCCGACCCGGGAACTGACGGAGCCTTCGACCACATCAGCTCCCTCTGTTCCCTGAAGTTCGCGCACTACCTTCGGAAGAAGCTCCCCGAAGCAGTAATAACGCTTCTGTACGACAACCTTTGCACTCCTGGAACCGCCGCGGAGCGTTTTCACGAAAAGATAAGGGAGGAGGGCGTCGAAGCGGTACGCTTCACCTCCACTCCCGAGGTCTCACCGGACCCG
>CBDUZS010000093.1:0-5901 GCA_965371785.1 uncultured bacterium
GCCATCCCGAGTCTGATGGCACTGCCCAGCCCTTCCTTGCTGATCTGATGAATGACCCTCACATCCGGCTGCTCGTTCTCGAGTCCGTCTGCTATTTCGGCGGTTCTGTCGGTGCTGCCGCTCTCCACGATGATTATCTCGAAATCATCGAGCAGATCGGCAAGAACCTTCTGAAGGGAGAGCACGGCCTGCTCGGCGTTCTCCTCCTCGTTGTACATCGGTACGACCACGGAAAGACTCTTGCTCATGGCCGGGAACCTATGAGTGGTGGAGGGGTCTCGTAAAGACCCTCCGACATTCGTTTCCGACTTGACTGGTGAACAAATGTATACCATCATTCTCTCGAAGGGGGGAGGAATGCGGTGCAGGAGCTCTGCGAACCGATCGAGATGATAGGCCATTTCAGGGCGGGCGAGGTGCTTCCCTGCAGGTTCAGGAGGAAGAACAGGGTTTATCACATCGTCAGGGTCTCCTCCTGCTGGGAGAGCCGCGAGGGCGTGTACAAGCGATATCATTTCGTGGTAAGAACCAGGAGCGAAGACGTCTACGAGATACACTTCGATCTCGAGAATATGGTATGGATACTCGATTATGAATACTCACAGGGTGCCTGATACCTGTCCCACGCAACAGGATCGCAGGGTTCTTCATGTTGACATGGATGCCTATTTCGCATCAGTCGAACTTCTCTCCAGGCCCGGGCTGTGGGGGAGGCCGGTTATCGTGTCGGGCAACCCCGAACTGCGTACGGTGGTTACATCATGCACCTACGAGGCCAAAGCGCTTGGGGTCAGGTCGGGAATGCCTCTGCTCCGGGCACTCAAGCTCGCTCCGGAGGCGGTGGTTGTGCAGGGAAGCTTCCACCGCTACAGAACCTACACCGGGAGGATATTCAGGCTACTGCTCTCCTACACCCCTCTGGTCGATCCGGTGAGCATCGACGAGGCGTTCATGGACGTTACCGCATGCTGTTCCGACCGTGTCGGCTCCGATCATGTCGCACTGGCAGGGGAAATCCAGAAAGCAATACTCGACGAAACAGGGCTGTGGGCCAGCGTAGGCGCGGGAAGCAACAGGCTGCTTGCTAAAATGGCCTCCAAGAGGGCAAAACCGAGAGGGGTCTGCCTTCTCGGGCCGGGGGACATTCTCTCCTTCCCGGTCGAAAGAATGTGGGGGGTGGGTCCCAAAACCGCAAAGCATCTCCGGACGTTCGGCATAGCAGTCATCGCCGACATCCTCAACCTCTCCATGGCCCACCTGAAGAGCATGCTCGGCCTGTACGGCCCGGATCTCTACTTCATGGCCAGGGGGCTCGACACCACTCCGGTACGTCTTTTCGGCGAGACCGAGGCCCCCCTCTCCATCGGTCACGAGCACACATTCCACGTCGATGTCCTTCATCCGCGCGACTACCTGCCCGTACTGGCCCTGATGTGCCAGAAAGTTGCCCGCCGTGCGCGTGACAAGGGTTACAGGGGCAGGGTCGTGACCCTGAAGTACCGTCTCCGTAATCTGAAACGCTGCACCAGGAGACGGAAACTCTCACGCCCCACCGACCAGGACCAGATGCTGTTCAGAGTGGCCAGGGAGATGGCTGCCGAAGCGGTGAGCACGCATATCAGGCTCATCGGGGTGTCCATATCCGCTCTAGAGCCGTTCAAGGCGGCGCAGTTCGATCTCTTTCCAGCCGATACAATCGAGTTGAACGGTGCCACTGACACGGTCAGGCACAGGTACGGCGAGCGCTCCATTTTCTCGGGGAGAGTTCTTGCAGCCTTTCCCCGTTAGACCGCTGGGAGTATTTTCTCCCCGGCAGAACGAAGAGAATTGTACCGTGTTTCTCAAAGGGGGAAAGAACATGAAGACAGGCATTCTACTGACGACGATCATGCTCGTATCAGGTGTGGCGGGCGCGGATGTCGTGATCAACGAGATAATGTACAACCCGTCGAGCGCTCTAGGCCCTGACGACGATTTCGAATGGGTCGAGATCTACAACACGGGAGTCTCAGCGGTCGATATCACAGGGTGGAGCCTTACCGACAACTACACCACGATCACAGTACTGGGCGCGGTCTCGATACCTTCGGAGGGCTACATGGTGTTCGCCCGCAGCGAGACCGAGTTCGTTGCTCACTACGGTTCATCCCCTCCACTCATTCCATGGGAAGGCACCTGGGGTGGCCTGGCAAATGGAGGTGATGAACTCACTCTTTCAGACGGTGCTTCCACGATGGATTTCGTCGACTGGGATGACACGGAGGAATGGGGCTCCGACTACGGAGACGAGAACACGTACCCCGATCACGACGGTGATGGCGCAACACTCGAGCGAATTGATCCGGCGGGAACCACGAACGATCCCGCGAACTGGGAGAGCAGCACCGATGAAGCCAGCGGAATCCCCGATGTCGATTGGCCAGGGCATGACGAATCACATGGAACTCCGGGCGAGGAGAACAGCGTATCGGGCAGCGGCACACTCGAAGCGGGAACGTGGGCTGGTATAAAGGCGGTGTTCCGGTAGACCTTTTCGGAAGCGGTGCAAGTCGGCTTCGCTGGAAGGAAGCCGATATTCTCCTGGGCACATCGGGCTATAGTTTTGCGGACTGGAAGGGCACCTTCTATCCGGAGAAGATCAGCAGCTCCAGGATGCTCGAGTTCTACGCGGGGCATTTCGACTCCGTCGAGATAAACAGCACGTACTACGGGATCATGCCACGCGAGACCACTGCCTGGATGGTCGATCGAACACCTGATGGATTCACTTTTACGGTGAAGCTCCATTCGAGCATGACACATGACAGAAATGCCGGATCGAATGATTGGAAGAGCTTCTTCAGGATGCTCGAGCCTTTCAGGCGGGAGAACAGGCTGGGTGCGCTGCTGGCACAGTTCCCATACTCCTTCCAGGCGGGAAGAGAGAACCTCGAGTACATCGACCGGATCAGGAAAATTTGCGTAGATCTGCCCCTTGCCGTCGAATTCAGACACGATTCCTGGTATGCCGACGACGTTATGAACAACCTCTCCTCATCGGGAGTCAACATGGTCTCCGTGGATCTGCCCGTACTCGATCACCTGCCCGACGGAAGACCTCTTCCCGGAAGCGATTTCGGTTACATCAGGTTCCATGGAAGAAACCGTGAGCATTGGTACAGCAATTCTCAGCTCCGTTACGACCACCTATATTCAGAGCGGGAACTGCGGTCCTGGTTCCCTGCTATAAAGAAATTGTCGGAGCAGACCGGTAAGATCTTCATGTTCTTCAACAACTGCCACATGGGAAAGGCAGTCATGAGCGCAGGATTCATGAGAAGCCTCCTGGAAGGAGACGAGTAGATGACACGATTGATGCTTCTGGCCCTGTCGATCCTGGTCCTGATCGGGTGCGACTCGACCGGTCCCAGCTTCAGCAACGACTACCCGATCTACTACCTCATGAACATCGACACCTCCGGGGCTCCCGTTGCATGTACTTTCTTCGGCACCAACGGAGACGGCATTGCCGGCGCGGGAACACACCTCTACTTCATCGACAGAGACGCCGGGTACGTAAGGGCAGACAAGGATCTGGGCCAGCCGATAAACGATGTAACCACCACGGCCGAGGGAGGATTCGGCGTGGCCGTCTGCGGCGGTCTTCTCTACTACGTGAGCAACGAGACCTACGTGGTCCACAATGCGGTCGTCCTGCCCGTCGATGGTGTATTAGTCGTTACGAAACCGCAGGCGAACACCCTCTACGTAATAGGATACAACGGTATGATCGTAGAAATCGAAACCGTACTCTGGACCGTTGCTGCCACACATCCATCAGTCATCTCGTTCCCGGTTGCGGCAGTGATATCAGCTGACGGCCAGGCGCTCTTCGTGGCCGATGGAAGCGACAATACAGTGAAGAAACTCAGCACATCGAGTTTCGAGGTTCTTGCGGAATGCGAAGTTGAAGGAGGGATCGCCGATCTCTACGCCGGTTCGGGAAGCAGCATCTACGTCGCTCCCGCCGGGAAGTCGGAGATCTGGACGATAAATACGGGCACAGGCCTTCACGACGGCACTTACCAGGTCCCGGGGTATCCGGTGTCAGTGGCCGTAATGGCCGATGGCAGGTACATCTTTGCAGGCTGTACGAACTATGGGACCGTGGTGGTGAACACGCAGACCGGTGAGCAGGAAGTGACCTTATCCGATTACGGAGTCCCTAACGATATCGCACTCCTCGGAGAAGGGTCCAGATCGATGCTCTGCGTCGATTCGAGACAGGAGATCTACGTTCTTCAGAAATGACAATCGTCAGTTGACGTCGCCTAGATAGACAGGTCCTTCGTAATCTCCATTGAAGAGCTGCGGAAGAATTCCGGCCAGCACTGAAGGGTAGATCCGCACCGCTCCGATCTCGCTCAGAGGTATCCAGTCCATTCCGGTCTGCCAGGCATCGGGGCTCAGCTTTCCCCCGGAATCATGCTTCCGGCAGAAAGCTCTGAACATGTGCTCGGTCTGATGGGCATCGCCGTCATTCCCGGCAAATTCATGGTTGGCTCCCACGTAATCCCTTACGAGCAGGAGCTTCCCCGGTTCGACAACGTATCCTGTCTCCTCCATCACTTCCCTGACGAGAGCCTGGGTAAGGGTCTCACCGAAATTCTGTCCGCCTCCGGGGAGGAGGTAGAATGTGCCTTCCTGATCTTCGTTCCTCGTGAGAAGGACTTTGTCGTTCTCGAAGATAATTGCCTTTGCAGAATTCCTCTTTCGTAAATCTGCAGGTTCAGAAGCGAAAGGTTCAGGGTTCACCTGATGATTCCCCAGAGTCCCATGTACCAGTGCCAGATAGCGGTTCCGGTGAAAAGACTGATCGCGGCACCCAGTGCCATGAACGGGCCGAATGGAATCGGAACCCGCTTACTCCTTCTCCTGAAAAGAATGAGCGATCCACCCGTGAGGGCACCTGCCAGAAAGGAGAGGAAGAACGCTACCGCTGCAGGGACAGGTCCGAGAAAGGCTCCTATGCACGCAGCAAGTTTGATGTCTCCCCAGCCCATCCCTCCGGAGAACTCTTCCGCTTCATCCTCATAGCCTTCCGGGGCTATGGTGTAACCCGGACGCTTTCTGAGGACGAGCAGCGAGACCCACCTAATGAGAAGGAAGAGAAGAAAACCACCTGCTGCAGCACCAATCGACTGAAGAATTCCTACTCCCCCCGGAAGGAGTGAGAAGAGAAGGCCTGCGGCAGTCCCGCCGATACTGATCTCGTCGAGAACGATCCAGTGATCGATATCCGTCCTGACGATGACGACAAGGCTGGCCAGGAAAACGGCATCCCGCAGGAAGAGCCAGCTCATTCCCTGGTACAGGGCTGCGGCAAGGAAGAGGAGGCCGGTAACGGTTTCGGTTACCGGGTACCTGAACGATATGTGTGCTTTGCATTGCCTGCACTTCCCGCCCAGGATGACGAAGCTGAGCACCGGTAAGTTGTCGAACCACTTGATGAAATAACCGCAGCTCGGACAGCTGCTGCCGGGGCTTACAATGGATTTACCCAGAGGGACCCGCCATGCCACAACGTTCAGAAAACTCCCGATACAGAGACCGACCAGCATGGCAAACACTGCGAAGAGGATGTCTATTCCCATCTTACCTTTATTGATTGGGGTGTTATTGCACGGCCTTTCATCCAGCATTATAATATCCCAAACTGTACGCCGAAAGTCGGCGAATATCCTCAGGAGGGGTGTTTATGAAGTATACGCTCGCGCTCATTGCTCTTGTAACCGCGTTGGCCTTTGCCGGTGGCGAGTTCGCCACAGGCAATGCCGAAACGTTCAAAATCTCTGGCTACACCAAGGCCTGGTTCTACATGTGGGGAGAGGAAAACCACGAGCCCGCCAACGGCTTCAGGGC
>CBDUZS010000094.1:0-5780 GCA_965371785.1 uncultured bacterium
GGGTGGTGAGGATATCAGCGTTTCTGAAATCTGGTACCCCTAACGGGATTAGAACTTTCTTACAAAGGACTGGAGGGCGCACCATCGCAAGTGCTGTCCTGGTCGAAACAGATCCAGTTCTCGCTGAAGCTCTTCCACTCCTGCGAGCAATTCTGGTGAAGCGCTTCGGGCATTCTGGCTGAAATGTGATGTAGCCTGACGATCAGGTTGAGATCGAATCGAGAATACTGACAGCAAACTGTCTTGCAGAAGCAATGTCGGCTTCATCCGGATGCGACCGTACGCTTGCGATGTATTCCTTCCATTCATCGGGGTCAGTGATTATCGTGCGGTGGATGAACTCCTCGATGGGTGGTGATGGAGCCCCCTGGCAGCCGAAGTACCCCAGGAAACCGACAGGGCTATTCTCGCAGGCTTTCTCGAATGACAGGCGGCAGTCTCCAGCCCACCTTTCGTAGCTGGCCCTTGCTGCCACCGAGCCATCCGGCGGGCTGACCGAATGTGTTGCGAAACCCGCAAGCATGAATGCTGATGAAGATTCGAGCCCTTCCAGAAGTTTCAGTGCCGGCTCCGCCAGATTGGAGGAATGGCAGGCCGAGCCCATGAAGACCAGGTCGTAACCGGTCAGATCTGACGGAGTCAGTTCCGTGAGATCTTTCAGAGAGCAGGCAAAGCCTCGGGCAGAGACCTCCTCCTTGATTGCTTCGGCAACTCGTTGAGTGTTTCCCGTCTGCGAGAAGTACGTTACAAGGACTTGCATACTTTTTTCTCCTCTCGAGTGATCACTTTCAAACTAACACAATGGTGAGTACGACGCAAAGGTTTACCGTGTTCTACACTTGAGGAATCCTTTGAGAAAACATGTGAAGTGCTTACATTACCCTTCAAAGACGGTAAACCAGTAATCGAAAGGAAGACCATGGGTTCAAGATCATCTTTGCTTCTGCTGCTGGCGCTTGTCCTGTCTGCAGGATGCGTTCAGCTGAACGAGCAGCCGGTACGGCCTGAAGACGTTTCGACTGAAGGACTGTCCGCTGCTGTCATGTCAGGATTGCCGGAGACCGCATTCGACAGCCTGACCATTCTGCCGCTCGAGAATTATCTCTCGGAAAATCCTCTCTGGATCGTTCACAGTACCGGCATGCTGAACTGGGACCTCGACCCGCACGTAGATCACTTCATTGCGGTATTCACCTCGAGCAACTCTTACTGGATCGAACTGGACAGAATCGTGCTGGACGACACGTACGAATCTCCGGACTACATGTTCGATAGCGGAGTATCGCAGGTGTCGCTGACGGATGACTTCATCTGGCTCAGCGTGGAAGGCGGGGTTGGAGCCCATGGCGGAACCTACCAGTTGATAACATTCGATCTGGAGAAGCTCATCAGCCGGTTCTCCGCGGGGAGCAGCAGACCAGCCTTTACGTGGATCGAGAACCTTCCGGCGGACAGTACTCCCGATCTGCTGGTGGACAATTCAGACCCCTACGTCTTCTTCTACGCTTCCGGTGTGAGCAAACCGGATATCCGCATCTACAGGTGGGACAACCTTGACCTCCAGATGATAAGGATGCAGCTGCAGGATCTTCCACCGGAAGCCGGTGAATCCCTGAGGGAAGAGGTGGCAAGAGCAGTCGAGCTCGCCGAAGCAGGGCTCTGGCTTCAGGCCTCTCAGCTCATCGAGAATCTGTTGCCTGCCCCGGGTGAACTCGGTGAGCGTGACCTCTGGTTACTGCAGTGGAATGCTGCGATCATCGCTCAGAATCTTTCCTCTGCCGAGGGCTCCGTGGAAGCCGGTTATCCGCTCCTCTCCAATCTCTTCTACGGCAACTACCAGGCTTCCATCGGGATCATGACCCAGTACTCCCCGGAGCAGATCTTCTCCGATTCTTCATCGCTGATAGAGGGCAGTGTCGCAGAAGGCTGGGAGAGCGAACTCTCGACACAGATCCTCGACTGCACCGGTTCTGCTCTTGCTGTCGAACCGGAAATGGCAGGGGCATTGTTCATGAGGGCGTGGGGAACCTACCTCAACGATCCGGACAGCCCGGAGATCCTTGTGGACGTAACGAACGCCGCCCTCCTGGAACCGGATGAGCAGTTATTCACTTCGAGTGAGGAGTTTTTGAGCAGGTAATTGGGTAAGGGGAACGGCAGCTTACGTTGATCGTCTGCTTCTGAAGAGCTGGGCGATGAGATATCCCGTCCCTGCAACGACTATGATCGATGCGCCGGCAGGGATGTCCAGATTCCATGACAGGACCAGACCGATCACGCTGAACACTGCCGACAGGAATACTGCCGAGGCCATTATCCGTTTCAGATCAGTGAAGAAGATGCTCGTGATCGCTGCGGGAATCGTCAGCAGCGCGATCACCAGTATCAGCCCCGCCACCCTGATGAGCATTACGACGGTTATCGCAACCAGGCAGAGGAAGAGCATGAAGATGAGATCTGCTCTCACGCCCTTGATGATGCTGAATTCCCTGTCGAAGGAGATGGCAAGCAACTCCTTGTAAAGACCTGCAACGAAGACCAGGATGAGGATGTCAAGCACTGCCAGCAGGAGGAGATCCGTGCCTGAAACAGTGAGTATGCTGCCGAAAAGATAGCTCATCAGGTCGACTGCATAGCCCCTTGACATGCTGATGAATATCAGCCCCATTGCCATTCCTACGGCCCAGAATACGGCAATCGCCGTATCCGATCTCTCTCTGTGCCTCAGGGAAATGACTCCCGTACCGAGTGCCGCGGCAATACTGAACAAGGCAGCGCCCAGCAATGGAGGCATTCCCAGCATGTAAGACAGTCCGAGACCGCCGAAGGAAGCGTGAGCAACACTACCGGTAAGGGACGAAAGCCTGTTTATCACGATCAGCGCACCGATCACCCCACAGGCAAATGCTGCGAGTCCAGCGGCGAGCAGAGCATTCTGAAAGAAGGTGTACTGCAGAGCATCAGTCATGATGATGCTCTTTGCTTCCCTGTTGACCGAGGACTCTGTGCGGCACTCCATGAGTGATGAGATCGAAGGGGCAGCCATAGACCTTTGCGAGAGTCTCCTCGGTCAGCCTTCCGTCGTGGAGATAGATGTTCACGTTCAGGCAGGCGATCCTCGAAATGTAGGATGATACAGCGCCCACGTCGTGGGTGGTCATCACGATCGTTGTCCTGCTGTTGATATCCTTCAGGATGTTGAAGAAGTTCTCCTGGTTCTCCGGATCGACTCCCGCGGCGGGTTCGTCCAGAAGAAGCAGCTCTGGATCCGATGCGAGCGCTCTTGCGATGTATACCCTCTGTCTCTGGCCACCTGAGAGGTCTCCAATCCTGCGCCCGGCAAGGTTTGTTACTCGGAGCAGTTCGAGTTTTTCCTGCGCGGCGTCTCTATCGTCGGAATTGTATGGCTGGAATATCCCCCTGGTGTGCAGCATGCCCATCAGTACGGTGTCCATCACGGTGATTGGAAAACCGAGCCTGGAAGCCGTTACCTGGGGAACGTAGCCTGCCCTGCTTCTGGCGGCAGCAGGTGACTCGCCGAGTACTGAGATCGAACCGCTGTCGGGTTTGAGCAATCCGAGAATCAGCCTGAGAAGAGTGGTCTTACCGCCCCCGTTGGGCCCGATGATCGCCAGAAAATCACCTTCTGGAACGGTAATGCTGATATCGTGCAGAATCCTGCCGGAGCCCGGAAAGGAGAAACAGAGATCTTTGATATCGATGGCATTGGCTTCAGTGGCCATCCGCGATGGCCTCCTCGAGTCGGGTTGCGACATGGATCATGTTCTCGAGCCAGTCTGGAGACAAAGGATCGATCTCGATGATCATGGCTCCCGTCTGCTCTGCTATTGTCATTGCCGATGCGCTGCTGAACTGAGGGGATGTGAAAACGAATCGAATATCGTCTGCTGCAATCCTGTCAATAACTTCGGCAAGATGGGAAGGTGATGGTTCATGACCATCTATCTCGATCGGAATCTGAACCAGATCGAATTCATCGGCAAAGTAACCCCAGGAAGGATGGAATACGACGAATGAGGAACCGGCCACAGGATCCAGTATTTCATGTACTTCCACTTGCAGCTGGATGATGTCCCTGTTCAGGTTGTCCAGTCCTGCTGCGTATCTCTCCGCGTTGTCCGGATCCAGTTCCGAAAGGGTGGCTGCAATAACAGCCGACTGTGAGAGCACCAGTTCCGGTGAAAGCCATACGTGAGGGTCCGGGAAGGCATGATCCGGATGCTCATCAGTGTCACCGGATGAGGTCCTGTTCATGGGTCTGAGCTCGATTCCCGAATGGCTTTCGACGATAAAAAGATCGGGGATTGAACTCGATATCCTGGGGAGCCATGAAGCCTCGAAGGGAACCCCCGTTGTGAAGTATACATCGGTTTCCGACAGTCTTCGCAGATCACCTGCTGAAGGTTCATAGGTCGCCGGGCTGAAACCTGGCGGGACGACTGCGAAGACCGTAACCAGATCGCCTCCGATTCTCTCCACGAAATAGACCTGTGGATCAATGCTGACAGCGACCGTAAGCTCTGCTCCCTGGTCGATTCCCGGGGTGGCTCCGCAGGAGAGGATGAAAGCCGTCACCGCAGTCAATCCGAAAGAGAGCATCGAAATGAGTGTACTATCTCTTGCCGGTGAGAATACGGGAATGCAGCGGTGTCTCATCAACGGTGTAAGGCCTTTCAAGATAGATTCTGCTTCGGCAGTAGAATCATGCTCAGGCAATCTGTCAAGCCCCGGCTACAGGTGTCGGGGACTTCCGATGAGGTTATTCACATAATAGCTCCTGTGTCGATCGAAACGGGGTTGTGATGGATCTGTCAAGCGTAAAGAGCAGGCTCTCGGCTGCCCGTGATTCCATAGACTCGGCCATGTCCGGATCAGGACTCGATGCTGGTTCGGTGAGGATCATGGCAGTTACGAAGATGCATCCCCCGGAAGTCGTTTCCATGGCCATAGGTGCAGGGATTGATCTGATAGGGGAGAACAGGGTCAGTGAGGGCGGAAGGAAGATCCGCGTAGTGGGACGCGAGAATGCTGAATTCCATCTGATCGGTCCGGTTCACAGAAAGGAACTCAGACAGGCTCTCAGAGATTTCCACAGCATCGATGCAGTCGACAGGGTTGAGATCGCTTCGGAGATAGTCCGAAGGATCAGCCTCAGGGGAATCGATCAGCCGGGAATTCTCCTGGAGGTGAATACGTCCGGCGAGAAATCAAAATACGGTTTTCCTCCCGATGTCGGACTTCTTGAAGGTGTGCTCGGGAAACTCGTCGATATGGGGTTGAGAGTGGATGGTTTTCTTACCGTGGGTCCTCTCGGCGCTTCCGAACCTGTCGTAAGGAAGGCTTTTTCGAGCCTTCGTGAGATAAGGGATTCGCTCGAGTCCTCCATGAAACTTCACCTCGGGGAATTATCGATGGGTATGAGCGACGATTTTCACTGGGCAGTCATGGAGGGTGCGTCTACCGTGAGGCTCGGACGATTCCTGTTCGGTGATCGCCCTGTCAAGCCGGGATGAGTTTCATCCTCCGTTTTTCGGGGAACTGACTATCCCGCTCAAGGTATAATGGTAAAAGGAACGTTTGAATTGGAGGTTCGACAGGTTCTGTCGTTTGCACGATGAGCAGTATTCTGATTCTACTGGGAATTCTGTCAGCTTCGGCCCCGCCGGCTGTAACGGTTCCCCTTGACGTCATTACAGCTGAACTGACCGTTCAGCAGGGGCTTTACCGAACCGATTGCGACTGGGTGAGCGCTTCCATTG
>CBDUZS010000095.1:0-5511 GCA_965371785.1 uncultured bacterium
GTGGCCGTTCATCCGGACGGGAAGCTGCGCCGTCTTGCCGGGAGGATGAACTGGCGGATAGTGGAGGGCAGGCATACTCGATGGGCGTAAGAGCAATCGGTGCGTTTTCGGGCGGGCTCGACGGAATGATCGCTTCACTGATGCTTCTCGATCAGGGCGTGGAGGTTGAAGCAGTTACCTTTGACAGCCCGTTCTTCTCCTGCAGACGGGGGCGGATATCCGCCGAACAGATCGGTGTGAGATGGCGTTCGATCGACTTCACGGAGGACATTCTCGAAATCCTTTCCGACCCGCCCAGTGGATTCGGCGGTAACTGCAATCCCTGCATAGACTGCCATGCCAGGATGTTCGAGAGAGTACTCACGATATGTAATGCCGAAGGATTCGACTTCATTTTCAGCGGAGAGGTGCTCGGGCAGAGACCGATGTCTCAGAACAGGGGAGCGCTCAACAGGGTTGCACGGCTATCGGGTGCCGGGAAGAGGCTCCTTCGTCCACTGTCGGCAAGGCTGCTTCCCCCAACCGTGCCCGAGGTCGAAGGTCTCGTCGACCGACAGCATCTGGGTGATATCAGCGGACGGGGAAGAAAACGCCAGATCGAGCTTGCGGGTGAATACGGAATAACCTATGCAAATCCTGCCGGAGGGTGCCTTCTCACTGACCCGGGATACAGTGTCAGGCTGAGGGTACTGCTGGGCCAGCCCGCTCTTCTCACTCCGGTGAACACCAGACTGATAAGGCATGGGCGGATGTTCATGCTGGACGAGGGAGTCATCGGGCTCGTCGGCCGCAGCAAAGAGGACAACGATGAAATCGAAGCCCTCTCGAAACCCTCCATGACGTTTGCAATGTCCGATCATGTCGGGCCCACGGGGGTAATAATCGGACGTTTCGAGGAGTGCCATGCAGCCATGCTGGGGTCTCTGTTAGCCCTTTACGGCAAGATCGATGCCGGTGAAGAGGTCTCCATCAGTTCTACGTCCGGTCTACGTTTCACCTCCACTCCGGCAGATCGGGCACAGGCAAGTAAGATGAGGATTACCTTATAGATAATGCCCGTATTAGTGGCATCGGACTTGACATGTTACGATACCGGATTAAAATAATGGCAACAATCCGGGAGGTACCTCTATGATTCAGAATGGACTACAGTCGCAGTAAAAAGGGCTCAGCCCTTCTCCGTAATCATCACCACGGAGTTCCAGTAAACCCGGCTTCCGTTCCAGAAAATTGTCATTGCTGATAGAGGTTACCTATGCACTACCATTTCGACTCATCCCATGAGGAAGGAGAGAGGAAGCTCTCTACTTTCACACTGTTAAGGCATATCTGGCCTTACGTGAAGGAGCACCTGTCCTCATTCATCCTGGCCTCCGCACTTCTGCTCGCGGCCGCTGCAGGAGAGCTTGCCGGACCCCTGATCCTGAGAAAGGTCATCGACACGGCAATTCCTTCGGGGTCGACTGGCATGATAGCGGGCCTTTCCGCCCTCTTTGCCGGAATCTTCATCTTCTCCATGGTTCTTGCCTATCTGCAGGTGATAATAGCGACCAGGATAGGCCTCTCAATCGTCAGGGACCTGAAGGAGAACGTGTTCAGCCACATGCTGACTCTTTCGCTGTCGTTCTTCGATGCGCATCCTTCGGGAAAGCTGATGGCCAGAGTCGAAAGCGATGCTGAACGGGTACGAATGCTCTTCAGCGATGTCTCGATGGCTCTTCTGCGTAACGTTGCCATGGTTGCTGGTACATTGTCTATAATGTTCGTAACCAACTCCAGCATCACAGTATGGATTGTCGTTCTGATGGTTCCGATTGTAGTCCTCACGATACCGGTGCTCTCACGCATGAGGAAACTCTATTCCAGGGTGCGACAGTCGTATGCCCGGATAGCGGGATTCGTGTCGGAGTACGTTCGCTCTGTTCCCGTGCTACAGGTATTCGGAGCAAACGGATCGGCACGTGACAAACTGCATGAAGAGGGAAGCGAATTTCTTCACAGAGAGGTCAGAGCCTATTTCTGGGAGTACGGATTCTGGAGCTTTCTGGGCAGCTGCGAGATCGCAGCCGTTATCGTGATTCTGCTCTCGGGACGGGGCGGGGTCATCGCGGGTACTATTACCGTCGGTACGGTTGTCCTCTTCGTCGAGTACACACGCCGTCTGTTCGGTCCGATCGTCATGTTCTCCGAAACACTCAATCAGGTTCAGAGGGCAATGGCTTCCGCCGAGCGTCTTTTCGATATCCTCTCGACCGAGACCCTTACCCCGGACGGAACACTTGGTGAAGAGGAATTCCCCGATGAATGGCAGGAGATCAGGTTCGAGCATGTCTGGTTCCGGTATTCCGACGAAGGCTGGGCACTCAGAGACGTGAGCTTCGTGCTGCCGCGAGGCACCATGGTCGCACTCGTCGGAAACAGCGGCGGCGGCAAGAGTACCATAGTGAGTCTGCTGATGCGCTTCTATCAGCCGCAGAAGGGCAGGATCACGGTAGACGGGACCGACATCAGTGATTTCAGGCTCGAAGTCTGGCGTGGAAAGATCGGCCTGGTTCTGCAGGGTGTCAACCTGTTCTCCGGTACGCTGTCAGGGAACCTTACGGTGTTCGATGATTCCATAGATGAGGAAGCTCAGATTGACGCACTGAGAACTATCGAAGCATCCGATCTCCTGGAGCGGATTCCAGGTGGTCTGTACGGCGAGATCAGCGAAGGCGGGGGCAACCTCTCCATGGGCGAGAGACAGCTCGTCAACTTCGCCAGAGCCGTTCTGAGGAAACCGGAGATACTGGTGCTCGACGAAGCGACTTCCTCGGTTGACCCGGGAACGGAGAAGAGGATTCAAAGGTCTACAGACCTGCTGATAAGCGGCAGGACTGCGTTGGTCGTTGCTCACAGGCTGAGCACCGTTACCCATGCTTCGAGAATTCTTGTCGTTCAGCATGGCATGATCGTGGAGGAGGGCACCCACGGTGAGCTCATAGCACAAAAGGGTGTGTACGCCGGCCTGTGCCTGCTCCAGTTCGGAGAGGAGGCCACGATTGCGTAAGTACATCAAGTGGATTCTCCAGTTCTGGAAACCACACAAATTCCACATAGCCATTCTCGTGCTGTTCACCTTGATCTCCACCGCGGTTGCGCTCTCCTTTCCGCTCGTGTTCAAGTATCTGCTGGACAACGTACACCAGGTTCTCGGGACACCGGACAGCCCGGTTTTTACGAAGCTGCTTCTCGTTCTCGGAGCGCTGGGTCTGGCAAGGTTCGTTGCCGGTCTCTATCCGGGAGCGAGAGCCTGGCTGAACAGCAAAATCGGGCTCGACATCAGGGACAGAGTCTTTGGCAACCTCCTGGAGAAGGAGCACTCGTTTTTCAACAGGTTCCGCCCGGGTGATATCACGACCAGGCTGACGGATGACATCGTGGACTATCCGAGGATAGCATGGTTCAGCTGTTCCGCCATCTTCCGCGCATTCGAATCATCCTCGAGGCTTGTATTCTGCCTGGGAGTAATGCTCTTCATGAGCTGGGAGCTTACTCTCCTGTCGCTGATTCCGCTTCCCATCATGCTCTTCATTTTCTACCGCGTGGAGCACAGGCTGGGTATCAGGATCGAGCAGAGCAGAAAGAATACGAGCCATACGAACGATCTTCTCGACAGCACTTTCGCCGGTGTACCTATCGTGAAGGCGTACAGCGCGGAGAAGAACCAGACCGGAAGGCTGAGAAAACTGCTCAACAGAAGGCTGGAAATCGATCTCGACCTGACCAGGCTTATGATGATCGTGCATGGCCTTTACAGCGTTATCGGACAGGTAGGTAAGGTCACCGTAATGTTCGTAGGGGGGTTGTTCGTCATCGACGGCAGAATCGGCCTCGGGGAATTCTATGCGTTCTACATCTATCTCGACATGCTCCTTGCTCCCATGATGGATATCCCCAACCTTTTCGTGACCTCCAGGCAGGCGTTCGTATCGATCGACAGGGAGGAGGAGATACTCAATTATCCTCCACGACGATCCATGGATGGCTCCGTGGAGCTCGGACCGGTCAGGTCCGTCGAGCTTCGCGGTGCCGGTTACCGTCACGATGGTGGAGGAGGCATACGAAACGCCAGCTTCCACGTTGATGAACCCGGGATTGTCGCGCTTGTCGGCGAGGTCGGGTGCGGCAAGAGCACGGTTCTCAAGATGATGACCGGGCTGCTGCCCAGCTCGAGCGGCAGTATTCTCTTCAACGGTATTCCACTCGAGGATATCTCACAGAAATCACTGCTTCGACAGCTCGGCTACGTTCCGCAGGAGTCGATGCTGTTCAGTGAATCCGTAGAGGAGAACGTGAGACTGGGACGGGACATTGATAAGATGCAGATAGGAAACGCCCTCAGAGTGGCCGGTCTGGGCGATGATGAACTCAAAGGCGGATTCGACACGCTGCTGGGACAGGGCGGCACGGGTGTCAGTGGCGGACAGGGCCAGCGAATTGCGATAGCAAGAGCTCTTGCCGGGGATCCATCACTCCTCCTTCTCGATGACTGCACTGCAGCCCTCGATGCGGAAAGGGAAGAGGTCTTCTGGCGGGAACTCCGGAATTCCCGCTGTGACGCAATGGTTTTCGTTGTCACACACAGAGAAGCGACTATCAGGCAGAGTGACACCGTTGTGTTCATCCATGGCGGTGAAATCGTGGAAATCGATACACATGAGAACCTGACCGCATCCAGTGAACTGTACCGGCTCGTTCTTGCCGCCGAAATGGATTGAGATGGACCTCGGAGCCGTTGCGGAAAAATTGCACCGGGTTCTCTCCAGGTGCAGCCTTTGTAAGTTCAACTGCGGGACCAACAGGCTTGCCGGGGAAAGGGGGAAGTGTGGAGCTGGCGACCGGATGATCGTCTCACAGATCTGTGTACACAGGGGAGAAGAGCCTGTTCTCACTGGAGAATACGGTGTCGGGAACGTCTTCCTCTCCGGGTGCAACCTCAGTTGCGTGTACTGTCAGAACTGGCAGATAAGCTCGCAGGGGGATGGGAAGGAGATGAATCCGCGTGAAATGTCTGAGGAACTCCTCAGGCTTCAGGACAGAGGCTGTCCAACGCTTGGTTTCGTTACCCCTACGCACTACGCCCCGCAGATAGTCGAGGCGATTGCTCTGGCCCGGGAGAGAGGTCTCGAGAAACCGCTGATCTACAACACGAACGCATTCGATTCGGTAGAGCTTCTCGAGATGATAGAGGGTGTATTTCAGATATATCTGCCCGACTTCAAGTACTGGGAGGAAGAGTCTGCCGTGAGATACTCATCGGCGAAAGGTTATCCGGATGCCGCCAGGAGTGCCTTGAGAGAGATGTTCAGGCAGGTCGGCAACCTGGAAATCGATGCCGCCGGTGTGGCGAAGAAAGGGCTGCTCGTAAGGCACCTGGTACTTCCCAATGACCTCGCAGGAACCGCTCAGATAATCCGCTTTCTTGCCAGGGAATTGTCGAGAGATATCGCCATCAGTCTCATGTCCCAG
>CBDUZS010000096.1:0-5271 GCA_965371785.1 uncultured bacterium
GGAGGCATCTCTCCCCGCTGATAGTAGATAGAGGACAGTGCGGAGTAGCCCATGAAAGCAACGATATTGGGAGCTTCCGGCTCGGCAAGCTCTGATAGTCCCAGCTGAAACTCGACGCTGGAGTAGAGAACGGGTTCTGAATGGCCCGGCGCAGCAGCATTTGTAACGATATCGTAATCGAGGTTGCAGAATACGTTCTCTTCTTCAACCGTACAATGTCCGGAAAAAACGATAAAGGAACCTGAAGGCAGACTTTCAAGAAAATCTGTGTCAGGCCTTTCTCCGGGGGGTACTGTTATGTCGAGAAGGTGTACCTCGACACTGGGGTAATCGCCGAATATACGTTCCATCCAACGTATTACAGATGAAGTCAGTGAAGGCTGTTCCGGGGCAAACTCATCGAGGCGTGTGATCAGAATCATAACTCCCTGTTCGGAACCTGAGTGCTGCGGGACCGAGAAGGCAGCATGCGAGATCATCAGAATGGCGAACATCGTCAGTATTCTGCGAATTGACAGTATTCTTCCGGGACTCCGGAGTGTAATCGATGACGATGAGCTCATTTTTTGCCTCCTGCTGTGAGATTACGGTACAAACGAACATAAACCATGCAAGGTTGCCGGTCAGTTCCAGGCGGGATCCTTGTTCGTCAGGCAGTTCCAGAGCACTTGAGGGCCGTCAGGCAATCAAGTACAATCAAAGGAATTATTGAGAAGCAGGAAGGGGTTAGTGATGAGGTTTTCCCTGGTTACGAAATGGTCTTTCTGGTCGGTTTCAAGGGCGCTGGCAGTTCTTCTATTGTCAACATCCGGATTCGCTTCACCGGATCCTCTTCCAGGCATGGAGTTCGTGGAGATCCCGGAGGGGATATACATGTATGGAAGGCTGGTGGACCGCTTTGGAGAAGTGATCGCTGAAGGTGAACCAGTAATCATCAACGGATTCGAGATCATGACCACTGAAGTATTGTGTGCGCAATGGGGACTCGTAATGGTGGATTTACCTGATGAAGTGCAACTCGATTCAACCTCGCAGAAATTCACATCTGGTATTCCCATTGTTCACGTCAACCTGTACGACTGTCTTGAATTCATCGATTCGCTAAACGTCATTGATTCTACCTATGTGTACAGGCTCCCTTCTTATTCTGAGTGGCTATATGCATGCAGAGCCACAACGTACACTCCTTACTTCTGGGGCGAAGATACCCTCGAGACCATCTCCCACTACTGCTGGGTTCAATCCAATTCGGATGGTTTGCTACATGACGTGGGTACAAGGATGCCCAACCAATGGGGGCTCTATGACATGTGCGGTAATGCCATTGAATGGACCCTGTACGGAGACGGCTACGAGACCGAGGACGTGATAACAGGAGGCAGTATCATCCAGCACCCGCTAGGTGGGGGGTCGTACCTGAGTAATGCCTTAGCCTGTCGATCGGACAGGTGTATTCTGGGCGATAGCAGCTACCGGTACATGGACACTGGCTTCAGAGTGGTAAGAACTGCTCAGGAACCTCCTGAAGAGACCTATGTCTTCCGATATAGACCCATTGACGAAGACCTGTTCGCTGTTTTCGGTGAAGCTGCTCTATCCGTGGGTGGGATATCGCATGATTTCGAGGATGACGATATCGAGCAGTTCGGCTACGATGTCAAAGGAGGCTGTGAGCAGGATGGTGCCTACTTCCGCGTGGGGTTCGGCAAGTACTTCGGACGCTTCTGCACATTCCTGTATGGAGAAATCGGTCATCAGGGCCCCGGAGCATTACTCGATAATCATGGGCCCTGGATTCTCCCCGAAGTGCTGCTCAGCATGACAGATATCGGAGGAGGTCTCGAATTACGCTACCTTCCTTTCAGAGCCAGATTCGGTTTCGACAGCTATACCGGGACAGCTCACGTCGACTACGATACGATAGGCTCTGGTTCTCCCGGCTCCTGGTCCACGAGTATCGAGGATGGCAGGGGCTACCATTTCGGCATCGGTGTAATGGGAGCAGTGAATGAAACATTCATACTCGGGCTCGAATACGTACAGCACATCATCACCCTCAAGCTGGGTGCCAGCAGTACGGGAGCCGTTCCCGAAGAGCACAATGCAACACAGTGGGAAGTCAGGTTCTTCGCAAACGCTCAGATGGTATTCGATTGGCTGTGATCTGCAATCACTTGCCCCGCGGATATTACCGGTATTAACGTGATGAACAGGTGTCTGTAGTTCTCAACACAAAAGAGGAGACCATGAGCTGTATGGCAAGGCATTTCTTCTGGATCGCTATGATTACCATGTTCTTCGGAGCTGCACAGGGCTTCCTCGACCAAGTAGAGGAGCTATGCGATCAGGGATCAGCAGAGATCCAGGATGATCGGTATGCGGATGCTGTAGAGACGTTCAACGAAGCACTGGAACTGGATCCGTACTGCGTCGAAGCCTGGCATGGGCGAGGTACGGCTTACCTGGGACTTGAGGAATATGAGCTTGCCAGTGCGGATTTCGACAAAGCTCTTACACTGGAGCTGGACTGCCCGGAAGCTCTCTTTGGTTTAGCCAGACTTCATTGCCTCATCGGTGACTTCGAGGCCGGGATTGAATACGTGTCCCGCACACTGGAGGTTGACCCTGAGTACGCAATTGCCTACGCCCTGCGTGGCAAGGTGTCCGGGAATATGGGATTCCTCGAAGAAGCACAGGCAGACATCGAGAGATCACTCGAAATCGACCCGGAGCTAGCCTATGCCCGTGATGCTCTTGGTATTGTAAAGTTCCTTAGAGGTGACTGCGAAGGGGCTTTGCTAGAATTCGACAGAGCCATCGAGCTGTCTCCTCTGGATGCCTCCATCTACCGTAACAGGGGTCTTGCACATAGCGAGATGCACGACGTTGAGAGTGCTCTGGATGACTTCGATATGGCCATCGATCTCGATCCCGACTACACCGAAGCTTACGTGAACAGAGGGGTCGAGCTGTGCAACCTGGATGACTTTCCCGCGGGAATTGCTGATCTGAACAGGGCAATCGATCTCGATCCCGAGATGGCTGCAACTTACACCGTAAGAGGGCAGATAAACGAGTACCTTGGCAACTTCGAACAAGCTCTTGCCGATTACGAAAAGGCCATAGAGCTGGATCCATCGATCGCCGATCCATTCTTTTACTCTGGCAGACTTCTAAGGGGAGCAGACCTTCTGGATGCTGCCTACGCCAATCTCAGCGAGGCGTTGGAGTTGAATCCCAACCTGACCGATGCATATGTGGAAAGAGGTTTTCTTTTTCTTCTCTCCTTGTACACGGAGGAAGCCTGGGATGACTTTGATAGTGCCATTTCAATAGATCCTGCTGCCGCAAGAGCGTACCTCGGCAGGGGATTCGCATACAACTTCCAGGGTGATCTGGAAAATGCCCTGGCAGACATCGAAACCTCCCTCGAGCTCGATTCGACAGACCCTGAAGCACACTACGCTCTCGGGAACGTCCTGTTTTACTCCGGGGAGTACGAATCGGCGAAGGTCTCACTCGATACTGCAATCGAGATGCGCCCTGAATACCCCAGCGCCTACAACTACAGGGGACGTGTGTATGCTGCACTGGGTGAACCGGACCTGGCCGTAGCTGACCAGTCAACCGCGATAGAGATGGATGAGTCATTATCGGTCGCGTACAGAGCCAGGGGCAAAGCCTACTACGTTCTCGGGAATGTCGAGAATGCTCTGGCAGACCTGACGAAAGCCATCGACCTCAACCCGAATGACTTCATGGCCTATGCCGAGAGAGGAGCCATCTTCCTTGAAGCCCTGGGGGAATCCGAACAAGCCGTTGCAGACTGCTCGGAAGCGATTGACCTGGACCCATCCTATTGGGAAGCGTACAAGTACAGATCAAGCGCTTACAACGAGCTTGGCCGGATGGAAGAGGCGCTGGCCGACCTCGATGTAGCCATGGAGCTGGCCCCGAATGCAGCTGATCTGTATCTGCTCAGGGGATTCGTTTACCTGTCCAACAGTGAGATGGACCTGGCAATGGCTGATTACCTGACGGCCATAGAGATGGATCCGTCTAACCATGAGGGCTACCAGCAGATGGGCTACGCATATCACATTCTGGGTCTCGATGAGGAGGCACTCGAGCAGTTCTCGAAGGCTCTGGAAGTGAATCCAGCAGCAGTAGACGTCTACGCCGACAGAGGTACCCTTCTCATCCGTGGGGGATACATGGAAGAAGGAATAGCGGACTGCTCGGCAGCATTAGACCTGAGTCCTGACGATCCTGAGATGTATTTCATCAGGGGCGTTGCACACAATGTGCTGGGCAACCGTGAAGAGGCGATAGCAGACCTGTCATATGCGCTAGCTCTGGATCCACAATCCGGGGAAATGTACTTCGCCAGGGGCACGGTCTACTCTGCAATGGGAGCCTCAGAAGAGGCAATAGCCGACTACACAATGGCTATCGAGCTTGAGGGAGAACTCGCTGAAGCCCTCTACAACAGGGGTTCGGAATACTATGCCATGGGTGAATTCGAGAATGCGATAGCCGACTTCACCGAGTGCATCGAAGTCGATTCCGGCTTCATCAATGCGTTCTACAACAGGGGATGCTCACATGAAGCCCTGGGAAATACCACGGAAGCCGATGCCGACTTCGAGGCTGCGGCGAAGCTGGAAGAGATGGAGTAGCGCAAAGCAAAGCCAGTCCGGCCTAGCTGCCGCTCTCTCCGGCAGACGATGAAATATCTACCGCCCAGTTTTCGGCTTTCCTGATATCCCGTTCAGTATCGTGCTTCAGAGGATCCTTGAAATCAACCTCCCCGATGAATTCGTTACCCTTCAGGGCTTCTCGCATCTTCTCGAAGAACTTTCCCGGACCGCCGGCGTGGCAGCAGAAGAGGGCGATCTTCTTGCCAACCAGAGGATTTGAAGAGAAGAACGAGTTCATTGCAGGTGTAAAGGATCCAACCCATACGGGTGTGCCTATGAAGATCAGGTCGTAGTCATCAGGATTCCTGTCGAGCGGCAGAAGTTCGGGTTTCTGTTTCATCATAGCTGCTTTTCCGGCCCGAAGGTATTTTATGAAACCCTTCGAACTGTTCTTTTCCTTTGGTTCCAGCTTCAGGAGTTCAGCGTCTGCTGCCTTTGCGATGCTCTCGGCGATCAGTTTCGTGTTGCCTCCGAATGAGTAGTAGATCACCAGCTTTTTCATGATTTCCTCCAAAGGGATTCAGATGGCCCCACGCCCCAGCAGGAGCCTCTCGTAACTCACCAGCAGGCC
>CBDUZS010000097.1:0-5060 GCA_965371785.1 uncultured bacterium
CTCTAAGCCGTTCTGCAAGGGACTTCATCTCCATCACTTCGTGTGCGTTCAGGCTCAGAGCCATGGTTTTGAGGTGCAGCCTGACTCCTCTGCTCAGAAGCCGGTCGATTCCCTCCATACATTGCCGGAACGACCCTGGAACTCGGGTAACCGCTTCGAAGGTCTCTTCGGTGGCTCCATATATTGAAATCTCGACGGAGTACGGTGGTTCAGAAGCAAGCAGATCGGCCATGCTGTCCGTCACCAGTGTGCCGTTTGTGAACAGCATGGGCAGTATCCCGCAGCGCTTTACATATTCGTAGAAGTCCCTGAAATCTTCCCTGATCAGAGGTTCGCCACCCGTTATCAGGAGCCAGAGGCATCCTTCCTCTGCTATCTGGTCCACCAGGTTTTTTAGTTCGTCAAGTGTCAGCTCCCCCGAGGGTCTGCCGCTTACGGAGATGTAGCAGTGAACGCACCCGAGATTGCATCCGGAAGTGATTTCCATACTTCCGGCAAGGGGAACCCTGTCCCTCAGAGCACGTTCATAGATTCTTCCTCTGAACGGAAGGTAACCGGAATCGGGCAGTCCCACGCACTCCAAATCAGACTTCCTCCAGTGCTCCCGAAACAACCATCTCGTCGATGTAAACCATCAGATCAGCCTTCAGAGTTTTCCGGTCCACATCGAATACGTCAACCATCCGGTCGATGATATCATCCAGTGTCCGACAGCCATCCATCAGTTCCCATGCTCTGGCTCCGGTCTCGTTGAGAACGTAGATGCTGTCCACTTCTCCGGCTCTGTGGTGAATGGGCACCAGAATGAACTCTCCGGCTATCTCCCTGTAGACTATGTCAGGGATTCGTCTGTAGACCTTCTCGAGCATTGAACTGCCTCCCGGAATGAGACAGGAAACCTGATTCTTTTCAATGGGCACACTACCCTGTAGAACGCTCATACGCTGTCTATCCAGCCATTTCCTGCCCGAAGCGACAATACCGGGGGCCGTTCCGTCCTGTC
This sequence comes from uncultured bacterium, assembly GCA_965371785.1. GTDB lineage: Bacteria > Fermentibacterota > Fermentibacteria > Fermentibacterales > JCC-6 > CBDUZS01. The sequence goes on from CBDUZS010000097.1 coordinate 1,004, forward strand.
AAAGCCCCGGCACTACCGATGCTCACTTCACAGAGACATGGAACCCGGAGCCGAAACCATGCACCGCTGAGCTCATGCGTAATGTATTTGACTCTTTACAGTAACAACTATATACTCTGAACTCATTATAGCTATCCATCGATTTTTGCGGTTGATTAATTGATAGTTTCGCTTTTATAAATCGCAACAGGATGAGGAAGTGGTATGAACATTTACGTTGGCAACCTGTCCTACGATGTAACGCAGGATGAACTAAGCGACCTGTTCGGTGAGTTCGGTGAAGTCTCGTCAGCAAAGATCATTGAGGACAGAGACACAGGGCGTCCAAAGGGTTTTGCGTTTGTGGAGATGCCCAACCAGGCTGAAGCAGAAGCCGCCATAGCAAGCCTCAACGAAAAAGAGCTCAAGGGAAGAGAAATAAAGGTCAACCAGGCCCGCCCGAGAGAAGACAGATCACAGCGCAGGCCTCGATTCTAAGAGGCAACGCAGTAAATCACTGCTTTTTCACTGCACTCGATAATTCGTTGAGTTCAACCGCTCGCTTGAGGGCGTATACCTTCAGGTAGTGATCGGTGCGGAGCTACTCGATCACAACGAATCGCTGTGTGTCAGTGAAATCACCTGAGATCATCCTGCAGAAGTAGATTCCAGGAGAGAGATCGTTCAGTTGAACCTGCTGCAGGCCTGCAGTGTACACTTCTGATGAGAACTCAACGATCAGCCTTCCAGTGAGGTCGAATAGCAGCAGTTCGACCTCTCTCGTCTCGGGAAGACCGAATCTCAGAACGGGTGCGCCGACTGCAGGATTCGGAGCAATCGGGAACAGGGCAATTCCTGGTGGCACAGGTTCGGTGCTCTCCTCGACACCCTCAGGGTCCCAGACGATCATCAGATCGTTGAGAACTGGAGTCACCTCTGGATCGGAGGAACTCATCAGAACCCTGTACTGAACGAATCTCGTACCGTCATCGAGTACGTTCGCGAGCAGACAGGGTCTTTCCAGTGTATCCGACCAGGCACCCATCGAAGAATAGTCGGCAGAGGATCTGAGCTGGAACAGAACCGATGTTCCGGCAGGCATCAGGGCTGACCAATCGAAATAATTCCAGTCAGGACGTGTTTCCGTATCCAGGATACTGGAGACCAGCTGTCCTTCTGCCGCGTACCCGTTCAGACTCCACCAGGTGATGTCATCTTCACCGATGGAGGCTCCGACCACGTCAAGACCGCCATCGTTATCGAGATTCCCGCAACAAACGGAGACTGCTCCGTCGAAGCCGCCCTGGATTGTATGCGCAACCCAGCTGGTTCCAGATCCGCCTTCATTATCCCACCACGTAATACAATCTCCCAGGTATGCGGCTCCTATCACATCCATGTCTCCGTCACCGTCCAGGTCTCCCGCACAGACAGCGTTGGCACCATCGAAGTTGTCATCGATCGTATGCTCTATCCAGCTGGTTCCTGAACCGTTGGTGTTCTCCCACCAGGTGATGTCATCATCAAAACCTGCTGCGCCGAGAACATCCACATCTCTGTCACCATCGAGGTCGGCCGAGTAGACGCAGCGGGGATAATTGAAGTCATCACAGATCGTACGACGGTTCCAGCTGGTTCCCGAACCGTTGGTGTTCTCCCACCATGTGATGTCATCATCGAAGCCTGCTGCGCCGAGAACATCTACATCTCCGTCACCATCGATGTCTGCGGAATGGACGGAAATCGCACCGTTGAAGTCTCCGTCGATCGTGTGCTTTTTCCAGACGGTGCCCAGACCGCCTTCGTTCGACCACCATGTGATGTCGTCTGCGTAAAATGCCGCTGCCAGCACGTCCAGATCTCCATCACCGTCTATGTCCGCCGAATGAACACACCGGGCGAAATCGAAGTCATCGGCAATTACATGTTCGATCCATTTCGTTCCGGAGCCATCAGCGTTTTCCCACCAGACAACTTCATCGATATAGGCCGCGGCTCCGAGTACATCAGGATCGCCATCACCGTCGAAGTCTCCCGAGCAAACGGATATTGCTCCTTCGAAATCGTTGACGATTACATGCTCAGACCATCCCGAGCCTGTGCCGTTGTTCTCCCACCAGATAAGGGCACTGTCGACACTTGCGGCCCCGAGTACATCCAGATCACCATCGGAGTCCATATCTTCACAGCAGACGGAGTAGGCGCCATCGAAGTCATCCTCAACGAGATGATCTTCGCATACGAGTTCAAGCAGAAGACTACCTGCCTGATCGAACCAGCCAAGACAATCGCTCGTGTAGAACCTGTTCCCCCAGGAGAGCACAGGTCCTTCAGTGCCCGGACCGCCAAACCAGCTGGTCTGTATCTCCTGAGCAGCGAAGAGATTTCCGAAAGAGATGATCATTACCGCAATGCAGATGATGAAAGGATATCTTCGGGTCATTGTTTTACCTCCGTGCATCATTCAGACCCGGAAGGAACCCGATTCGGGATGAGAATTGCCCGGTACTGCAGCGACAAGCCCGAAATCATTTCCAGGCGGGCTCTGTGAAAGTACATTATTTCACCAAATTTCTAATACATCACTCTTATAACAGTGTCAATGAAGAGCATATACTGAAGTTCCTGCCCGATTGGTTGTCGGCATCGGCCTGTATTCACCAGAGCTGTGAACTGAAATCTGGTGCCCCGTGTAATGGATGCTTTTAGAACTCCTATCGCAGCTTTGTTGCTTTAAGGCATCTGCATTCAGAGAGAATTGATGGCTATTCGGAAGAGAGGACCTCGGGATACCCAGTAAGATCTAGAATCTCCTCACTCCCAGACATGGAGAAGCTCAGGATTTCATCATGATTGGGATCCAGAGCCATCAGGTCAACCATCCGTATCCTGCTATTATCGTATGTTCTGAAGTAGTATCTACACCGTCCGAGATCACTTACGCTGGACCATAAGGTGTATTCACACTGAATTGCTGTGCAACTACCATCTGCTGGCCTTCGGCAGGATCCGACCGGGATGTCAAACTGGTTCAGAATATGAAAGACCTGAAGAACACCTTCGTCACTGCCATCTGCAGATATAGCGCTTACTGCGAACAATACTGCACGAATGAAGCGGGATGGAGGCGTGAAATCTCCGGGAATTCCCAGGAGACCGCTCCCCTGCCCTAATTCTCGGATCTCCACTCCATCCAGTTCGAATGGTACTGAGTTCACTGAGGATATGTTCACGTAGTTATTCAGGTTGGTCATATGCCAGTCAAAAGTTGGAGAGTTGGTGATCACTCCAAGAGGATTGTCATGGATTAGTAATTCACCTTCCACATGCTCCAGGACGATACAATCACCAGACCGGTCCATCACTATGAAGTGGAGGGGTGGCACAAATCCGAACTCGTCAAGCACAACCGGTGGAACTACCACCTGATCAATTGATTCCATCACCTCATCAACTGTTGAGAAGTTCGTCAGTAACCAGGTGCATAACTCGTATGGGGCAAGCACCGAGGATTTGTCATCTGGCTCTTCCTGATACTCCACATAATTCGCGAAGTAGAACGCTGCCGCCGAGAGGCCTTTCTCATTAACGCCATCGACAACTTGGGGTAGTCCAAACCCATTGGCTCCCACCACCGCATATCTGGATGTCCATTCAAGTCCAGATCCGCCCGAAACAGCCGTACCCGTACACTCCCATCCTCTGGGAATTACTATGACATCAGAGGGGATGAATGATGCAAACTCCATTGTTCGACCTCTGAAGTACACCTCGTCAGTCGTCGAGATCCTGATCCCTGTGCAAGCATCAATAATGGAGGTAACGGTAAGCGCTATAAGACACAGAAGCACAGGCAACACTTTACATTTGCACATGATTGTCCTTTCATGATTGAATTGGAATGTACAAACATAAGATAGACAGGGTATCAGGAAGTACAAATTCTTCAACATCAAATACCTGAAGTACACTCTAGAATCAAGACAGCTTTGAAGACGCCAATTGGGTCTGAAATCAATCAGTAAAATCTGGTACCCCATAGTTGACACTTTTCGAACTTTTCTCACTGCTGGGAATG
>CBDUZS010000098.1:0-4756 GCA_965371785.1 uncultured bacterium
GATTTCCCCCGGTGCATCCGATTCCGTCCAGGATATGATGGAGCCCGGAAGCGTGTGGGCCAGGTAGATCAGACTAACGACGAGGGGAACCGTGATTGTGAAGGTGGGGCAGATGCTCAAGCGGCTGACCAGTGACTGGACCAGCATTATCGCAAGGCAGATTACGGTGAACCAGGCGTAGGATTCGCTGAGTGCCCTGTGGGTCAGGGAAAGTTCTCTCTCGTCGAGCACAGAGGACTTCGAATGCGTGAGCTTCCAGATTCCTGTTTTCCAGTGAATGGTTCTGAAAGTGATTGCCACGATCGCAAGGCAAGCGATACCCACAGCATCGATAAGGTGGGAAGCGTTCTTTCCGATAGTGACCAGATAGAAGGCGATGTTCATCAGGAGGAGAGCCGCGAAGTTCACTGCTACCAGAGTTCTTTTTCTCGTCATGTTCGAATACTCCCATCGTGTGAGTACAACTGAATGTTGTAAATATACGCAATATGTTATAAGAACACAACAGTTGAGTATCGTTCATGCCTGAAGGAAGAAGTTGCTTTCTGACTGGAAGGGTCTGTCAGATGTCGATGCCCTCTAGTTCGACTTCACGATATGTGGACAGTGCGGGTTCGCCGTCATCATCCGTTCCCGCTTTGTACTCGAGCCTATCCTGAACGGCATTACTTGCCCGGATGAAAATATCCGCTACAGGGATACTCGCAGGGCATGCTTCGGTGCACTGTCCGCAGGAGACGCAATAACTGGATATGTGGTTCAGCCTGCCCAGATGAAAACGGATAGTGCCATCCGGTATCCGGAGGGCACCCCTCGAAGAGAGCTCTGCGGAGAGCATCTTTGCGTTGAGATCCGTGTTGTCAGACGAGTAGTCGCATAGTACACAGTGACAGACCGGGCAGACTGCTCTGCAGCCTCCGCATCCCGTGCATCTTGCGAAAAGGCTGATCATCCCGTCCAGACCGTCAGAGAATACGGACGATTCCATTATCTCGCGCCTGTTCGATGCATGCTTGTCGGAGAGACCGGTGACCAGGGCGTCGACATCTTCCTGCGAGAGGTCTTTGGAGCAGTTCGCGATACCCTCTGCAACCTCGACTGCCCATTCACTCTGAAGGCAGATGGTTCCTGCATCGGATTCTCTGTCCGAGGCGATAACCGCGGTCATGTCCACCTGCATGGATGGAGTAAAAGAGGTACACGCTGCGCAGGCGTTTCTGACACCCTCGGGTATTTCACCGTTCGACAGGGCATTGCTGTAGCCCGTCAGGAGTTGTTCGAACTGGTCTCCGATCAGGGAGGCGGCAGGGAATACTCCTGGACAGCTGCAGCTGAGGATGTGGACGTTCTCCAGGCTGAGCTGTGACTGCTTCTGCAGTTCGATGCATGCCCGGAGCTCGCAAGGCCTGAGGAGTGCGATGATAGGTTTTCGCAGGGATTCGGTACCTGTAAGGGCTGCAAGGGCTCTGGCTCCCTGAACCGGCATCACCGGAAAGAACGGTTCGACAACCTCTTTCAGCATGTCCGGGTCGGAAATCAGGGAGTAGCAGTACCTCCCGGGGGAGGCGGTCTTCCTCAGGGCGAAGACTCCGTCTACACGACCCCCTTCGAGAAGTGCGTGGAGGAGCGTACGGATGGTGCCTGCGACATCAGTCTTCGAAGTCACTGAGCTCATCCTCCAGGTAGGTGTTCAATGGGGCAGGTTTTTCCGGATCGAGGCCTGGGACGTAGTCGAAGATGAGCCCCGTTTTCTCCGAAACCAGGCTCATCAGCTGTGCCACGGGGATATCCGCAGGGCAGACGTCCTCACACATGCCGCAGGATGTGCAGGAAAGGCTGACATGTGCCATCCTCACGATGTGAAAGAGGAGTGTTCCGGGAATCAGCCTTGCAGAGCCTGCCTGACTGCTTCTGGTCATGTGCTGCGCCCCGGTCACTCTCTGATCCTTCGTATCGATGAAACAGAGCCTGCAGTAGCAGACCGGGCAGACGTCCCGGCAGTTCCTGCACCCGATGCATCCGCTGAAGAGGTCTGTGAGCCATTCCATACTGCCCGGTTCACCGGACAGCTTACCGAGCAGGCGTTCCCGTTCGGCCAGGGCTTCCACTTTTCTCTCCTCCATCTCCGTATCAGTCTCCGGGATATCGGAATCGGCCTGCAGATCTGCCGACTCCAGGAAACTGCTTCCCTTGTCGGTGAGGGGGGTCAGGAAAACACCATCGGCATGGGATGAGACGCGAACGTCCCCGTAGCCGATGAAACGTGTGCACATCCTGCACGCGGGTCTCAGCATTTCCCTGTTTGACCAGTCGGGGCCGTCGGTCCTGCCTTCGACGTAATCGGACATTTTAGATGCTCCGGGACAGTCGACGGTCAGACGCAGTATTTGCTCCGGATCGAGTTGTTCGAGCTTTGCAAGTTCGACTACGGACCTGGACTCGCACGGTCTGAGCACTGCTGCTATCAGCCTGTCTCCTGCTGCTGCAGCAAGTGAGCGAAGGGCTGAGGCTCCCTGGACCTGCATTATCGGCGGTACCGGGATGGCTTTGTCGAGATGCGCCGGATCTTCGATCAGTGTCCAGGGCCAGGATCGGCTGTCAGGTCCCTCCACGTGCATCAGCACGGCATCGAAGAGACCCTTCGAAAGGGAGTCTGAAAGGAAGGCGGTCAGGGGGGCACCTGTTGTAGTGATTTCCTTTAATTCTGCTGCTTTCATTCCAGTACTCCAACGACCTGCCGTCGCAGCTGTCCCGACGTGAAGTGTCTTGCCCTTGCCGCTCCGCTCGGGCAGGAGGCTGCACACCCTCCACACCCTCTGCAAAGGACCTGGTTGACGTAGCAGACACGCTTCTCGGGAATGTACGAGATTGCCCCGTAAGTGCATACTTCCAGGCAGGTCTTGCATCCCTTGCAAAGCGATTCCGTTATGACTGAAGTGCATGGCTCAGTCTGAACCATACGCCCGGGAACGAGTACCGAGAGGATAGTGCCGGCGGCGGCGTCAGCCTGCAGCACGGCATCCGTAATCCTGCAGGGTCCGGCAATGCCTCCGGCAATGTAAACTCCGTCAATTGCAGTTGAGACCGTTGACAGCCTGTCATGTTCCGGTTTCGGGAATCCACCCGTTCCGGTTTCAACCCTGAGCATTGCGGCAAGCTGCTCGAATCCCGCAGGGGGAACGAGGGGGGGGTGGATGATGACGATGTCGAAGGGATCAGTTGCTGTATCGGGCAAGTCTGCCACCAGCATCAGGCCCTCTTCGCATTTGGTTACTCCGCTGATCCCGGTCTCTGTGAGAGTGCATCCCGCCTCGGATGCGGCTGCAATCCAGTCTTTGTGCGATGGGAGAGAAGTGCATATCTGTGAATGGAAAACCGATATCTCCACATCTTCCGCTATCTCCGTAATACTTCTTGCAAGGTTCAGCGTTGCGTCGCAGCATGCAACCGAGCAGTAGCCTGCCTTCTCCCGTGCGGCACAATGGACGATGGCAACCCTGCGGGCCGTGTCGCCGTTCCCGAGGCTGAGACGGCCGGACAGGCACATGCTCCGGGCTTCAGCGGATGTGATGACTCCGGGAAGAGTACCGTATCCATAGTCCTCCAGCATCTCAGCAGGGGCATCGGCGCTGCCTGTTGCAAGAACAACCGCACCCGCAGTCAGCTCTTCCTCTTCTCCCAGTGAGATAATGAAGTTTCCGAAGAATCCCTTTACATCGACAGGTTCCGAATCGGTGAGGACTTCGATGTTGCTGCTGGCAATGACCTCGTCGACCATGGCAGTGACCGCGGCCGTGCCCGCATGTCTGCCGCCAAGCTGGTGCTCGCGCTCTACAATGGTCACTCTCCTGTCGGGAGAGGTCAGTGAGAGAGCTGTTCGCAACCCCGTAAGACCGCCGCCGATAACCACAACGTCCGGACTGCATGCTATATCGATGATATCGAGTGGCTGGTGCAGTACGGAGCGGGAGATGGCTCCGGAGATCATCCTGAACGCCTTGGCGGTTGCCAGGTCTACGTCGTCGGTAACCCATGCGCACTGCTCCCTGATGTTGACCATCTGGAGCATGAAGGGGTTGATCCCTGCTTTGCTGCACACACCCATGAACGTTTCGAGATGTTCCCGGGGCGAGCATGCGGCAACCACAATTCTCGAGAGGTCGTGTTCCCTTATCGCTTCCTCGAGGAAGGACTTCCCGTCGGGTGAGCAGAGAAGGCCATGCTGCTGTACGAGAAAGACATCGTCCATTTCGGATATCTTTTCCATGAGCAGGTCGATGTGTATTCGTTCACCTATGTTCGGACCGCAGGCACAGACGAAGACTCCGATGTTCCCCACCATCAGGAACCGCCTTCGCTGTCCCGCGAGAGAACCGTTGACACTGCGGCTGCAGCGCTCACGGTGCACATGGCGATATCTGCGGGTCCCATGGCGGCTCCTGCCATAGTGATGCCCTCTTGTTGCGTCGCAACAGGGGAGATGCAGTCCTTGCGGGCAGCCGGGAACCCCGTACTGCCAAGGTCCAGCCGAAGGACCTCGGCTACCTCCAGAGTTCCTGAAGAGGGCAGAATAGGGGGGAAGAGGATGAGCATCTCCGTTTCGACAGCAGTTGTTTCACCGTCGAATGTACAGGTGATACTCAGGCTTTCGCCCTTCGGGTCCGGTGAGACCTCGGGAGTGGAGGTGAAGCGTACCGCTTCTACGCCCTCCTCCCTTATCTTTTCGTGAAAACGCTCCGCGGCGGTTCCAGGAGTG
>CBDUZS010000099.1:0-4624 GCA_965371785.1 uncultured bacterium
AGAAACGTGAGGAGTACAGGAAGTCTCTGGAGTACTACAGGGAGTACGTGACCATGCGGGAGGAACTGCTGGGAGGCCACCGCGCAAAGGGAATACTGCGACTCGAGGCAAAGGAGCTCGAGAGGGAGATAGAGACCTTCAGAGAGAGGGAGACGGTCCTGCTCGAGAAGCAGAGGGAATACCGTTACCTGTCGATTACAGACCCTCTTACAGGTCTGTACAACAGGAGGCATTTCCTGGCGGAAACGGAGAAGACGGTTATCCGTTCAAAGGACTCGGGAGAGATCATCTCCCTGGCCATGGTCGACATCGATTACCTCAAGAGAATAAACGATACCCTGGGTCATTCACTGGGTGACCGCGTCCTCGAGGAATTCGCAATTTTTCTGAGGAAAACGCTCAGACCGGACGATACTGCAGCACGTTACGGTGGAGATGAGTTCGTCGTACTGCTCAGGCATTGCAACGTTGCCAGTGCTACCGAAATTTTCAGGGAACTCGCGACATCCGTCAGAAAAAACCTCTCTGCACAGATTCAAAACGAGGTAGAAGTTACGATCAGCTGCGGAGTCGCCGATCTCATCGAGTTGCCGCTCGAATTCAGGAATTCCGATAACCTGATAGACCTTGCAGACAAGAGACTCTACTCTTCGAAGAATGCAGGCAGGAATCAAGTTACAGGCAGCGGATTCGCTCCCGCCGAAGACTGAGATCCCCATTCTTTTAACCTGGTTGTCCACAGAACGGACAGGTTGTATTTTCTTCTCTGCAAATGTTCGCAATAGCAAGGAGTCGCAATGCCGCACTGCCACACTTACCTGAAGAAGCTCAGAGAAAACGGGTACAGGATCACACCTCAGAGGGAAATGGTCATCTCCGTCATCGCCCACAGCGGCAGGCACATGACCGCGGAAGAGGTTTACGGGGAGGTTGGGACACTGACCACTTCACTCAATATCGCAACCGTATATCGAACACTGGAACTCCTCGTGGAGAACGGTCTTGCAACGCGATCCGATCTCGGCTCGGGACGGACAGCCTACGCGACAGAAAGGCACGGTCCGCACATCCACCTGGTCTGCAGACTGTGCGGCAGCGTGATCGAGGCCGGTAAGACGGAGTTCGGGAATCTCCTCGACGGGATACGGGAGAAGTACGGTTTCGACTGCTCACCAGGACATTTCGCGATCAAGGGTCTATGTGAGAAGTGCAGAAAGAGATAGTAGCCGTGAAGGGACAGTGCATGAAGTATACAGCCATTTCAACAGCGATACTCCTGATGTGTCTTGCCATCTCCAGATGTGGAACCGAAGGTGAGGAAGATACGACCCCGGACGGGATACCGGAGACAGATCTTCCAGGCACGCTGACGATAACCGTCAACGGAGAGGATTTCGTAACGCAGGGATTTCGTTCGAAGGACGGCTGGGAGCTGACCTTCCGCCACCTCTACGTGACACTGGAGAACGTTGAGGCATACCAGACGGACCCTCCATTCGATCCGCACACGGATGACATGATCGTCGCTGCCGCGTCGGTAAAAATCCCCGGTACGTTCACGGTCGACCTGGCTTGCAGCGATGGTCCTGTAATACTTGGTGAAATCGCAGACGTTCCAGATGGTCATTACAACGCCATCTCATGGGATCTCGTGCCCGCGGGCCCGGGTCCTTCGGAAGGCTACTCCATCTTCGTAGACGGCCAGGCAGAGAAGGGGACTCAGTCCTACAACGTCTACATAGGAATCGAGCAGGGATACAGGTACCTCGGAGGTGAGTACGTGGGCGACGAGAGGAAGGGATTCGTCGAACCGGGAGGTGCAGCCGACCTCGAGATAACCTTCCACTTCGACCACATCTTCGGGGATGCGGGTCTTACGGCCGATGATCCACTCAACGTTGCTGCGGTCGGTTTCGAACCCTTTGCCTTGCTGATGGGCGAGGGCACGGTAGATGTCGACCTCGAAATTCTTCAGACAGCGTTTGGGGAGGATGTCTACGCAGATCTGCTCGATATCCTGACCACGCTTGGACACACGGGGGAAGGTCACTGTCTGTGCATAGTTCTCTGATTAGGGCGTACCTGCCGCTGGTTCTTGCAGTAGCACTGCCGGGCACAGCGTTTTCCCACGGCGCATGGATCGAATGGTCGGTGGAGGACGGGGATGTAGGCATCAGGGCAGCTTATGATGACGGTACCCCCATGGCAGGAGCTTCGGTGACCGTCTACCCGGTGAGTAATCCGACCGAACCATGGCTGGTCGGTGAGACGGATTCTCTAGGGAACTTCAGCTTCACACCCGACGAATCCGTTTCCCCCTCGTGGGATATTTCCGTGAGGAAAGCCGGACATGGCGACATGGTGAGGATAGACGTGGCCGGGCAGGGAATTACGGGGGGCAGCACCGCGCTCTCGACCGGTCAGATAATCCTGATGACGGTCTGCGTGGTATGGGGACTGATCGGGACGGGGCTGTACTTCGTATCGAAGAGGGGAAGGGATGCACGTTCCTGACGGGATGCTTCCCGCACAGGTGTGTCTTGCCGGGTACGGCGGCACGGCCATGCTCACGCTGCTCAGCCTTAACCGGATCAGGCGCAGGGGAGACTACCTGGAGGGGATTCCGAGGGCTTCCGTAATGGCTGCGGCCTTCTTCGTCGTCTCATGGATACACATCCCGATTCCCCCTGCGAGCGTTCACTTCGTGCTGGGGGGGCTCATGGGGGTGATCCTGGGATGGTTTGCCTTTCCCGCCGTACTCATAGGGCTCTTCTTCCAGGCAGTGATGTTCGGGCATGGCGGTCTGACGACGCTCGGAGTCAACGGAATCATCATCGGTCTTCCGGCGCTGCTGGCATCTGCTCTCTTCTCGCTCAGAAGACCGCTTGGCGGAGGCGCGTACGCCACCGGCATCCTTGCATTCGCAGCAGGCGCCGGCAGCATTGCCCTGTCTGCCCTGATGATGGCGTCACTCCTCATGCTTACCATTCCCGAGCACCTGCCGGTGCAGACGGAGTTCTCCGCTCTTCGGCTGATGGCTCTTGCGCACGTGCCTGTAGCAGCCATCGAGGGTGTTTTCACTGCCATGGTAGTCTCCTTCCTGTCGAAGGTCAAACCGGAAATGCTGGGAGCCGGCAGGTGAGCAGGAACCCGCTCGCGGCCTGGATGATATCGCTGCAGATCCCCTGCCTTTTCGTACTGATGATGTCCATTGCTTTCGTACGGGACATCGCGCTCGGACCCGTTACCATGGTCATTTCAGCCATTCTGTTCACCATGTCGGGTATGCCTGTGATCAATGCGGCAAGATGGCTGCGCATCCCCCTTACGCTGCTCATGTTCATGACGGTGATGATAGTCATGCTGGACGGCACAACGGTGATCTTCTCCGTCGGTCCCCTGGCGGTGAGGGCTGAAGGGGTAGAGCTGGCTGCTGTTATATGGGGCAGGGTGCTCTCGATTCTGGGAGTCGCTATGGCGCTCTATCGCACTGCAGGCGGCTGGGAGCTTGCCGCTGGATTGCGCAGGTGCGGAGTGCCCGGCATGCTCGTCGACATGGGAATGCTCACAGGGCGGTACATACAGGTAACCGCACAGGAGTACGGTCTTATGCGAACTGCCATGCGCCTCAGGGGTGAACGAAGAGGTTTTCGCCTGTTGCGGCTGTCCGGTACGCCTGTGTCCCTTGCGGGATCGCTTCTCGTACGGGGTTTCGAACGGGCGGACAGGATGTTCAATGCCATGAAACTTCGTGGATACAGTGGAAAGGTTTTGTGCGAAGCAGGGGGAAGACGGTCGGTGAATTCACACGATGTGCTGATGTCACTCTCGGTCACGGGTGCGGCGGTAGCGGTGGTGCTCCTGGAACTCCACTCGAGAGGTGTGTTGTGACAGCGTTGTCGATCCGGGACCTGCGTTTCTCCTACCCGGAGAAGACGTCCGTGCTCTCGAAAGTCAACCTGGAGGTTGCCGAGGGCGAGAAGACCGGCATCATCGGACCCAACGGGTCGGGCAAGACCACGCTCTTCCTGCTCATCGCCGGCGTCCTGAAACCTGATTCCGGGTCGATTGCTCTGAACGGAGTACCGGTGAAGCCCGGAAGGTTCAATCCGCATTTCGGGATGGTCTTCCAGAACCCCGACGATCAGCTTTTCAGCGTATCGGTGGGAGATGATATCGCATTCGGCCTCCGGAACATGGGACTGGGAAGGGCTGAGACGGCGGATCGCGTTGGGGAGATGCTTTCCAGCCTCGAGATGAGCGACCTGGCTGAAAGACCCCCGCACCACCTCTCCGGGGGCGAGAAGAGGATGATCTCGCTTGCGGGGGTAAGGGTGATGAATCCCGACATCGTCGCCCTCGACGAACCCGATGCCAGCCTTGACAGCAGATCACGCAGAAGGCTGATAAGGTACGTTCAGTCGTCTGATGAGACCATGCTCATTGCATCCCATGATCTGGAGTTCATTCTGGAGACGTGCAGCAGGATAGCGATTCTCGATGAAGGCAGGATTTGCGCGTACGGCGATCCTGCAGCCATCATGAACGACTTGAGACTGATGGAAGCCCACGGACTCGAGAAGCCTCACTCACTGGTACCTCACGCCGAGCCCCACCACGGGAG
>CBDUZS010000100.1:0-4623 GCA_965371785.1 uncultured bacterium
ACTGGCGGTCCGGACGAGACTCGAACTCGCAACTTCCGGCGTGACAGGCCGGTGCTCTAGCCAATTGAACTACCGGACCGCTCAGGAATGGATGGGAAATATCTGATTTCGGTGCGGGATGTCAAGGAGACCGGGCTTGCCTGCTGGAACTAATACATATATTCTAGTAGGGAATTGTAGGCGTGTTCTACATGTAATATGGCTCATTGTTACAGGAAGGAGGTGAAAAGATTAAAGCATTGATAGCGCTGCTTGTTCTCGTACCGCTTGCATACACTGCCAGCATCGAGATCGGCAGTCACGGGTTCCCGTACATCAAACCGTTCTGCGCCAATTGAACTGAGTCCCTTCGCTACCAGGTGGTAGTATTGGAAAGTGAGATTGGATCGGCAATACTGATCGAGTCGATTTCATTCGATCCGCTCAATCCTGCTTCAACGGTTTTCTTCGATGAGTTCACGATATATCTGGGACTCTGTGTTTCTGACGAACTCGGCACTGAATTCGAGGCGAACTACACAACCGGATCAAAGACGGAGGTCTTCAACCGTACGGACTGGACTCTGGCTGCTGCACCAGACTGGTTCACCATCGAGTTGGATACACCGTTCTGGTACTCGGGATCGGGCAACCTGATAATCGATTTCGAGTGGCCTGATGGTGTAGACGAGATATACGACTACCACTGGGATACGGGATCCAACAGGGCTCTCTTCGCTGACTACGGCATCCCTACCGGAACCAACATGACCGATATCCCGCATATGCTTCTCAACGGGACTCTTTCTCTGAACCAGGAAACGTTCGGTAGGATTAAGACTCTTTTCTCGTTCTGAGAGGACCACCGGGTTTACGCCGATCGTCACTTGCCAGCGGTTACCGGCTCGCTTCTATTACTCTTTACAAGTTGATAATGACCGGGAACCTGTGACCAATCTTCTTTCTACTCGCGCATGGGAGCTGATCGATGAGGGTCAACCCCTCGCTTCTTGTTCTTCTTAGTACCGTTGCTTTTGCCGTCTGCCCTCTGGGGTTTCCACCCGACCAGGCATGTTCGGAATCCAATCCTTTCTGTGCCCTTTACGTTGATGTGAATGGAGACCTTCTCTGCGACAACCCTGAAGAAGCAGTGGAAGAGGAACAGCCCGTTGAAGAGGAGTTTACTGAAGCAGTTACTTCAACGCTTCCAGAGGATCCTCCTTTTGAACCGGATCCTGTAGTTGCTGAAGAGGAGGAGCCGTTCGAAGATCCCGTCCCGGTTGCTCTCGTCGTGGAGAACCCTGTCACTTCGGAACCCAGCGCAGATGCGGAGGAAATTTCTCTTCCGATTGAAGACTCGCCTGAAACCGTCGCAGATGAGAACGTTGTTGTCGAGCTGGTCTGTTGTCCTCTGGGATACTCCCCTGACGAAGCCTGTCCGACTGAGGATCCGGGTTGTGTGCTCTTCAGAGATCCGGATGAAAATGACTTCTGTGACAACCCGCTCTTCGACTTGGAAGAATCTCTGATAATCGACCCTGATGATTCGATAGCGGATGTTTCAGCTATCCCATGTCCCCTCGACCTGACTTCCGAGGATGCCTGTCTCTCGGATGAACCACTGTGTACTCTATTCAGTGATGAGAACCTTGACGATCAATGTGATAACCCTGTTGATCAGGCGGTTGCAGGAACGACATCTCCACTCGTTCGCGACCCTAATGGCTGCCCTCTTTACCTTGC
Source organism: uncultured bacterium (assembly GCA_965371785.1). Lineage (GTDB taxonomy): Bacteria > Fermentibacterota > Fermentibacteria > Fermentibacterales > JCC-6 > CBDUZS01. The sequence goes on from CBDUZS010000100.1 coordinate 1,723, forward strand.
ACCGGAAGCCGCGTGTTCCCTCCCTCTTCGCCTATGCCCGCACTGGTATGGTGTTACAGAAGGAGTTACATGCTCTGTCCCGGCGGGGGGCAAGAGACGGCTTCTTACGGTACTCATCGGCCTGAGTGTTCTTCTTCCCGTATCGACGTACCTCTCCAGAAAACTCAGGGGAAGGCGAATAGGAGAGAGACTCTACAGAAACACCTCGCACCTCGTAATGAGAGGAATCTCTCTCATGGTTCTCGGATTTGCCGTGCAGGGCTGCTTCTGTCCACTCGGTTCGTTTCAGTACTTCTTTCTCAAAGACGGTCTGCTCTTTCTTGGCTGGATGGGGATTGCCATTCTGCTTCTCCCCATCGTGTTCAGCCTTCTGTTCGGCAGGATCTTCTGCGGATGGGTCTGTCCGATGGGTGCCCTTCAGACGTTTTTATACCGCCTTCACGTACCAGGCAGGTTCGCGCCCAAGGGAAAGATTAGCGATATCCTTGGCTGGCTTCCATACGTAATCCTGGGTGGGTTGATTGCAGCTCTCCTTCTTTCTGGAAATGATACAACAGGCCCATGGCCTGCTCTGTTCTGCAGAGTCGACCCGTTTCACACGATTTTCACCCTCTTCGTTTCAGGGAGCCTTCTTACGGCGGGCGTGTTCATTCTACTCTCCATCTTCATCAGAAGGTTCTTCTGCAGGTACCTCTGCTTCTTTGGAGCGTTTCTTGCCGTCTGCGGCAGAGCCAATCTGTGGTCACTGATCCTGCGTAAAGCCAGAAAAGAGGAAACTGAAGAGGAAGAGCTGGAACTCGAGCTGGAGGCCGAAATAGACCGCAGGAAATAATTCTGACAAGGAGCAAGTTCTTCTTTCATGTAGCGCAGTACGATTTCAACTGGGAGGGGTATCGTGGCTGTACGTGAGACCTGGAACAGCAGGACGGCATTCATCCTGGCTGCAATCGGTTCGGCAATAGGTCTGGGAAACATCTGGAGATTCCCTTACATAGCCTATGAAAACGGCGGTGGAGCTTTCCTCGTCGCCTACTTCATCTGTCTCTTCGCAGCGGGAATTCCGCTGCTGATGCTCGAATTCAGCCTGGGACACAAGACCAGACAGGCGGCACCAGGTGCTTTCAAGGCCATCCATCCGCGCCTGGAGTGGTTCGGCTGGTTCGCAGTGGGTGTTGGATTCATCATCGTCTGCTACTACGCCATCATCATGTCCTGGTGTGTGAACTACACCTGGGAAGCGGCAACCCTGGGGTGGCAGAAGGATCCGGGAGAGTATGCGGTACTGGAACACTCCATCTGTGAAACCGAGCTCGAGGACATGGATGTTCTCACCCCCGTTCCCGATGAGATGCTGGGGATACCGTATATCGATCCCATTGACGGATCCGAGTGTTTTATCGAAGAGCAGGGCACAATTCTCGTAGCATTCGATGGCAAGCTCTACGGGTGCAGCACCCTGGATAACGCCAACATGTTCATGGGCTCACCCGGGGATTTCTTCTACAACGACTTCCTCGGTTTGACAGATGAACCCTGGAAGATGGGGAAGTTCAAATGGCCTCTCTTCGTCGGTTTCGCCATCTCCTGGATTGCAATCGTGGCATGTGTCTGGAAAGGCACGAAGACGGTTGGCAAGGTGGTCTACTTCACGGTGCTGATACCCTGGGGGCTGCTCATCCTGTTCATCATCAAGGGGGTAACACTACCCGGGGCAGGAGTCGGCCTGAGCTACTATCTAACCCCTGTCTGGGAGAACCTGTTGCAGGGGAAGATCTGGCTGGCAGCGCTTACACAGGTGTTTTACAGCCTGAGTGTGGGATTCGCGATCATGATCGCATACGGCAGCTTCCTGCCCAAGAAACACAGCATTGCCGGAAGCGCGTTCATCATCGGCATCGCAGACGCGGCAACGGCATTCTGCGGAGGGCTGGCAGTCTTTGCGGCGCTTGGCTACCAGGCAACCAAGATGGGCGTTCACATCACGGAGATTGTTTCTTCCGGTCCTGGTCTGGCTTTTGTAGCCTATCCGCACATCATTACCAGCCTGCCCGGTGCGAGGATTTTCGGGGTCCTCTTCTTCCTGATGCTCCTCACCCTCGCCATCGATTCGGCTTTCAGTCTGCTGGAAGCAGCAACTGCCTCGGTGAAGGACAAGTGGAAGATCTCGCACAAGAAGGTCAACCTCATCATTGGAGGTCTGGCTTTCCTTCTGGGGCTTCCCATGCTGACGGGTTCAGGACTCTGGATTCTGGACATCGTCGACCACTTCATGAACAGCTGGGGACTCACGTTCGTGGTCCTGGGTGAGGTTATCATCATCGGCTGGTTTGTCGGGGCAAAGAAATACCGCAGCTACATCTCCGACAACTCCAATTTCCGGATCGGTCAGTGGTGGGACATCTGTGTTCGCTGGCTAATCCCCATGGGGATATTCTGGATGCTCTTCCATGAAATAAAGGCCAGAGCTGTTCCGTACGGCAACTTCGGTCTCCGAAACCAGGAGTTCCTGTTCGGCTGGCTTCTCATCATCCTGCTGCCGATAATCGGTGACATTCTTGCAAATGCAAAGGGGAAAAAGTCGATCGAGAGCGAATAGGGCGATTCCATCCGAGAAGAGCCTGTTGAAACGACAGGCTCTTTTCAATAAAGCGGCTACACCTTGTCGCGCCAGTTCCGTTCGAGAATCCCGAGTAAAATGGCCGTGTCGACCAGGGTCTGAGCCTGCTTGGCTACGGGGGGATCGATCATCTTGGAGCCCAGAGCAACGGCACCGAGACCTTCCCGTTCGGCGTTCTCCATCGCGAGAACGATCTTCATCGCCTTTTCGAGCAAAGCTTCGTCGGGAAGAAAACACTCGTTTATCGCTTCTACCTGTCCGGGGTGAATACACCCCTTGCCCAC
>CBDUZS010000101.1:0-4437 GCA_965371785.1 uncultured bacterium
AGGAAACGCTCCATGTCTTCCCTGCACGAATCGAACTCACCGATGCGGTAGTACGCCAGCCCTCTGAAGAAGTAAGCATCGCAAAGGCCGGGGTCATTCTCCAGCGCAAGCGTTAGATCCTCGGCTGCCTGATCGTAATTCTCCTTGATGAGGTGGGAGCGACCTCTCTGGAACATACAGGCCGACAGGTAGTCACTCGTGAGCCCTGTGTCCATGGCATCGTTATAGCACTCGATAGCCTCATCATCGAGGTTCATCAGGTAGTAGACCTCTCCCAGCCTGAAGTGGAAGAAGGGTTCTGATGAATGGATCCGCGTCGCTTCTGTCAGATCCACCAGTGCAGGCTCGAGGTCTCCTGCAAGACGATGACAACGGGCTCTGTCTGAGAGAAACCAGGACCGTGCCTGTGGCTCGGTTTCCCTGTCGAGCCCATCGGTGAAACATTCGATCGCTGAAGAGAGATCACCCTCATCGGCATAAGCCCTTCCCAGCATCTCATAGCTATCGAATCCGTCAGGATCGAGATGCAGGAAAGCTGTCAGATCCTCGATCGATTCCGCTGTTTCCCCAACGTTGTAGTTACAAATCCCCCTGTTGCAGAGGTAACCGGGATTGTTTCCGTCTATCTGCAGGGCTAAATCGTAGTAGTGAACAGCATCTTCGTAATTCTCCACCTTCATCAGTGCCCACCCGAAGTCTGAGTATTGACTGGCAGTTCCAGGGCAGAGCTCCAGAGCGGAGCTGTAATCACTGATAGCACTGTCGTAGTCCTCTAACTTTCCGTGACAGAATCCTCTGTCGAAAAGGTAGCTGGCAATCAGTGCCGTGTCCGTCTGATACCCGATCGCATTACTGAAGCAACTAATCGCCTCCGTGAGATTACCTAGTTCTCTTTCAGCACATGCGAGATTTGCCCAGCCAGTAGGGTATTCCGGATTCAGTTCGAGAGCAGCGGAGATGTCCTCAACTGCAGCCTGGTATTCTTCCATGTAATTGTAGACACATCCCCGGGTATTCAGGTAGCATGCATCACCGGGAACAAGGGATATTGCGACATTGATGGCATCGATTGCGCTGTAGTAATCACCCAGATCCTTGTAGAGCAGGCTCATGTTATACAGGTTTTCAGGATCTGAAGGAGTCAGTTCGTTTACTATAAGGTAGTCATCCAGAGCGGTCTGAAGCTCACCCATCATTTCGTGGCAAGCACCACGGTAGGTGTAGTGGATTGGATTCTCCGGATCCATGTCAATTGCACGGTTAGCGTCGGAAAGTGCTGAAAGAGCATCTTTGCGCCACATAAAATTGACGAAGCTCCTCAACGAGTACGCGGATGCAATCAATTCCACGGGAGCGGAATCTTCGTACTCAAGGGTTTTGTCGAAATACTCCAGTCCGAGCTCTAATTCTTCCTGCGAAACGTACGTAACACCGGCAAGAAAATAGAATAACGCTCTGATCCGTCCCGGTACCTCGGACTCAGGAACCAGCTCGCTGATTGGAAAGGTGCCCTCCCGATCGAACGGGATCTGTATTGTTTCTCCGTATTGGGAGCCACTACAGCACGCAACGCCGACGACTATCCGGACATGGGTTCCGGGCAGATCGTAAACACCGTATATGACAAGGTCAGCACCTTCGTCCAATGCTCGTTCGAAGGTTGTCTCAAAAGTTTCAGTTATCTCGATCGCTTCATCCATTCGGATGACCCGAAAGATGCCCTCCTCACTTCCAACCTGCTGAATCCATGAGAATATTGTTTCCGTTACGGGAATCCCTTCGGGATCCGGCCCCTCAAAATCGGCAAACATGATGACGATCTGCCCTGTATCTACAGGTTGGCTCTGAACCGGCAGGGATGTACAGAGAAGCAGAATTACCGCTCCCAGAAGACCGGCAATACAACGTACAGGATTGAATTTCTTACAGGACATGGCCCCCTCCTTGCATTGTTGATGTAAACAACTCCCCATTACCGTTTCCGCATCCTGCATCCCATGTGAGGTGTGAGATTATCTTTCATGCATTACGCGGTCAGACTCATGGAAGATCTACTCCATAGAATTCAGGGTCTCTCTCGCTGCTGCAAGGTATTCAATATCCGTGCCGATCCGCAGGTAACGCTCCAGGTCTTCCCTGCACAACTCAAGGCTGCCCTCATGGAAGTACGCCATACCCCTGAAGAAGTAGACCTCGAAGTAACGGGGTTCATTCGCGAGTGCGGCCGTCAATTCCGAGATGGCCATCTCGTAATGCTCATTGTCGAAGTGGATGCGACCTCTCTGGAACAGACAGCCGGAGAGATAGCCTCCCGATAATCCAATCTCAATCGCATCGTCAAAGTTTTCAAGAGCCTCATCGTCATGGTTCATCAGGTAGAGGACCTCACCCCTGCTGCAGAGGAGGTTGGCATCTGATGGCTGCAGCTCTATTGCTTCGTTAAGGTCTGCCAGAGAAGATTCGAGGTCACCAGCCATACGGTTGCACTTGGCTCTATCGGCCAGCAGAAAAGAGCGATACAGTAAATCGGATTCAGCATTCAATCCATGAGTGAAAACGTTGACAGCTGATACGAAGTCTCCCTCTTCGCGGTATGCCCTCCCCAGGACGAGGTAGTCATCGACTGTGAATCCACCCTGATCAAGTTCCATGGCGGCTGTCAGGTCTTCGATCGATGCTGCCGTTTCTCCGATGTGGTAATAACAGCGCCCCCTGCCGCAGAGGGAATAGAAGTTGTCACTGTCAATCAGCAAGGCCATACCGTAATATACAACAGCATCTTCGTAGTATCCCATCTGCAGATATAGCCATCCCAGGGTTGAGTAGTCATCGGCTATTCCGGGGCATAGGTCGATAGCGGAGCAGTAATCACCGATGGCGGATTCGTAGTTCTGCAGAAACCCGGAGCAGTCTCCTCTATCACGAAGGTAGCTCGAAACGAGAACAGGATCCGTCTGGTACTCGATTGCATTGCTGAAGCAGAAAATTGCCTCTGTGAAATTGCCCCGTTCTCTTTCCGTACACCCGAGGGTCGCCCAGCCGGTAGGGTATTCAGGATTCAACTCGAGAACTCGGGAGAGGTCATCTGCCGCAGCCTGATAATCACCCAGGCTGTTGTATATGTACGCTCTCATATTGAGATAGTATTCGGAGTCAGGTTCCAGGATTATAGCCTCGTCGATGGCATCAATGGCATGGTCGTATTCTCCGAGATCCCGGTAGAGCCTGCTGATGTTGTACAGGTTTTCAGGATCTGATGAATACAGTTCATCTACGGTGAGGTAATCCTCCAGCGCAGCCTGAATCTCCCCCATGTACTCGTAGCAATAGCCACGGCACATGCGGTGGCGCGGGTTCTCCGGCTCGAGTTCGATAGCCGTGTTGTAGTCCTCCAGGGCACGATCCCAGTTGCCCATTTCTATCATGAGTGTTCCCCGGGAATTGTACGCGTCAACGAACCGGGGGTTGATGGCAATGGCATCGTCGAAGTCGGTGGCTGCATTTTCGAGATCACCCAGGATGCTGAGAGTAAGACCTCTGAGATGGTAAGCCTGAGCGTATCCCGGATCGAGGCTGATAGCCGTGTCGAGGTCGGTAAGAGCGAGATCGTATTCGAGGAACGTGTTGTATACCCTTGCCCGACCGTAGAAAGAGTGTGCAAAACCAGGATCAACCTCGATTGCTCTATCGAGGTCGCTCAATGCGCTATCCAGATCTCCACTGAACGCGTACACCATCCCCCTGCCTGCAAGGGCATTCACAAGGTCCGGGCTCAGCATCAGTACCCTGTTGAAATCACTGTACGCTTCTTCAAGGTAACCTGAATTCAGAAGCATGCTTCCTCTGTTCAGCAGGGGAAGGATGTATGTAGAATCAAGCTCTATTGCTGAGCAGTAATCGTTGAATGACTCTTCAATGTAGATATTAGTCGCCTCGTAAAGCATGCCCCTGTAGAGGTATGCCATAGGCAGGCAGGGATCTAGCTCGATAGCCCTGTTCAGGTCTGTCAGGGCTTGCTCGGAATCACCCAGGTAGAAGAACACTCGACCTCGGCCCAGGTATGCTTCCGCACGCTCCGGGTCCAGCTCGATTGCTTTCTCGAAATCGGCAAAAGCCTGATCGAAATCACCATCGGCAAAAGATTCTATACCCCTGTTCATGTATGCATGAGAGTATCCCGGGTCTAGCTCGATTACCGTGTTGTAGTCTTCTATTGCCTTGTTGATCTCACCCATGCTACTGTAAAGAAAACCTCTTTTAAAGAGGGCATCGGTATTCAGTGGGTCCAGCTCTATAGCCCGGTCGAAGTCCAAGAGGGCTTCCTCGTAGTCTCCTATGAGAGTGAGCACTGTTGCACGACCGGTGTACGCATATACAAGCTCGGCATCGAGTTCAATTGCGCGGCTCAAATCCTCCAGCGCATCCTCGAACTGTCCC
>CBDUZS010000102.1:0-4408 GCA_965371785.1 uncultured bacterium
CCGGAACGGTGATTATCTCCACTCTCAATCGCTGTGAAACCTGGCAGCCCGCCGTATCGCTAACCGGGCCGACAGCGCCCGTAGGAAAGTGAGGATGTCTGTGGAAACAGATTCACCGGAAATGGAAGAGAAAAAGAAGATGGTGCTGGCAATGTGCGTCTGTCCGGACTGTCCGTCGTGGCTGGAGTGCGGTGAGGATGGTGGCTACTGCTTCCCGTCCATCGGCAAGTCGACGTGCATCACCGAGCAGAACGGCTGTATATGCGGCGGCTGCCCGGTCACCAAGAAACTCGAACTGAAGAACATCTACTTCTGCACCGACGGTTCGGAGATGGAGCAGAACCTGGCCAGCGGAGGCTAGCGACCGGTCAGTTTCCAACATGTCGCCCGATTGAAGCTGCCCGATGAATATCAATACGATTCACCGCTACCACGCCACGGACAAAGGGAGCAAATCATGATTCAGATCAGGAAATTGCACCGATACACAGGCATCACAATCGCACCGCTGGTGCTGTTACAGGCGGTGACCGGGTTCCTGCTACGGATGGACAGCCTTCAGCGCAATGTGCGCCTGTTGCACAACTGGTCGCAGGTCAGCAAATACGTCGCATTTGCACTGGCAACCGGGCTCGCATTCATGGCTGTCACTGGTAGCATCATCTTCATTCAAATGCGGCTCCAGCGACGTAAGCGCGCCCGCCGCATGAAGCAGACGGCGCTGGCCAACAACCCTTCGAAAAGAGTAGACGACGATTAGTCGGGCTATCCGCCCGTTTCCCCTCTTTCTTTTCCATTCAGACCTCGTTGACCAGCCACCTTGACATGGTGGAGTTGACCGAAAGCGCTTCAGCTCGAATACTGACCTCTAGAGATGAGATGCTGTAGTCCATTTTAAGGGAGACAGGTATGAAAACCATCCCTCTGATCATGTTGTTCGTTACATCCGTTGCTCTCTCGGGTCAGATCGAGATCGACTTCAACATGCCGCTGGCTGAGGTGCTGATGACCGAGTTCCAGGGACGAGACCTCGTTCGCTTCGAGGGGGGTCTTGTCTGTTTTGAGGATGGCTATCCCAACCTCCCGGGAGCCACCTATGCCTGCGTGATTCCGCAGGGGACCTCGCTCGTTGATGTTGAGGTTACCATCGAGGAAATGGTCACTCTGGACGGGCGTTTCGACATTGATCCGGTCAGGGTGCAAGCGTTCGGCGAGGCACCAGGACAGGTGGTGGAAGCACAATACATCTGGGCATCAAATGAGCTGTTCCCGGCTTCTCACGTCGTGGGTATCAGCAACGGGAACAAGACCGGGTACAGACTTGGTGGGTTCACTTTCGTGCCTTTCAGGTATTCCCCCGCAAGCGGCGAACTCGCAGTAATCATATCCGCAAAGCTGGTGGTGACCTATGAGGAGGATCAGACCGTCCCACTCCTCTGCCTGACCGCTAACCAGGTCTCAGTGGCAAGGCAGACGCTGGAGACGTGGATCCATAACCCGGAAATGCTGGAGACCTGGACACCTTCAGTTAGAGAGCGCCGAGATGGAGACACGGACTGGGTGGTTATCGCTACCGAGTTCTTTCTGGGCTACCTCGACGAACTCGTTAGCCACAGGCAGAACCTGGGAGCTACTACAGACGCAGTCAGCATCGAGTGGATATGCGACAACTACGCTGGATACGATACGCAGGAGCAAATCCGGAACTACCTGAAGGACTGTTACGAGAACCGTGGCCTGGTTTTCATCCTGATAGTGGGTGAACATAACCAGCCACTTGAAACTGTCAGGATCTCTGACATCGTTCAGTACGGGTATGGCTTCTACAACATCACTGACCTCTACTACAGCGACCTCGACGGAACCTGGGACGGCGATGGCGACCACAAGTACGGCGAGCTTTCCGATGGGCTTGACTACTATTCGGACGTTTACGTAGGAAGGTTCCCCGCCACTTACCCAAGTGAGCTTTCGGTGATGGTCTCTAAGACTATCGGTTACGAAACCGACCCCCCGACAGGTGCATGGAGAACGCACGCCATGCTCCTCGGAGCCCTCATCCTGCCGGAGTACCACTACCATGGCGACGTGCAATGCGACAGCATCCTGAAAAGGATTCCCGAGGACTGGGACGTCGACGTTCTTCTCGAGGACCCGGTGACAGGCTGGAACCCGACGAACCAGATCGAAATCTGGAACGAGGGGCTGGCGTTCGTGGAGCCTGCCTCACACGGCAACGCGCCGGGTCTCTACTGGTTTCAGCCAGTCGAGGACATGCTCACCAACAACCAGATCTCCAGTATGAACAACGGAGGTATGCTCCCGTTCATCCAGGCCTTCGGGTGCTTGCCAGGGAAGATCACCTACGACGACTGCTTCGGTGAGTGGCTGCTCAAGTACCCCAATGGCGGATCGATCGCAAACCGTTTCAACTCTGGTCTCGGCTGGGGCAACCCTCCGGAGCCAGGAGCTTCGGTTTGGATGAACATCTACCTTGCCGATCTTCTCTTCACAGAGGGGCAGTACTGCCTGGGTCTCTGCCACGGAGCGAGCAAGGACATGGTGGTCCCGATGTCGCTGCCAATGAAGGAGTACGCGCTGCAAGAGCTCAACTTCTTCGGAGACCCTCTACTGGCCTTCATAACCCGCCTGACAGGTGTCGAAGAAGAACAGGGCGGCGGCTCCCCCTCAGTCCTGCAGCTCGAAGGTATCTACCCGAACCCGTTCAGCAGTACAGCACAAATCAGCTTCGAACTCGCGAATACCGGTGAGGTAACCGTTGACGTGTTCGATCTCAGCGGCAGACTGATCGAACAGGTCAGTGAAGGTCTGCTCCAGGCCGGTGGACACTCTATCATGCTCGGCAGCGAAGCCTTGTCTTCGGGTGTCTACATCGTTCGTGTACGTGTGCAGGGCGCATCAGCAACCACGAGGTGTGTCCTGATCAGATAGGCTTCTTTGAAAGCGAACAGATTTCCGGGAGGATCATCCGGAGGCGATTCAGTCTTTTCGTTGAGATTGAACGGCTAAACAATGGCTGGTCTTTTGATTTCGTTTTGGAACCCGTTTGTCTGCTGGCTTAGCAAGCTTTCAGATCTTGCTACTTCGAGCACAGCATGATGACAAAAATACTAGGATCATTCGAGTGTTCAGATTAACTATTGGACTGGCCCAAGCTCGTCGATTCTAATGACAAGTTTCTTGTTTTCCTCGATAAGAGCATTCAGGAAAGGCTCGTCATCAAATGGCTCCGCATCATACTCGATATTACCACGCCTGCGGTGTGCTTGTTCCAGAATTGGCACGCATTCATTCAGATCTAGTGTATGAGCCACGGTCTGAAATGCCGAGTATCGATTATCATCTGGCTTGTATCCATACCACCGAAGGGCGGCTGTGCATAAACTATGAGAAGCGCTGTATGCCAAAGCGAATCTGCCGGTTATTGTTAGATTGATATTCATGGAATCGGAATGCAGACTCTTACCTCTTAATGCGAGATTGTCGAATTCCTGCTGTGACCCTGGTACTCGATCCAGCACGCCTAAGTCAACAAGATTCTCTAATGGATCTGAACTCACTTTCTGATCCCTTCAGAAATATCTTGTGTTGAGATAAAACATTTAGCACGAACGGATTCTGATTGTCGACCTTATTACACCACTCCTCAGGAGTAATGAGCTTCGTACTAATTCGCCTGCCAATGGTATTCTCGACCGAGTGTGTCGCGGTAAGTACCTGGGCATAGAGACGGCTGTCCCCGATAATAAGAACGTCGACATCACTGGATGATTTATCGCATCCGCTAGCTACAGATCCGAAGATGAAGGCAACCAGGATATGTTGATCAAAAGGCAGAAGCGCTTCCCGTATAAGGTCTGTCAATCCTACGGTCTTCAATACAAGGCTGTGGATTTCAGAGAACACTGGTGAATTCCGATTTGCTTGATACAGTTTGCGCTTCCCGATTGAACTTTCTGTTACCAGACCGCTTCTAACAAGACGTTTGACCACTCTGTGAACCGCTCCAACTCCGGAATTCACCTGAGAAATCAGTTCAGCCATCTGGAAAAGTCGATCAGGCTGCCCGAACAGCAATCCGAGAACCTTCAGTTGGACCTTAGTGAAAAGGCTCCGCCCAATCCCTGAAGATGGGAAGTCCGCTGCTCTCGAATTGGGAGGATATTCACCCAATTTAGGAATCTCTCTGTTGTATAATGTTTTTCCCATATTGAGTAGAATACCACCCAATCCGGGTAAGCGCAAGGGCTACATACGTACCCAAGGGTATGCGCCCGGGAGAACGATCTCAATGTTCTCGAATGAGTGAACCGCCGTGGATGGCAGCTCTTAGCTCAGCTCCTACTCGATCACCACGAATCTCTGCGTTGCAGTGAACTCTCCCGAA
>CBDUZS010000103.1:0-4302 GCA_965371785.1 uncultured bacterium
CGTCTCAGTTACGCTCGCCTCTCGCCTGATCTTCGTCCCCGGCTTCCCTGCCTTCAGAGCCACTTTCCGTACTCTCGACCGAGGGTATAAGACTCAGAACCAGGTTGAACAGATTGTTTGAGAACTGAATGGTGCGCTCTTCTGTTGCGTATCCATTCATCTCCACTCTGAGGATGCCTTCCTGGTAGTGCTTGGTGACACTGAGTCCCGCAGGAACACCCGGAATGTAGAAGGACGATTCGGTGTCCGTAAGGTCGAATTCGTACTCGAGGGGTGTAGTACCCAGAAGATAGAAATCCTCCTCGAAGGAATCACCGTCGAAGTTCCCACTGATGCCGTCGACGCTTGCGTTGACTTCGTACTCACCTCTCCGCATCAGGTAGACCTCGGCTCCGCTGGGGTCCGAGTCTATGACGAGCTGCTGCCCGGATCCACAAGCCGTGATGGCAGCGAAAGAGGTTACCAGGATTGAAACAAAGATCTTCTTTCCGTTCATGTGCATCCTCCCGGGATGGAGACGAAATCACCACTTACGGAATAATAGATGGCGAACCGGCTTTGGTTCCATCGATGGAATCCCCTCCCTTCTACCCTGTATAACCGGTATAGAAAGGTCACAAAGGGGGTAGAGAATGATACCGCTGCTTTACTGTGCGCTTGCCGATACCGTGATTGCCTACGTTCCCGATGACGTGGTGTTCATCCACGAGTGGGGTGTGGTCGAGCTGGATGAGGGATACTACGAAGCACGGGGTGCGCATTGGGGATCTCTTGATGGGCATGGTTGCCTGATCGACTACTACCCGGTCGGAGTCGAAGCGCCCGTCGTCTGGTTCCACGGTGCTGAATGCACGGGCACGTTCAGCGTGGAGGTAACCGGAGGTGACTTCACCACTCTCCGTCCCCGGCCTGATTCCATAGCGCTCCATGCAGTCCCGGGCCTGGAGGCCAGTGAAACACATGTTGCCGTATGGGAAGACCTTCAGGTTGTAGACATGGAATTACCCAGAATCGATATAGAGGAAGAAATCCCCTTCGAGGACATCTACTTCGAGGATTTCTCGTGGGCGATGCCGCTATGGCGGGAAGTACCGGGCAACATTCTGATCTATAACTCACAGAACTTCGTGGACAGCTTTCTCTACTACGAATGCTCCATGAACGGTTACGGAATGTTCTCGGGTGATTACTACGGCTACACCGGTCCTGCACTACTCTTTGTCGCAGATGAGGAAGGGCTGGCCTGTGCAAGAGCCACGATTCCCTACGCAACGGAGGGCTGGGATGTACCCTTGTCCGACTCTGAAATCCTGGACGTGTTCTGCGGTTGGGCAGGGAACGGTCTGAAGTCTTCGGAGATTGCCGCGCTGTGGAACACGTGGGAGCCGGTACTCAGGACGAGGTGCGAGTTGAACGGGCAGACCGTGATGGTCTTCCCTCTGTCACGGGAAGAGACTGAATCGATAAGCAGGATCCGGTTCGTACCCGACAGAGAACTGGAAGTTCGTTATGACAGGCTCTTCCTGGGGCTTGGAGCGATCTGAGAAAAGCGAACACTGAGGAGGTTGAATCATGACACTGGTGGAAGTACGGGAAATGCTGCTGTGGTGCACGATCCTGAACGCGGGGCTTCTCGTTCTGATAGGCCTGATGTTCCTCACGGCAGGGAAATGGATCTGCAGACTCCATGGGAAGATCTGGGGTATCCCGGAGGACCAGGTCCGTATCTCTCTGTACAGGGTGATGGCTACCTACAAGATACTCATCTTCGTCTTTAACGTAGTCCCGTACGTAGCGCTGGAAATAATGGGCTGATCAGTCGCCGGCGTTATGGGTCACTGAGAGCATCAACATGGACATCGGAACCCGCAGCGTTCATCCTTCCATGTACTAACCCCCTGCGTAACCAATTGAGAGGATAGATATGAGGGTATCTGTTTTGATCATGTCAGCGGTCATTGCGGTGGCAGCAGCACAGACGGGAAGACAGAAGGCGGAACCGGTCGGTGCAGTTCTCCTCCCGCCTCCGCCCTTCGGGGAATCATTCTCCGGAGAAGCACTGGAGTACATCTCGCTGGATGAGGCTTCCATGCAGATGAATGAAGTGGTCGATTACGAATCCTGGTTCATCGACCACTACTTCCCTGCGCTGACCTTTCACAACGGAGGTGTGAACGAATCGACCAGGGGTGACTACCCGCCGCTTGGAATCGACCTGATAATCGATTCGGGCAGGGCGGATCTCTACCTCCATACGCTGATCTTCAGCCCACAATCCATGCTGATGCTCTACGGACAGCCTCCCAACCGTTTCGATGTCGTGCTCAGGCCATCCGTTCTGGTATCCAGGGATTACTACACGAAAGCGTTGAACTGGGCGCTCGACTTCAGTGATTACGGCCTGGGGCCAGACAATTTCGTCGACGAGAGTGCTGTCTTCATGGCCCTGAGATGGGCCGAGGAGATCAACGGAATCCTCTACGTCTCGCATGCGCACAGGACCTATTCAGCGAGTTCCGGAGGCTTGAACGCGTACATCACCGCGATCGACCTGGATGACGGAAGCATCCTCTGGAGGAGCCGGGCTCTGGTCTCGAACAGCCAGAACTTCATCATCGCTGGTGAGACGATAATCACCGGCTACGGCTTCACGGATGAGCCGGACTACGTCTACCTGCTGGACAGGCTGACTGGTGAAGTCTACGACTCCTGCCCGGTTCGCACCTCCCCTGACTACTTTGCCCTCGAGGGCGGCAAACTCTACGTCAGGTGCTACGATGCCGACTACATCTTCGATGTACATAGAACGGAGATGTGATCTTCGATGAAGTTCGCGATCATGTCCATACTGATCATCACCGCGGCACTTGCAGCAGATTACTTCCCGGTCAGGTTCGAGGATGGCTACACTTTCTCCGCCTGCCGTACCTCTCTCTACGAAGCACCCGATCATTCCTCGGTCGTCCTCATCGTAATCCCTGCAGGAGAACTGCTGGAGATACCCGGGTTCACTGGTGAGACCTTCACCGCGGACTCGTGTGAATGGGGATGGTACGAGGCCCTCTACAGGCTCGGTAACGCTGAGTTCACGGGCTACGTCCAGGACAGGGACCTGGCCTTCTCACACGTCTCACTGGGCACGGGTGGGGTGGACACGCTCTTCGTTTACCGGATCACAGGCTTCGACCCCGAACTGATGATCTTCAGCGGCGAGGCTTCGGTCGTGGCGGACGGTGAGATACTCGACAGGCTGGATTACCGCCCCTGCTGGACCCCCTGGGGCCGGATCTTCGACTACGACATCAGTTCGGGTCTCGCAGATCCCTCCGGTTTCTCGGACGTGAGAGATCTCATACGGCTCTCCTTCAACCTCTACGCGTGCGGTTACGAGAACCGTGACGACCTGCTGGCATGGACGGATGACGGAAGGCTGATACCCGGACCGAAGGCCAGCTGGATATCCGAAGCCGGGCTCTTTCACTACCGCACCGACGTCATCCTTCCCTCGGATTCCGGCGGTGTCCCTGAACAGGTTATACACCACTCGCTTGGTGAAGAATACTTCGAGGAAACGGACACGTGGGTGACCTATGAGGAAGAGGTTACGGTGTACCTGTGGACTGGAGACAGGTTCACGGAACTAGAGGACGAGTGACTGCATGAGAGCCGCAATTGTCATCCTGTGCTCAGCCGCTGTCCTGGCTTCGGCAGAGACAACCGTTGATATGCCGGAAACAGAGGAGATGGCGGATACACTGTCCCTTGTGGACAGTATTCTGGAACAGGCAGTGTCGTACCTCGACGCCCCCTACGTGGAGGAAGGAATCAGCGGCTCGGGCTTCGACTGCAGCGGCTTGTCGTACAGGGTCTTCCTGGATCATGGGATCGTGCTGCCGCGCACGGTGACAGCTCTTGAATCCATGGGCCTTCCCGTTGAACGTGAGGATCTGCAGCCCGGTGATCTGATGATCTTCCACAACCCGAGTCATGTCGGCATCTACATTGGCGATGGCGAGTTCATCCACTGCTCGTCGTACCTGGACAGAGGAGTGGTAATTACCTCCATAGATCATTCAAACTACCTCAGAAGGTATTACTGCTCAAGGAGAGTTCTATGAGATCGATAGTGTTCCTCGTTCTCCTTTCGGTTGCGGCCTGTTCAATTGCCGGTGATACCTGGTCAGCCGTACTCGAAACCGGGGACGACGATTTTCTCTACGGGTTGCGGGATGGGGTCGTTCTTTCAAACGGCAATACGGTGATCTCCATTGCCGGGCCATTCGAGGATCCGTATCTCGTATG
>CBDUZS010000104.1:0-3996 GCA_965371785.1 uncultured bacterium
GTGTCTCTCTGGAGTCCAGGCCGTAAAGAGTGTACGTCTCCCTCAGGCTTCTGAAGTCGACGAAGAGAACCTCTCCCGTATCGATTGCCCGCACCTTTACGAGATCGCGAACAACGGTCTCTGTCAGAATCGAAGGATCCGTCCAGGCCGGATCGTCGCTGCTGCATGTGATCTCGGCTACGATGCTGTCACAGCCGGGGGGCGCCATGTCATTCCTGAAGTTACGGGGAACCGTCAGCCTGCTGAAGATCACATCCTCCTGACCGAAATAGCACCACTGGTAGGAATTGTCCTGAACGTGCTCGAGGGCGACGTTGAAGAGGAGGGTGTTCATGAAACGCAGCCCTGATTCGGGGAAAAGAATTGAAACCGGGGCAGACCAGTAAATCCTGTCAGCACCCACCATGCTGCCATCGTTCAGCATCACACCCGTTACCGCGCCGCTCTCCGTTCTGATACCGGTTGCTGCGGTGCCAGTTCGCACCTCACCGCCATTCTTCCCGATCCTCTCGACCTGAAGATTGCAGAAAGTCTGTATCCCTCCCCTGGCGGGGTAGTAGAAGGTTGTAGCAGCCGGTTTCGGAAGGAGAAGCCCCCTCATGAGGGATGCGAGACTGTCGGCTTTCACACGCTCGTCGATAACTGCTCTGTTCACTCCCGCAGCAGCCCAATCGACATGGAGTTTCTCTGCATCGATTCCCGTGAATTTCCGCGTGTATCCGCTGAAGAAAAAATCGTAAAGGTTATCTCCGTATCTGGAGCGGATATGATCGGCAAAGGATTCAGGCTCGCTCGAGCTTCTCCTCCTGAAGAGATCGAGGAAGCTCCTCCAGATAATGCGCAGCGGCAGCCCCGTAACGGCTCTCAGTGTCAGAGGCCAGTCACGATAGCGCTCGAACATGTAGACACTGCTGGCTCTCGGCATCGTTACGAAGTCATCACCGAGAATATCGAGGAGATAGCACTGCACGACAGGATCGGACGTATGAAACCTGTGAGGGCCTATATCGAACTCGAAACCATCCACCGAGAACGTTCGGGCAAGCCCTCCCGGGCTGTCCTCCCGTTCTATTACGGTAACCGATGAACCAGGGGAGTCGTGCAGGAGCCGCTCAGCAAGAGTGAGCCCCGCTACACCAGCGCCAATGACAACGATCCGTTCACCCAAGAGTGTGCTTCCCATCCTGTTCATCAATTCGGACATTATCGTTCTTCCCGCGAGCCTTCAGCAGAAGCCATGGGGCAGCCGGTATCATCAGGGCGACCGCCATCGACAGCCAGAGGATGTGAACACTGAAACCTGCTTCCAGTATGCTGAAGCCGGAGCCAACAATACCTTCGACGCCCACGATCGCAAAGCCTGCAGCCCACCCTGCTTCAACCGTTCCAAGGCTGAGGAGGCCGTGGACGGGCAGAGCCATTGTAAGATCGGTCACACCGCTTGCGAAGAATACCTTCCAGAGAGGAATCCCTGTAATACCAAGGGCTCGAAGCAGAAAAGTGAACATAAGCAGTTTACTCGTCCATGCGAGAATGGAGAGCAGCAGAGCGGTAAAAAATCGTCCCCTCCTTCCCCGGACACAAGAAGCATCTTTGAGGTCGTCGTACCAGACCAGTACTCTGCTTCCCCTTACGGCGAATAGCCGATGAACCACCGGGCTGCAAAGGGTGAGAATCCTGGGAAGGAAGAACACGCCGAGAGCACCGGAGATGACGAGCAGCGGTGCGAGAAGGGTTATTCTGCCCGAGACGCCGGAAACAACTGCAGCTCCGATTACCAGCCCCATTGCCAGCACATCCTGCAGCTTGGCAAGTATCACGGTAGCCGTTCCGTCACCTACCGGAACACGCCCGAACTTGCGGAAGAGGCCCACGAAGGCAACGTCTGACAGACGTACGGGCAGCAGGTGCCCGAGACCGATATGAATGGAAGTGACCGGCATGGTGAGTGAAAAGGGAACCCTGTTCCTGAAGGAGAGGAGCCTCCATCTGAATGCTCTGAGCACCTGGCTTAGCGCGAAGAGCCCGAATGCAACGAGTACAAAGGAGATTTCACATCCTGCAAGACTCGAACCGATCCGCGTGACAGCTTCCGAAGGACTGCCCGTACTGGAGAGCAGCAGCCATGTAATTACCACGCCTACAACAACTCCAGCGATTGCCCTTGTCATTCTGCGGTCGATCTTCAATAATCACCTCGAATCCAGTTCTCCGTGAAGTGTGTAATATTGCACAGGGAGTACGATGCTGAAAGATCCTTCAATCGAGATACGGAACGTCACCAAGTCTTTCAAGAATGTGAAAGCCCTTCTGCCAACGGATCTGGAGATACGGAAGGGTTCTTCCTTTGCCCTGATAGGCAGCAACGGCGCAGGAAAGACAACCCTGATGAACATTATCCTGGGGCTTGTCATACCCGATTCCGGCTCGATAACCATCGGAGGAATCTCTTTCACCGATCCGTCGTCCAGAAAGAATGTCAGATATCTGCCCGAACGTGTCAGTTTTCCTAAATGGGCTACCCCGCGAATCCTCTTCAGACAGATAGAACGGATAAGGAAAGAGGCTTCGCAGAAGGAGTTCGAGAAGAGCTGCACCGAACTCGAATGCATCGATCTCCTGAACAGACCCCTCGGAAAAATGTCAAAGGGGCAGCGGCAGAGGGTTGCAGTGGCAATGGTCACATGCGGCAACCCGGAAGTTCTGCTGCTCGATGAGCCCTCGACAGGCCTGGATCCCGGCGGGCGGGTACTCGTCAGGAACCTTATCAGGAGAATGACCGATCAGGGCACCACGGTCATGCTCAATTCCCATCTCCTCGGTGAAGTGGAAAGGGTCTGCTCCGTCGCAGCCTTCATCAGTATGGGAAGGATCGTCGCACAGGGCAGCCTGGACGAGCTGGCGCGTTTCAAGGGGCAGGCTCTGGTAAAGACCGTTTTCTCGTCTGACATGCTCGAAAAACTATCGGCCCTGAACTACTCCTGTCACATCGCTGACGAGGGTGTCAGGGTTGCACTGCCCGACGCGAACGATTTTCGTCCCCTCGCGGGAAGGGTGATAGAATCTGCGATAGACTTCACCTGCATCGAGCTGCAGAAGGAGGATCTGGAGGATGTGTTCATGAGGGTGATGGGAGGAGACGAAGATGTTCCTCAACAGCTTTGAACAGCTTCTCAGACGCAAGCTTCTCCTCGTAGCATTCCTTGCTGCAGTTGCCTTCCTCGCCCTCTACTGGTGGGGCGTATCCAGTGCAGCAGAAGCGATAAATTCCTCGGAGTCGAAGGACCCCATGATGGCATCCTTCACCACTGCTGATTCGGCACTCGCAGCGATCTTCACGGCTGGCCCGATGGTTGCCACGCTGATAACGAGTCTCGTGATAATACTCGGTGCATCGATACTGCCTGACGAGATTGCCGCAGGCAGAATGTCACTCTGGACATCCCTGCCGCAGACAAGGCTCAGGACCTTTCTCGGAACAACGTTCTCTCCACTTGCAGCATCCATTGCTCTGGGGTACCTCCTCTTCGGTGGAACGGCTCTGATCACGAACAGGTACTTCCCCTTTACACCCACAAACGCTCTCACTGCCCTTGTCTCGCTGCCCGTCTGGCTGATGGTGTGCTGGTCAGCCGTAGTCACGCTTTCGCTGCTGTTGAAGAAGATCCCGGCTATGCTTATAACCTTTTGTCTGGCAGGTATATCCTCATTCATGGGCAGCCTTTTTGAATTGTCTCGAGTGGTTCCGGATCTCGAGAATTCAGCGATCGGTACGATCGCGAAAATTGCGATGCTGGTCTTCCCGGCGGACAGAGGCTACAGAGGTGTGCTTTACGGTCTACTTCCGACGGATTCCCTGATAACGGAAGGGGCCGCCTTCTTCGGTGTCTCGGGAAGCATACCGGCCTGGGAGCTTGCGTACTCGGCTCTCTGGGCTGCTGTTGTTCTCGGTCTCGGCTACTGGAAGTTCAGGAGGATGGATCTCTCCTGATCTGC
>CBDUZS010000105.1:0-3501 GCA_965371785.1 uncultured bacterium
CTTATACGCAAAACACCCAGCGCCATAGGTGTGCTGGGTGCGTCTTGTATACTCCGGGCGGTCCATGCTAGACGATTTTCGAACGCTTCTGATGGATCAACCCGATGATGTGTCAGAGCTGCTGGAGGAGATTCAGTCCAGCTTCACTTACCCTCTTACAGCCCGTTCCTCTCAAGCGTCTAAGACAAGGAGATAGATGCCGTCTGGTAGCACAGACCGTACTTCATTTGAACCACATATTAGCCTTGATATAGGGAATCGCAGCATTCAGAACATTGGATAACCATAAAAGCAAGGGAGACAGAAATGTCAGGACGAATCGATGTACACCATCACGTGCTCCCTCCAGAGTACATTTCGATGCTCAAGGGAATCGGGATAGAGGATGCATACGGCTACCCGTTCGAGAAGAACTATAAGACCCCGGAGCAGAGGATCCGGTTCATGGACAAGCTGGAGATCGAAAGGGCGATCACCTCGATATCGACTCCGGGAGTCTCGCTCGGAGACACAGATTTCTCCAGGAAACTCGCCCGGGTATGCAACGAGTACATGGCTGATCTGAAGATGGATCATCCCGGAAGGTTCGGTGGTTTCGCCGCAGTCCCATTACCGGATACTCAGGGAGCCCTTACCGAGCTCGAGTACGCTCTCGATGAGCTGGGGCTCGATGGCGTTGGTCTCCTCACCCACTACAACGGGAAGTATCTGGGAGACAGTTCCTACCGTGAGTTCTTCGAGGAGCTAGACCGGAGGAAAGCCATCGTCTTCCTCCACCCTACAGATCCATCAGACAGTTACGATCCTGAACTCGGTATCTCCAACGCCTTGATAGAAGCACCATTCGAGACCACCAGGAGTGTTACCAACATGATCTATACTGGTCAGGCGGAAAGAGCTCCGGGAGTCAGGTTCATAATCGCCCATGGTGGTGGTACTATCCCCTACCTCGGCTGGAAGATAGCAATGGTGCGCTACCAGCAGGAAAACAGGAAGACTCCCGTGATGAGGGTTCTCTATGATCTGCTCGTCAGGGGCAAACCCGAATCGGGTCTCAGGATCCTGCAGAGCATGTACTATGACACGGCGCTGATTTCGGATCAGCCTGCCATAAGGGCTCTGGTCGAATTCGCTGGCAGCGGCAGGATCGTCTTCGGTACCGACTATCCATTCGCAGCAAACCTGGCCCCGCTCGTCGCGAAGAACCTGAAGAAGAGTAATGATCTGTCAGACCGGGATCATGATAAGATCGGTCATCTGAACTGTGACTACCTGTTCCAGTAATCACAGGATAGGCTGGCAAGTCATCTCACAGGTATTCGATTAATTCTGTTCCTGTGCCAATCCGGTCAGTCGAACCAGTTCGTCCCACAGCCTTTTTCCCATGATTTCGTCGTTCATGGCACGGTCGGGTTTCTCGATGCGTCTGTCCAGCTTGAAAAGGGCTCCGTTGAGGGAAGGACTGTTCGGATGTGCAAGCATTAGCTCAGCAAGCGGTTCGCCAGCCACAGAAGGTGGTTTGGCGAAAAACACTGTCATCATACGCCAGAATAATCCCATCATTCCGGAAGGCCACCTCCCGGCCAGATCTGGATCAGATTTGTCAATGACATAAGCGGGATCGAATGCGACGGAAGTGATTAGATCTGCGTGTCGCCGTGCCGTTTCTCCGGCGATCATCCGGTTCAGAGTCTTGATCCTGTTGAACGCTGTCATCGGCTTGTGGTTCCGAGTATTTTCGAGGTCATCCCAGTCGATGTCTTTGTAGAATGTTGCGATCACGTGGACGACTAATCCATCGGATTCCTGCAGCCTCTCGAGTAGAAGCTCGGTGAACAGAAATGGCCCCATGACGTTTGTAGCAAACATTGCCTCGTGACCGCTTGGCAGGACGGTTGGACCACTCTGGAGAAAGGCACCCACAGAGAGAACCAAGCCATCGATTCTGGGATACCGGTTCAGCGCTTCGGTTGCCGCCTGTCTGACGGATTCCATTTCGGAGAAATCGATAATCAACGTATCGATGTCCTCATCTCTGAACACGATACGAGCATCGGACAGGTCACTGCGAACAAGGTCAGCCTTTACCTTCAGTTTGTTAGGACTTCGGCCGAGCATGATGACTCTCGCCCCCCGTCTCGCCAGGGCGACTGTAGCTGCTCTTCCGATGTTCCCTGTAGCTCCGGCGATCAGGATGGTTCGCTGATCCGTCATCTTGAAGAACCTACTTTCTCTTCCGATGGGTTACTGACACTGTCAGGGATTGTATTCACTCTCCACTGTCAGGACAACATTGCCCTTTTTGTGTCCTTCCTCTACATACCGATGAGCCTCTGCTGCCTGTTCAAGTGAGTAGCGTCTATCAACAACCGCTTTCAGATCTCCAGCATCGATCAGCTCTCTGAGGAATGTCAGATCTTCTATTCTCTTGGCTATCCCGAATACCACTCGTCTCTTCCCGATGATTGATGCCCAGAGTGCTGTGGCAACGGGCCAGTCAACAGTAATGAAGGTTCCCTTCTTGGTAAGTGATTTCCTGCATCTGGAGAATGACGTCTTCCTTACTGCGTCGAAGACAATATCGTAGGTTTCTCCATTCTCTCTGAAGTCGTCGCATGTGTAATCAATCACCCTGGCAGCACCAAGAGATCTGACCATTTCGATGTTTGCAGCACTGCATACACCCGTTACCTCTGCACCGAAGTGCTTTGATAACTGCACTGCGAAAGTACCTACACTCCCTGAAGCGCCATAGATCAGTACCTTCTGTCCACTTCGGATTCCACCCTTTCTGAGCAGATGCAGTGCTGTCAGCCCCCCATTGGGAACAGCAGCTGCTTCCTCATAGGACATACCAGATGGCTTAATCGATACTCCGTTCACAGGCAGGCATTTGTATCCTGCATAGGCTCCACCAAAACTGGTTTCCCATACTATGCCGAATACCTGATCACCCTCTTTGAATGCAGTGACCTCTTTACCGACAGATTCAATTTCACCGGCAAGCTCATTACCCGGGATCTTCTTCCTCGGTCTGGTGAGGCCGTACATGATTCTCCCGGCTAGCCAGAACCATGGAGAGAATGTTGAACTCCGGATCCAGACATCCCCTGATGTCACAGTGGTCGCATGGACTCTGATAAGTACTTCATTGTCCTTTGGAATAGGCTTTTCAATTTCCTTGAGCTGAAGAACCTCTGGTGGACCGTAGCCAGTGCATACAATTGCTTTCATCTGATATCCGATTCAGAGATGAGGTGATCCGCATTTACACATCCGTGGATTGAACATACTTGCCAGCAGTGAACACTACTATCTTGGAACTAATTTGCAGAAGGTAGTCAGAGAAAGGCTTGACTAGCTCTTCGCTTTCTGTGATTGCCTTCTAGAACTCCCTATACACATAACGCCCAGCGCTTTACAAGCGTCGGGCGTCTTCTGAATTCACTGGCGGTCCGGACGAGACTCGAACTCGCAACTTCCGGCGTGACAGGCCGGTGC
>CBDUZS010000106.1:0-3097 GCA_965371785.1 uncultured bacterium
GATACCGTCGTGCTCCTGGATAACTACAGAAGAGGTGCGGACGATGAGGAACTTCGGGTTCTCGCTGAACGCCCGAACGTCCAGCTGATCCGGGGAGACGTAACCGATCCGATCCTCTTCGACTCCCTGGGCAGCGGCTTTGATGAAGTGTACCACATGGCTGCGGTAATCGGAGTGGCCAACGTACTCGAGCATCCCTCTGACGTGATAAGGGTGAATGGTGGAGGAACCCTGAGACTCCTCGACTGGTACGTCGACGGAGGCGGGGAAAGACTGCTCTTTACGTCAACGAGCGAAGTCTATGCATGGACTCAGCATTTCCATCCTCTGCCTATACCGACACCGGAAGATGTTCCCCTGTCGATCACGGAACTGGACAATCCAAGGAGCACGTATGCCGGAACCAAAATATTCGGAGAACTGGCTGTAAGGCATGTCTGTAATGCTGCCCGAAAGCATCATGTGGCTGTGCGGTACCATAATGTTTATGGTCCGAGAATGGGCTACAACCACGTGATGCCGGAGCTGTTCGGAAGGGTGAAAGCAGGTTCCGATCCGCTTACGGTCTACTCGGCAGGATACAGCAGAGCATTCTGTTTCGTTTCCGATGCGGTCGAAGCAACCATTGCCGCAATGAGAGAACCGGAAGCCTCGGGAAAAGTTCTGAACATCGGAAACGACCGGGAAGAGATAACGATGGGGGATCTTGCCTTCATGATAATCGGCCTCGCAGGGAGGGGGCAGACGATCGTTTCCGAGACGGCATCCTACGATCCCGTCGAGCGACGGTGTCCGGACATTACGAGGGCAAGAGATATCCTCGGCTACGAGCCATCGGTACCGTTGAGAACCGGGCTGGAACTGACTCTGGCATGGTACGAAAAACATCCATACAGTGTGAAAAACGGGAGGGAGTGAGTGTGAGGAGGGTTGCAGTCATTCTAGCAGGTGGCAAAGGTGCCCGGCTGGCTCCGTACACTACTGTCCTGCCAAAACCACTCATGCCGGTCGGTAACCTTCCCATCGTCGATATCCTCGTTCGCCAGCTGGCCGCGAATGGGTTCAGGGAGTTGATCTTCTCAATTGGTCACCTGGGAGGATTGCTGGAGGCTTACTTCAACGATCACCCGCTGAGGTCGGAAGGCGTCAGTTTCGAATGGGTCAGGGAGAGCACGCCAATGGGTACGACGGGCGCAATTGCTCTGGTGAAGAATCTTCCACAGAACTTTCTGGTTCTGAATGGTGATATCCTGACGACACTCGATTTCAGAAAAATGTTTGATTACCATGTCGATTCCGGCAGCATACTGACCGTTGCTTCAAAGAACAAACAGACAAGGGTTCAGCTCGGTGTGCTGGAGTACGAGGGTGACGTAGTCACCGATTACGTAGAGAAACCGGTTCTCGATTACGAGGTAAGCATGGGAGTCTACGCCTACAACCGTGGAGTACTCGGTTACGTTGATTCCGGAGAACCTCTCGATTTTCCCGATCTGGTTCTGTCGCTCCTCAGAGCAGGTGAAACGGTTAGATGCTTCCGGAGTGATGATGAGTGGCTCGATATCGGAAACATCGAGGATTTCACTGAAGCACAGAGAGTCTTTTCGGAATCACCAGAGAAATACTTACCCGACAAGCAAACATGAGAATTCTGGCAGCGGGTGGTGCAGGCTTTCTCGGAAGGCATCTCTGCAGAAGCCTCGGGGAATCCGATCCTGCGCTGAAACTCACTATCCTCGATCTTCCCGGCAGAATCGGCAGCGATGTAACCGGTTACATTCCCTGTGATCTGACCAGCAATAAGAATTCGGCGGAAGCGCTGCAAGGCAGAAACTTCTCTGCGGTCATTCAGATGGTCGGTATCATCAGAGCGGAGAGCACCAGGGAGTACGGGCGGCTGAACGTCGATACCACGGAGAATCTCCTGGAAAATCTTGACCCCCCACCCGGGACGTTCCTGCTCCTGAGTTCCTCTGCGGTGTACGGTGCACCGTCCTCCGACCACTGGCCTGTCAGCGAGTCCTGTCCTCTCGATCCCGTATCCGATTACGGTTTGAGCTGTCTGGAGAGAGAGGAGCTGGCAAGACGTGTATGCAGGCGCAGGGGGATACGGCTCGTGATACTGAGGCCCTTCAACATGGTGGGACCTGGACAGGAGCCGGTGATGATGGTTCCCTCGTTTGCCCGTAAGCTGGCTTACATTGAGCGCAACGGGTCACCCGATGTGCTGGAAGTCGGTCCTCTCGACACGAAACGGGATTTCGTGGACGTCAGGGATGCCGCCGGACTCATCAAAAGGGCTGCACTCTCGTCGAATACGTCTGAAGAGGTCGTCTACAACATTGCCAGGGGAGTTACCCATACAGGCAGGTGGGTGCTCGATCACCTGATGGAGAGATTCAGCCTTCCGAAGTCTCTCTCGGTCAGGGCGGAAGGTTCAGGATCAAGAACCGCTGTTGTCAGGGATCTCCCGGGTGATTCATCACGTGCGGGGAACTCACTTGGCTGGCGTGTTTCGATTTCTCTTGAGAAGAGCCTCGAAGACGTAGCAGACGATTGGAGAGCAAGGGTCTGAGCCGGGCGGGCTAACCTCTTCTGAAGATCCGATTCCTGACGAAGTAGCAGGTCAGTTCCCAGAGCGTGTTGACGACTATTGGAATCCTGTCGAGGGATGAATCTCCGCTTCTTCGAGGTGTGTATTCGAAACCGATTTCATGGATGTCGGTGTTCGTCTTTACGATCTCTGCCAGGAACTCGGCATCGAAGAAGACTCCATTCGCCCTGAGATTCAGTTTTCCGAGGAGAACCCGCTCGAGTGCCTTCATGGAGAAATTCACATCCCTGACACCGAGTCCGAGCATGAAATGCACTATCCGGTTGTACACACTGCTGAACAGCTTCCTCTTGAAGTTTTCCCTCTCACCGATCCGGTATCCGATAACGACCCGGTTCTCTTCGAGATGCGGGAGCACCCTTGCTATCTCTGCCACGTCGAAAGGCTCATCTCCGTCTATGTAGAGGACGAAATCCTTTCTTGCATTGGCCATCCCGAGTCTGATGGCACTGCCCAGCCCTTCCTTGCTGATCTGATGAATGA
>CBDUZS010000107.1:0-2637 GCA_965371785.1 uncultured bacterium
TGTATGCCGTGATAAGACTGGTTTCAATGCTCACGCGGCAGCGACTGTCGGCACTGTTTGCCGGCATATTGTTTGCCCTGCATCCCGGAACAGTCGGAGCGATAGGCTTGGTGGTTACCCGCAGTGACATCCTGGCATGTCTGTTCTCGCTTCTTGCCGTCATCTCCGTCGTAAGGCTTTCTCGAAGTCCTGCTTCGTTCGGTAGAGCCATACTTCCTTCCGTATTCGTGATGCTTGCGCTTTCCAGTAAAGAACTTGGCATTGCAAACTTTATATGCCTCCCGATCATGTACTTCTTCTGGCCCGGGGGAGATCGTAATCGAAGTAATACCATTGCGCTGCTCCTGTCACTGCTTCTTGTCTCGGGAATCTATTTCTTCTCTAGAATGCTGATATTCAGTGACATTAGCGGTTATTCTGGATACTCACCTTTTTCCGTTATACTGTGGAGAATCGGACCACTCATTTTACAAATTACAGGTGCCGCGTTTCTCGGCAGAATACCGATCAGAATACTGTGGCTGGCCATCCTGGCGTTGACAGTGCTTGGATATGCGAGAAGAGATCTGATAAGATGGAGGAAAGTACTGCTTGCAACCCTCGTCATCGGGGGGATTCGGATTCCAGTCAATCATCGGGGAGAGTTGTGAGCATTACGTCTACACCCCATCGGCTTTCTTCATTGTGTTTCTTGCCGCTTTTGCTGGTGACAAACGGGATTCGTTCATACCCGGGGAACGGTACGTCATTTTCCTGCTTCAGAATTCCCGGCTGGGAAGGGAAATGAAGAACATTCCACTTTACCTGGATTACTACCTGCCTGACAATGGCTGCAGTTTCATGTTCACTGATCGTGTTGATGAACTAGATGATTTGCCCGTAATTACCTGGAATGGAGCTGAAATAGAGATCGAGTAGCACCGGAGGGCCCAGGATATGGGAGGTTTTCTTTCCTGAGATGTCTGAATAAAGGGGACGGAAGAAATTATGCAGAAACGGACCGAGATACGAACCCGGCTTGCGCCGTCACCGACTGGAGATCCTCACGTCGGAACAGCCTACCAGGCGCTTTTCGGCTATGCATGGGCAAGAAAGAACGGCGGGAAGTTCATCCTGCGGATCGAGGACACGGACAGGGACAGATCCACTCCAGGTTCCGAAGCAGCCATTATCGACAGCCTCAGATGGCTGGGTCTCGAATGGGATGAGGGGCCGGATATCGGAGGGCCATACGCTCCATACAGGCAGAGCGAGAGACTTGAAATATATCATGAATACATCAACGAACTGGTCGAAAAAACTCATGCTTACCCCTGTTTCTGTTCAAAGAAGCGCCTGGATCAGGTACGCAGAGATCAAGTCGATTCGGGTACTTCAAGCCGTGGTTACGATAGACACTGCAGGGATATCCCCCCTGAGGAAGCTGTGCGCCGGGTAGAGGCGGGTGAATCCTTCGTGGTTCGGTTGAAGGTTCCTCTCGAAGGGGAATGCCTGTTCCACGACCTGTTGCGGGGCGAGATCCGGAAGGACTGGGCTTCGGTAGACGACCAGGTGATAATGAAAGCGGACGGATTCCCGACCTATCACCTTGCGGTAGTAGTGGACGATCACCTCATGGAGATATCGCACATCATAAGGGGAGAGGAATGGATCAATTCCGTTCCAAAGCACGTACTTCTATACGAGTATCTTGGATGGGAACCCCCGGTGTTCTGCCATCTTCCCCTGCTCAGGAACAGTGACCGCAGCAAACTCTCGAAGAGAAAGAATCCTGTGTCAATCAACTACTACAGAAGGGCAGGCTACCTTCCCGAGGCTCTCTTGAACTACCTCGGAATGATGGGATGGAGCATGCCCGACGGCAGTGAAAAGTTCACGCTCGAGGAGATGATCGAAAACATCGAGCTTGAAAACATCTCCCTGGGAGGACCTATATTCGACAAGGACAAGCTCAAATGGCTTAACGGCAGATATATACGTGAAGATCTAACGGTCGATCAACTGCTTGAGCGGTTGAGAGACTGGGGGCTGAACGACGAGCATTTGCAAAGCATTGTCAGGCTGATCCAGGGTCGGCTCGAAACCCTTGGCGATTGGGGAAGTATGACTTCGTTCCTCTTCTCCGACTGCATCGGGGTAGATCCATCGGAGATCATCATGAAGAACAGAACCGATGAGGAGCTTGCAGAGATCATGCAGATCGTGGTCTGGCAGATCGAGAGAATCGGAACCTTCGATGCTTCAGCAATTGAAAACATGTTCCGCGAGCTGGCTGACCGGCTGGACACCAAACTCAAGGAACTGACCAGACCCTTCTACGTTGCGGTAAGCGGAAAAACAGTGTCGACACCTCTCTTCGGTTCCATGGAGATACTCGGCAGTGATATCGTCAGAATAAGAATAACCTCCGCCATAGAAATTCTTGGAGGTATCTCCGGCAAGAAGCTGAAGAAACTCTTCAAGAGATATGAAGCGGAATATCTTTTCCGGGAATGATATAGCCTGATACGGGGTTGACACCGGAGCAGACACGCTCCGATATTTCCCCCCTCTTTACTCGGCGCTCCCATCGTCTAGCGGTTAGGACGCTGGCCTCTCACGCCGGAAACCGGGGTTCGATTCCCCGTGGGAGCGCCA
>CBDUZS010000108.1:0-2545 GCA_965371785.1 uncultured bacterium
AGAGGTGCCAGGTCGACGCGATCTTGCTGAAAGGCACTCCGAAGAAGGCAGTTATAGGTAAGACCAGGTGCATCGGATGCGGCCTCTGCGTAACAACATGCCCTGCCGATGCAATCAACCTGGTCCCGACGGAACGGGAAACCGAACCTCCGAAGGATGAAGAGGACCTCAACGATAAGATCATGTCGAACAAGAGGAGTGCTGTGGGAAGGTTCCTCATGTTCCTGAAGATCCTGCTCAGAATGAGGCAATGAGCAACCGGAATCACCTTTTCAACTACTTACTCAAATCAGAATGAGGAATGCCCGGCCTCCCCCGGCAGGGCTGATCTCAAGGCATCTGCTTCCGTAACGGTATCTGGCTGGATTTATCCGGCAGGCTCAGTACGATACAATTTTACTATAAGTACCCTTTTCTGGTACACGAGATAACACCTGCAATCCAAGGCTGCCATCGGCAAACACTCGTGTGGGACATGGGTGCTAATCAAGACGTTGGTATCGCAATCCGAAGATTTTTTGAGGTTTCGGCCACTAGTATGTAACAATCCATTACAAGAACCTTTATGGGATTCTACCGAGACATCGGGATAGCTATTCTGTCCAGAAATGCGTTACGAGTCATGAAATGTCTACCGGGGATTGCGCCTGGTGCACAGATTGCATATCCCGGATATCGATCCGCCACTCCAGAGATACCATGAATCCTCTATCTCGGCTTCGAGAATCGACGGGTCGAGCTGCAGGAAACCACAGTGTCCGACCAGAACGACCACGGCCGGCGGGGATGGATAGTCGTTGGCCAGGATTGCCACATCGATGTAGCCTTCAGCGTTGAGAGAAATACTGTAGAGATCGATGAGTTCACATGAACAGGGCTTCAGGATATCGAGGATGTAAAGAACTTCAGATGCCAGTGCTTCGTTCTCATCAACGTCATCCGACTGGATCAGCAACAGGCCGAATCCGGACGGAGTCGTTTCAGATTCGAGGTCCGCGAACCCCTCGACTGGTATAAACTGCTCCAGTGCAGGTTGCGAGATAATGAAAAGAGTCAGGATCAGAGACATGAACACCTCCATGGGAAATATGCACTGAATCAGCATACGAATGGAATCCCCTCCCTCCCCCGGGGTATAACCGGTATACCATGACCTGAAAGAGGTCGAGATGATTCCACTGTTTTTCAGCTTACTCGTCGATACGGTTCTCGTGAACCCCGATTTCGAGACCGTCCGCGTCCACGAGTGGGGCGTAATACAGATGGATTACAGTTACCTGGAAGCTGTTGGAGCCGAATGGTGCTATCCCGACGATCACGGGGTATTCCACAGCGGAGAACTGATGGTCGTGGATGCACCCGTGGTGTGGTTCCATGGTCCTGAGTTCACCGGGAAGTTTACCGTGGAAATATTGAACGGCTCGCTGACCACCCGCTATCCCGAACCCGATCACATCGAACAGATACATTCTCCGCTATGGACCGTTCTTCCCCTGGAGAGGGTCGTGTGGGAGGATCTCACCTTCACTGCGCCTGCTCCCCCCGACGGCCTGCGGACAGACGACAAGCGTTCGGACACGCGCTGGGACATGGAGAGCTTCGGCTGGGCTGTTCCCTGGTGGAGGCTGGTTCCCTCCCTGACAATCACGAGGGAATCGGACGGCTGGTCCGACCGGTTCATCTACTACGAATGCACCACGGGCAACCGTCCTCTCAGCGATGAAGCATTCTGCAGGGACCGGGGGGGGAACACCTACCAGGGACCCGCTCTCATCTTCGCCTGGAACGGCGATGAACTGGTCTCCAAACGTGCAGAGGTTGAGGACGCCGTAGATATCCGCGGGAGTTACATCTCTATTGAGCAGATCGAAGAGACTCTGTGCAGGTGGGCGGGCAACAACCTCAAGTCGGAGGAAATAGAAGCCCTCTGGCTGACCTGGGAACCCGTCATCAGGGGCCGGTGCAGTATGTACGGAGAGATGGTGCTGCTCTACCCCCTCTCGGACGATGTGGTCAATTCGATCAGCAGGCTCGTCCTCGAGACAGATCAGGGATTTTCTGTAGAATACCACCGATTCTTCCTGGGACTGACTGCCATCTGACGCTTCCTCAAAATCGGGAGTGGAACAAAACCTCTCCGTTCGGCGTTATACCATTAGACACAGGCTGGACCAGCGTGCAGGGGTCGACGCTGATCTGAAACCTCTTGGGAGGTTGTCATGTTCCGTTCCGAGAGTCTTGAGATCAACAGACCATTTGATTTTCTAGTATCCATGCTTCTGATGCTTGCCTTCTCTTTCCCGGTCCGGGGAGAGGTTTCGGAGTACGATTCATCCCTTCCGCCCGAATCGCTGGATTACTACGCGTACAACGGCTGGTACCTGATGAATTCGGGGGATTTCGAAGGGGCGATTCCCTTCTACGATCTTGCGCTGGAGATAGATGGCGATAACGTGGAATTCCTCAGCGAAAGGGGCTTCTGCAATTTCAGCATCGGCAGGCTGGAATCGGCCATCGACGACCTGACTGCCGCCCTCGAGCTGGA
>CBDUZS010000109.1:0-2261 GCA_965371785.1 uncultured bacterium
CCTGTGCCTGAACGTTCACGGCCAGAATCATGAGAAGCGCAAACATTATTTCTACTCTCTTTCCGTCGTACTCATGTAGTATATGCAGACTCGGCTGTTCCCCGAACATGCTTCGAAAGGACAGGAATCATGACGGTCAACAGGAACTACGAGGCTGAGAAAGGCAACCGGGAGCACTGGGACGAGCTTGCGCCCGTACACATCAGGTCCTACGGGCTGGCTCCTCTGCTCGAGGGCGGACACTTGCTCGATGACGTACAGACCCGTGAAGTTGGTGACATTTCTGGTAAATCCCTGCTGCACCTCCAGTGCCATATCGGCACCGATACGCTCTCATGGGCACGCCTCGGGGCTTCAGTGACCGGTGTGGATATCTCACCCGTATCGCTGGAGAAAGCACGTGAGCTCTCGACACGAACGGGGCTTCCGGGGAATTTCATCGAGTCGAGCATATTCGACCTGCCGGACCACCTGGATGGGCAGTTCGACATCGTCTACACCTCGACGGGGGTTCTCTGCTGGCTCTCCGACCTGCGGGAATGGGCCAGGATCATCGACCGCTATCTGAAACCCGGAGGTTTCTTCTACATCTTCGAATCGCACCCCTGCATCCACGTTTTCGACGATGAGCGGGAAGGACTGCACGTTCGCTACCCCTACTTCCACTCCCCCGAGCCGATGAAGTGGAACGAGGAGTACCAGGACTACTCCGACGGGGACTACACTGTGAAATCACCCAGCTGGGAATGGACCTGGAGCATCAGCGACATTCTAGGCAGTCTGATCGATGCCGGGCTGCGTATAGAATTCTTCCACGAGCACGAAGTAATCGCCTGGAAGTGCGTCGAATCGATGGTTATGGGAGAAGACGGCTGGTGGCGTCTAGCGGAGGAGTTCCCCCGCCTCCCGCTGATGTTCAGCGTAAGGGCGCGGAAGAACTGAAACCTCGAGTATCCTGCAGGTGTAAACACGTTTCCATCTCTCCGGCATGTCCGGTATAACACACCGGTATTCGACGTCATGGAAGTTCACTACTTCGAACGTTATCAGCAGGGTGTCAGATGTCATCGACAGGAAGCTCTGCCAGTCTTCTGCATTCGTCCATTCCCATGTGACGGTAGTGCCGGGAGGAACATCCTGTGGTTCCCATGACCTCCATCGTTCTCCGGCGTAAGTGAAGCGATGAATCAATATTTCTGTTGAAGCAAGGTTCATTTCTTCAACGAGCGTTTCGCGCATATCAAGAGGTTCCATTCTCAACACCGTATGGCTGCTCGCCGTATCGGCGTCCAGCAGAACGATGACGGTATCACCGGTGCAGACGAAGAACTCGAAGCCTGAACCGGTCTCCAGCGGTGAGACCCAGGTCACCGTTCCCATGGCGCTTTCGTACGACCGCGGAAGATTCAGTCTATAGGAGCCGTTGATTACAGTCCCCGTCTCGCCATTACCCCGGATAATGTCCAGGATGTTCAGTGAGTAAGCGGCGGAACACCAGCCGTCGCCTTCCTCGGTTTCCATGGAGACCACTTCTGCGATCAGTACACTCCCGGTCAATGGAAGAACCTCATCCAGGTCCATGTAGACTATCTGCGTGGCAATCGATGTAGCAGAAACGAGTAAAAGAATCACTGCCGTTTTCAACATGACAGCTCCTCTGCCGACAAGGTTCCCGGTTATCAAGAACAGGATCGGTACGTTTGAGTATACCCCTGCGAAGGTCCGGGTCTAACCCCGCTGCATCCAGGGAATGAGAAGGTCTGTTCACGGGTACTCTCTACAGACAGACATGGATAACTTATACTTGGATATTCACTTCATCCGGGAAGGGAAAGAAGAACGATGCGTGCTATTGCACTAACGATGCTCGCGTGTATTACAGCTGTTTCGCTGGCTGATCGTATCGTTATCGGCGATGCCGACTTCGCGGCTGCAGACCTCTTCTGCGGCAGTTGAAGCAGCGGACCGCGTTACCAGGTGGTAGCGCTGGAAGAGGAGATAGGCACGCCCATCGAGATAACCGCTATCTACTGGCACAGGGGATTGCCGGGCGGTTCCAGGGTAGAATTCGATGATTTTCACATCTACATGGGATACTGCATCGGAGACTCGCTCGAAACATCTTTCGAGGAGAACTGGCTTGCCGGATCCAGGGTGCATGTCTTCCACAGGGAAGCCGTCATCCTCGAAGCATTTCCCGAGGAGTGGTTCGGATTCAGGCTCGATTCCTCGTTCGCATACGATGGTTCGGGTGATCTCCT
>CBDUZS010000110.1:0-1793 GCA_965371785.1 uncultured bacterium
AAGTTCCAGGCTGCCGTCACCGAAGAGAACGTACATGTAATCGTTGCTCGAGTACCCTCCGCTGATCTTACCGAGAATTGCACATGCTGCCATGGAGAACTTATCCTCACCGAACAGGTAATCCAGGAAAGCAGACATGAGTATTTCATTCTGGGATCCACTGCTTCCAGCGGTGGCTCCGAATCCGAGGATTGCTCCTCCGAAGGGCGTCATCGTAACCTCGGAAGCAATACAGTTCATGACCGGATTCTGGAACTCTCCGACACTGCAAGAGCCGAACAGGGCCAGCGGGAGTCTTCCATCGCACGCCAGCATGTCCATATCTTCCAGGTAGAGAAGTCCTTCATCCGCAAGCTGATCGTAACCCCCGTGCCCCATGTACAGTGAGATAAGGCACCCGTCGCTCCATGCGTCTATGTAGTCAAGTCTTGCATCGGGTTTCTTGCCCTGACTGTTCCAGTCGTAAAATATCTCGTAGAGCTTCACGGGTCTGATTCGAGCAGGGAGGTGACCGTTCACTATGTTTTCGGTTTGAATGGTATGCGATGTCTCGCTACCGCTAAGTGCTTCATCGTCTGCCGCTGCCAGCATGACGGCCTGCCAGTTGCCACGCGAAGTGCCGTCAGAATAGGCTAAGGCTCTTTCGGCGACGAGTTGTACATCATACCTGCTGTCAGCGCAGATTCTGGACACTCCTGCCTGAGGATAATCTGAACCGCTGAGAATTACGAATCCATCATCCGACACCGTACCCTGAGTCGGATCGGCAAGGATATCGAGCAGCGAGATTCGGCTGGTCATGAACCGTCTGGGATCCCAGTTGCCGTACCCGATCAGAACCAGATCGGCAGGAATCGGATCCCATGTCAGAAAGCAGTGATCCATCAGGGCACGGATGGCTGCAGGATCGCGAACTCCACCATTGAACTCGTTGTAAACCTCCTGTGCGGAGATCAGAGATGTCTCCCGACCGGGTCTGTCCAGCCCTGCCACGTCGGGGCCGAACAGGGAAGCGTAAACGTACACGACGTCAGCGCCATCTAGCACTTCGATTATCCTGCCCGGCGAGCACTCCTCCAGGCTTACGACTGACAGGAGATCGTCGGAACCAGCACACCAGAGGCTTACTGCAGCTCTCAGCCAGGATTCAGGGATATCGCATTCGAACGAGCTTCCTCCACTGAATTCTATCAGCGATGCAAGTGTATCACCGCTGAGCTGGAAAACGTAGCAGTCGGAAAGCCCCGAACTCCAGTCCACACGGTATCGGCCCGTGTCGGCAAGCCACTCGAGCGGGACTTCGATCTGGCCCGGTTCCTGTGAGTATCCCGTCCCGGTGAAAGCCTCGAACCAGTCAAGGTAGAGAACATCGTAACCCGGCGTGGACAGCACGAACTCGATCCCGAGCATGTTTCCCGAGGGATAAAGATTCGAGCAGATGAACTCCAGCTGAAAGATATCGGTCGATGCGGTATTGTACCATATCGTATCCGCGTACTCCACTCCGTTCACGTTCACTCTGACATGATGGGGAACGGTTGTCCCGAGAGGCCCGGAAACGAACTGTATTCGAACGATACCATCGGACACCGTCTGAGGACAATCGAAATCGTGGTAAACCCAGATGTCATAACTCCCCGAAGCCCTGTCCCAGACCCAGTCGCTCGGCGCTCTCATGGTTCGCACCCGCTCTTTTTCGAAATGGTATCTTGCGATGTAGTCACCTGGAAGAGGCGGCGCTCCGGAAATGTTGCCGTCCACCAGCCCCATCCTTGCGCCGTCTTCCCCGCCCC
>CBDUZS010000111.1:0-1742 GCA_965371785.1 uncultured bacterium
GATCTGAAATGCCGATATCGCCAGCTCCACAGGAAACTCCATCCCATCCTTCCTCTTGCCTTCGAGTTCTATCGTTCTGTCCAGAAACATACCCGTACCGGTCTTTCCGAAAGCCTCGAGCCCTTTTGTGTAGGCATCCCTGTACGCATCTGGAGCAAGCAGTGCATGCATGTCTTTCCCGAGTACTTCATCAATGGTGTACCCGAACATCTTCTCGGCTGAGGAGTTGAAGAAGTAAATATGCATATTGTGATCCATCATAATGATGGCATCCTGCGAGATGGAGGTCATCTTCCCGAGCAATTCAGGAGTTTCTGAAAGGATACGTTCCATTTCCTTGCTCTCGTCGATGCCGACGGATTTGCCTCCCCTTGCGGTGGGCTCCACCCTCAGAGATTTTTCACTTTTCATGTCGAACATGTACAGGGTGGCAGATATCTTTGCCGCTATCTCCAGGAAAATTTCTTTTTCGTCTTCCAGGGGTAGAAAGGCCTTTGGTATGGCCGAAGCCAGAACGCCGTATACCCTGTCCTTGTGGTGCAGACGAACCGCCAGCGTAGCTTCATCGACGAATCTGCCGCCGAGAAGGGGGCAGGCGCCGCACTCATCGGTGAAGAGATCGCTCACGAACAGCTCATCGGAATGGATGGCCCTGATACAGCATTCGGGTGTGCTGTCGCCGAATCTGTCGGAAAGGGCCTGACTCACATCGCCCAGACCGCTGTGAACGAAAAGTCTCAGTGAGTCGGCAGCGGTGCCCACAGAAATCCATGCGTTGTTGTAGCCGCCGGTTCGAGTCAGGACATCGCAAACCTCCTGCAGGAGGGTTGTCCGGTTGGATTCCCCGATAACGATCCTGTTGATACATCTCTGGACGTTCAGCACTCTGTTGAGGTGGTCGAGTTCCTCCAGGGAACTTCCCCGTCCGCGGGTATGAATGCGATCGCTCTCGTCATTGTAATCGTGCACTATTCTCCTGCCATTCGTTTAAACGTAATACTCAATAAATGCTACCACTTACACGTTCAGCGCGTCAATCCTGACAGGTTCCCCTCCCATTATCGAGATGCCACGCCATTGGAGCAAGCGGAAGAATCTCATCGTAGGCTTCCGTATGCTCCCAGACGAAATCCCAGATATCATCGGGTTCCGCCTCACCCGTACGAACGCCGAAGTCTTTCCCCGCTGCTGCGAATGCCCTGCTGACAAGGTAGGAACATATGGGATAGTCCGGGCGGTTCAGTATCCGTCGAAAGAGGTAGACACCCATCAGGCACCAGTCCATTAAATGAGCGATCAGCGAAACGTATCCATAACTCAAGCCCTCCTGGGCTTCTGCAGCGGCAACCACCAGTGCTGTCTCCTCACGAGTCAGGTTCACAGGCCTGTAGACGGCAACCAGGTCCCTTCGAGGAGGTCCATACCCCCTCATGAGCGTTCTTCTCCTCACCCGGCTCAGCGCCTCTATGACGACCGCTGAACCAGGTGACCCCTCTTCAACAACGATACCTACATGGTTTACCATCGTCCTGCTCTCGCCGAACGTTCGTGTGAAGAACCTTATCAGCCATGAGAGCAGCCCTCTGCCCCTGGTCAGGAAAACGTCTCCCGGCTGCAGACAAATGCTATCTGGCTTAAGTCCGGATTCCATCAGCAGAGACCGTATCCTTTTTCCCCGGGTCCTTCTACCGAAACCTCGTGCTTCTCGAGCCAGGCGACTGCTTTCATCGTGTCTTCGAAAA
>CBDUZS010000112.1:0-1602 GCA_965371785.1 uncultured bacterium
CCTCACTCCTCGAACTCTACCCCGATACCTACTTCATCTGGGTGAGCCAGAGCATGGAAAGAACAGTCATGTCGGTCGAGGAGTTTCTGATACGATATTTGTTCATGTCGTGATCCCGCTATTCAGGTGCGCAAACCAGCAGGAGTAATATCTATGAAGCATTTCCCAACGATTTGGTTCCTGACCTGCGGAAGCCTTCTTTTCTTCCCTCTCGGTGCCAGTGGAACGGGTCTGATATTCGAGAACGAGCAGTTCTCTTTCCAGGCTCTCAGGACAATCGGCTACGCAGTCAACGGCGGCGCCGACATCGGGGAATGCCTCAGCACCTGTCACAGGATAGAAGACGGGAATGTAGAGAGCTGGCACACCGAGTGGCTGGGTGCTGCGCAAAGAGTGGAAGCAATGGCTAAAACTTACCTGGAGGTCGGCTGCATCGAAAATGCGAGAGAGTGCTACTTCAGGGCATCATGCTATTTCAGGGCAGCGGAATTCTTTCTCCACGTCAACCCGGATGATCCGAGAATGATCGAGACCTGGGAGATGAGCAGAAATGCCTTCCTTTCGGGAGCAGCTCTTTCCGAACACCCAATAATCCCGATGGAAATCCCCTTTGAAGACGGCTATCTCCCGTGTTACCTCTGCCTTGTGGACGATTCGGGAGAGAAAAGGCCGATAATCCTGTCACACAGTGGATTCGACGGTACAAAGGAAGAGCTTTACTTCAGCCTGGGCCGTTTCGCAGTTGAAAGGGGCTACAACTGCCTTCTCTTCGAGGGTCCCGGTCAGGGAGAGGTCATCAGGGAACAGAACATCCACTTCAGACCCGATTGGGAATCAGTCGTAACCCCTGTTGTCGACTTCGTAATCGGTCTCCCCTTCGTGGATTCTGAAAGGATCGCCCTGATCGGATACAGCATGGGAGGCTACCTGGCACCACGTGCTGTTGCATACGAACACAGGATTGCTGCATGTGTGGCCAACGGTGGAGTCTACAGCATGTACGAGAGTGCCATCAGGAACAATCCGCCAGACATCGATGAAATCCTGGACGACGAAGATGCCTCTGGTGTGTACGATCAGAACATCTACAGCATGATGGATAACAACATCTTCATCAAGTGGTTCTACACGAACGGTATGTGGACTTTCGGGGCAGACTCTCCGAGCGAGTACATGCGGATGATGAGAGAGTACACGATGAGCGGCTGTGTCGAGAATATCACCTGTGAGATGCTCGTACTGAATTCGGAGAACGACGCGCTCATACCAGGTCAGGCAGTCAAACTGTACGATTCGCTTTCCTGCCCGAAGGATTACATTCTCTTCACCGAACAGGAAGGCGCCGACGAGCACTGCCAGATGGGAGCCATCAGCGTGTCGAATGAGAGAATATTCTGCTGGCTCGACCGGGTGTTTGGCCGGTCTCAGCGGTAACCACTCCCGGATCTACCTCGAAATTTGCAGATTCAATCTCCATTCCCTATATAACGGATCACTTTTCGCGTGGTCGTATCCAGTGAAAGCTATTTCCTGTGAAAGGGAATTTTATGAAAATAGTAATAATCTGCGCCCTGCTCATGGCAATGGTTGGATATTCACAGA